>NHDN01000064.1 GCA_002171765.1 Verrucomicrobia bacterium TMED60
GATCACAAACTCAGGGCGCAAAAGGTTGAGCTTGTCCACCGCTCGTGGAAAGACGCCNGCCCGCGGGCCACCGGTCCGGTCGNCCACGATCGCAAACTGAAAATCCTTTGGATCATTCAAAAAAGCCTTATCCGTCCACGGCTTTTTCTCCGTTCCCACTGAGTGATGAAAAAAAGAATCCGGTTNNACNCCCCAACTTTTGCTTAAGTATAAAGATAAAAACGAAATGAGGATGAGCTGCTTCAGGTTCATGAAAGAGGAATAGATTAGATTTATTCGGAAGGTAACTGCAAGGAGGAAGGATTCTTTAAACTAACCAAAAAATATCCAAGTTTTATTAGACGAGGAAAATTTATTTTTTTCTGGCTAAGATTTTGATAACTCTTCCAGTTCTTCCCAAGTCTCATAAGCTTGGAGGATTTCGTGTTCCAACTGTTCGAGTTTTTTTTGGTCACCCGCGGGGTCGTTCTGAGCATTTCGATAATAATCGGATTCCTGCATCAACGCAGTGAGCCGGTCGCGGTCCGCTTCCATCTCCTCAATTTTTTTAGGTAGTGTCTTGAGAGCTTCCCGTTCTTTATTCAAAAGTTTTCGCTTGGGTGGACTTGGATTAAGTACCTTAGGCTCTGGCTTATTTGAGGGCTTGGGCTTCTCCCTGGGTTTGCTCAATTGATTCAACCAGTCCCCGCATCCACCCGCATATTCAACCACCCCACCCTGTCCATCCAAGGCGATGGTTGCCGTCACCACATTATCCAGGAAATCCCGGTCGTGACTCACCAGTAGCAGGGTACCCTGAAAGTCGAGCAGTCTTTCTTCNAGAAGTTCAATGGTTTCAATATCGAGGTCGTTGGTGGGTTCGTCCAGAATCAGCAAGTTTGCCGGTTGTAGAAAGAGCTTGGCCAAGAGTAAGCGGGCCCGTTCCCCACCGGAGAGCATCTTGGCCGGTGCCCGTGCGGTTTCGGGGAGAAATAAAAAGTCCCGAAGGTAGGATAAAATATGTTTCTTATTTCCGTTTATTTCAACGGTGTCCCCATTGGGAGCCACATTTTCCGCAACCGATAGGTCTTCCCGGACCTTTGCCTTAAGTTGATCAAAATAAGCCACTTCCAGTTTAGTCCCGTGATCCACGCTTCCCGAATTTGGCTCCAATTGTTGAAGTAAAAGTTGAAGCAGGGTGGACTTACCCGAACCGTTTAAACCAACCACTCCGATCTTATCCCCCCGCCAGATTGTGGTAGTAAAATTCTGGATGATCGAATTCTCCCCCCAGGAATAATTCAGCCCCTTGATGGTAATCACCTTCCGGCCGGAAGCCTGTGCCTGATTCGAAGAGGAAAGATTTACCTTCCCCTGTAATTCCCGCCGTTCTGATCGCTGGTTTCTTAATTTGAACAAGGCCCGTACCCTTCCCTCATTCCGGGTCCGCCGTGCCTGAATACCCTTCCGGATCCATACTTCCTCCTCCGCCAGTTTCTTATCAAACACCGCATTATTTTTTTCCTCCGCTGCCAGAAACTCAGCTTTTCGAATCAAAAATTTTTCGTACCCGCAAGTCCAGGAAGTCAGCTTTCCCCGGTCCAGTTCCAGAATACGGGTAGAGAGAGAACGCAAAAAAGCACGGTCATGGGAAACAAAAAGCACCGCAAATTCCCCTTTTTTCAAAAAATCCTCCAGCCATCGAATACCGGCAAAATCCAAGTGGTTGGTGGGCTCGTCCAAAATTAACAGATGGGGCTCACTCACCAAAGCTTGAGCAAGCATCGCCCGACTTTTATTCCCCCCTGAGAGGGTATCAAAGTTTTCATCCGGTTCCAATCCGACCCGGTCAATCACCGAGGCCACCCGGTGATCCAGGCTCCAACCATCGCTACGATCCAGTTCAGCCTGTAAACGGTCCACTTCCTCCATTAAAGAATCTTCTTCGGGCTTTTCCGCCAATTTTTGAGTGGCTAGGTTATACTCCCGTATCCGATCTGCTTCGCTTCCTAATCCTTTCGCGACTAGGTCAAAGACGGTGCCCTCCACACCCACTGGAATTTCCTGGTCCAACTTGGCAACTCCAAGTCCGTCCATCCGCTCAACCTCTCCTTTATCCGGTTTCACCTGTCCTGCCAGAATCCGGAGTAAGGACGACTTACCCTCCCCGTTTCGACCAAGCAGGCAAATNCTCTCCTTTTTTTCGATGCTTATTCCAACATCATCCAGCAGGAGTGGTCCGCCATAGGACAGGGTAAGGTTACGATAACTGATCAGGGCCACATCTGGGATCTAAGCGATTTCTGAANCAGGAGCAAAACCAATCCGATCCCTTATTCTGACTTCTTAAAATAGTTTGGATCGTGGTAGGGCTTAGGCTGACCAAAGGTGGGATCTTTGTATCCAAGGTCGGACCTCCAGCCCCATTGCTGAGGCATTAATTCTTTTTCCCAGGACTTAAATCTTTTCACCAACTGATCCAACTTGGATGCTTGCTCCGCTCCCAAATCCTTCTGCTCGGAAAGATCCTTTTTCAAGTCATACAGTTGCCAACTCTTGCCGGAGTCCTGGGACAAGGCCTTGTATTTTCCCGCCCGAATTGCTTTCCGTGATCCCCAGGTCCAATAGAGATTCTTATGGGGCGGCCCCTTGCTTGAATCCAAGAGGTAGGGCATAAGATCCACGCCATCCAACTTCCAGGACGGGTCAATGCTTGCCCCCGCTGCCTGAACCAGGGTGGGAAGCAGGTCGAGGGAGATGACCGGCTTCCGATAGACTTGACCCGCTTCCAATCGACCGGGCCACTTCAGGCAGAATGGCACCCGAATCCCGCCTTCCCAGTAGGTTGCCTTCTTTCCNCGCAGGGGCAGGTTGGGAGANTCCTCATGCCCACCATTNTCGCTCAGNAAGATCACCAAAGTATCTTTTTCCAAATCCAGNTTCTTCAGTGTNTNCAAAACCCGGCCAATATTTTGATCCATGGAATCCAGCATCGCCATATTCAAGCGGCGCTGGTGATTTTTTTCGGAAGCATATTTTTCATACAAGTCCTTGGGCGCCTGAAAAGGACCATGAATTGCGTTGAATGGAAGGTAACATAAAAAGGGACGATCCTGGTTTTCCTCGATGAAGGAAAGGGTGTAGTCTGCAATGAGATCGGTNAGGTATTGTTTGCGGTCTATTTGCAGGACTCCCTTATGATTGATTTCGTCCCGGCTGATTCCCTTCTTTTCATAAGATTGGTTGATAATTTTCTGGTTGTGAAAGATCGGATTATGGTCGCGGTTCATTCCCGGGAGATAATTCGATGCTCCATTATTAAAACCAAAAAATTCATCCCATCGATTGAAGGCCATCATTTCCTCACTGTCTCCTTCATGGGTTTTGCCAAACAACCCACAAACATATCCCAGCTCCTTTAGCCGTTCGGANAGGATTGGTATGTCCAGTGGAATCCCAGGTTCCACCTCCTTGGATACCCGAAAGGGTCCGATGTTGTCCCAAAAACCAAAACTTTGCTGGTACCTGCCGGTCAGTAAACCNGCCCGGGATGGAGCACATACTGGACAGGTAATATACCCATCGGTAAAAACCACTCCCTCCCTTGCGATGGAATCAATGTTCGGGGTGGGCACATCTCCTCCCTGGTACCCGACATCGCCATAGCCTAGGTCGTCCGCCAGAAAAACCACGAAATTTGGTTTTGCAGANGCNGAAAAGGTGAAAAGCAAAAAGATTAAAAGGCGCATGTTCCTAGTTTGTTCCCCCTGAATTCTAGTTGAGAAACTCCTTAACCTCGACCAAAGTACGGGTATTCAAAAGGTTTTTTGCGGTTAGCCAGCCCTTGCGGGCACAATTCACACCCGCTTCCTGAAAATCAAAATGATGAAGGGCATGGGCATCCGGATTGATGCAGCAGAGTAATCCTTTTTCCGCNGCCTTTCGCCAATGTCTCCAATCCATATCCAAGCGCATCGGATTGGCATTNAGTTCAAGAATGGTGTCGTTGGCGAGAGCCGCATCAATAACCTTTTGAATATTCATCTTACTCGCTTCTCTCCGAAGCAGGAGCCGACCACTTACATGACCAAGCATGGTAACCNTGGGGTGTTCCAAGGCCTGTATAATTCTTGCCGTCATCGTCTCCTCGTCCTGAGTTAGGCCATTATGAACCGAGGCCACTACATAATCCAGGGATTCAAGAATCGCATCTTCAAAATCCAAGCGGCCCCCGGATAAAATATCCACCTCGGAACCGGAAAACAAATGGACCCGAAATTGCCCACTCTCATTGAGCTCCTCGATCGCTTTGACCTGTTTTGCGAGCCTGGACTCATCCAGTCCATTCGCTTGAAAACTTGATTTTGAATGATCCGAAATCCCAAGGTATTCCCATCCTCTACGATCCGCTTCTTCCGCCATTTCCTCTAATGTATTCCGGCCATCCGAGGCGGTGGTGTGGTTATGAAAACATCCCTTGAGATCCGAGAACTCAAGCAACTCAGGTAATTCCTTCCGCTCCGCAGCCTCGACCTCTCCCATTCCTTCCCGTAAAGCGGGTGGTACATATTGCAGCCCCAGTGCCTTGAATATATCCTCTTCCGAATGAGCCTCGATTGGTCCTGCCTTTCGGGATGAGTCCTTTTCCTCCTCCGGACGCAAGCCCCATTCACTTAAGCTTAAACCAAGGGAAAGAGCCTTTTGTCTCATCCGGACATTGTGGTCCTTGGATCCGGTGAAATGATGAAGGGCAAAGAAAAACTGTTCCTTGGGCACCACCCTGATATCAGCCTGCATCCCTCCCTCAAAACGCACGCTCGACTTGGTATCTCCATGTGCGGAAACCTCAACAATTCCATCCATGCTGGTAAACCAGTCCATGATTGGTACCGGGTTGGAAGAAGCCACCAAAAAATCAAGGTCTCCCACCGTCTCCATCCCCCTTCGAAAACTCCCGGCTGCCTCCACCCGTTCGACTTCAGCTAATCCTTGCAACCCAGGTAAAATCTGATCCACTTTGGCCCGGGCATCCCACCAAAGATGACGGGCGGCATAGGCTTCCCGGTTTTCAATTCCGGAAAGAATTTTTTCTTCGGTCTTTTTCCCGAAGCCCTTAAGCTCCGCAACCTTTCCCTCTTGGCAGGCAACGGTTAAGGATTCAATGGAATCAATTCCAAGTTTTTCATGAAGAACCTTAATTTTCTTTCCCCCCAGACCGGGAATATCCAATAGATCCATTAACCCGGAGGGCACGGATGCCACCAGTTTATCATAAAATTCCAGTTCTCCGGTTGTAAACAGGGTTTCAATTTTCTCTGTCAGTGCCTTTCCAATACCGGGAACTTCGCCCAGTTTACCACTCTCAATCACTTCGCCCAAGTCCTCCTCCATGGTCTGTAAAGTACGGGCACCCGAAAAATAGGCTCGAACTTTAAAAGGGTTTTCCCCCTTGATTTCCAACATCGTTCCGATCCGGTCTAAAATATCCGCTATATCTTTTTTATCCATGTGCTGAGAGCATGAACGATTTCGNATCGGAAATCCAAGAAAAAGATTAAGTTTTTACTATTCGAAGCGAAGTTTTTTTTCCTTCANNGCAGGCTCCTTGAATTTTTTCATCTGGGCAAGCAACTCGGTTTTTAAACGCTGGNATGGTTTCTCGTACCCTTCACGCCCGTAATAATTGGATAACTCATCCGGGTCCTTCTCCAAGTCAAAAAGCCAAGGCTGATCAAGGCTAGAAATCACCAATTTATAGCGCCGGTCAAAGGCGGCCACCCAACTACCGTTGGACTGCCGAACATAAACGATACGGTCCTTGGCAATTTCTTTTTTCTTATTGGTGTAGGCAATGGATGCATTCAACCCGTGCAATTGGGGCAAGCCNTCGGANATACCCATGAGCCCCATAAGCGTGGGAAAGAAATCAACCGTGGTGTAGGCGGTATCAATCACTTTCCCCGCTGGGACCTTGGCCGGATAGCGTAAAACAAAAGGAATACCCACCGAGGTCTTATAGGGAAGGCCCTTATTCATTCGGCAGTGTTCACACATCATATCACCATGATCAGAAGTGAACACAAGAATTGTGTTTTCCACCAGTTTGTTACGCTCCAAAAAGCGAAGGATTTTCCCCACATTGTCATCGATGCAACGGACCATTCCAAAGTACTTGGATAAAGTCGCCTGGCTCAGTTTTTTGACCGCATTGGAACCACCGCTGACCCATCCCGGACGATGCTGCAGAGCCGCCAACACCTTTCGCATGGTAACCGGTTGTTGAAAAGTCAGGTGGTCGTACATGGTATCATAGGGAGCCCGTACCGTGTTGGGCCCATGGGGATCGGGCAAGGCAAGCATCAGGCAGAAAGGTTTACCTTTGTCTCGTTCCAAAACCTCCAGGGAACGGTCAACCAACCAATCGGTGGCAAAACTCGTTTCATTCGCATCGCTTAAATCGTAAACCGGATTTCCATTCTTCTTGGTTGCTACCCTTGGGCCCTCCTCGGTCATTTCAAATTTTTTCCAATGACCACGGTTGAACATGAAGCGGTTATCGGAGAATCCAAACTTTCGGGTCGGGGCCCATCCCGGTTTGGCATCCCCATCCAAATGCCACTTCCCTAGGTAAGAGGTCGCGTATCCCCGTTTTCGAAGAACCTCAGCAAAGGTAATGATGGAATCATGCAGGGGCAAGTTGTTGCTCGAAGATCCAGTAGCCTGCGGGTAAAGACCGGACACCCAGGATGCCCGGGAGGGAGTACAGACAGGAGAAGCGGCAAAATAGTTTGTGCAAATCAATCCATCCCGGGCAATCGAGTCAATATTCGGAGTTTCCACCTGATTACCCTTACCCCAGATGAAGGCCTGATCATCACTCATCTGCTCCCGGTAGCACCCGAGGGTACGCAAGTTGTGCTCATCGGTCTGGATAATGATTACATTGGGTGGGTCTGCAGAGAGAAAACAGAAAGGAAGCAGACCGAGCAGGAAATATTTCGTCATCAAAAGCTTGATTAATTCTTGATTGCTGGCCGAGTCCAATCCCTGGCTTCATAACCCTTGGGCCTTGTCGGCTTGGTCACTTCCACCGGTTCGGACTCCGGATCGTAGAGGGGCCAGTCATCGGTTCGGAAAGGAGAGGCAGGGAAGCCCTCCTGATTGTAAAGCAGGTTTCTTTGGGAAGGGTTCATCGCCCATGCATAGCGGGCAGCCACTGGATTCTTGACTTTATTGGAAGTGAGCACCACTGCATTTTCTTTAATTTTNGCCTTNGCCCAGTGCCAGACTCGGTCTTTGCCAGCCAAGGCAAAGGCATTCAATGGCCCCTCTCTTCCACCAGTCAATCCAGATCCGGAAGAGGTAAAATTCAGGAGCATTTTTTTACCTTCCACTTTAAAGTTGGAAAAAACCGGTCCCTGATGAACCAGGGGAAACCCATAAGTCTTGCCCAATGCAAGATAAGCATGTCGGACCCCGATGGGTTTCTTATTCTTGGGATGTAGTAAAACCTCATCACCGGTATCAATCGTTACTGCCATCCCGGTATTGTAGAGCTCCTGGGTGACCCGAAGCATACTCTCCCTACTTACAACCCACGGAGACTCGACCCCTTCCACTGGCTTAGTTTGCACAGGATTCCAACTGGGGAGCTGGGTGAAATAAAACGGAAATCCATCATTCACCGCACCCCATGAATTTCCGTGCCATAGATTTCGGTAATATCCAATCATCTGCTTAAGCTGTTCGGAATAATGCTCGGCTTGTGGGGCGTTCTTGGCATTCCTTTCACCCTGATACCAAACCACACCCCGAATCGCATAGGGTACAATCGGAGCAATCATGGCGTTGAAAATATGCCCGGGGTATTGATGCCCCAGGTTTGAAGGCTTGGTAATGATCGGAGGAGATAAGGGACGCGATTGATTCTTCATGGTCTCACCCCGATCGATCTTGGCATTATATTCAGCCAACGCCTGCTGGAATTCAACCAAGGCTTTTTCTTTGGTTTCTCCCCTTGCAATCCCCTTTTTAGCTCCTTCATCCAATTGTTTTTTATGGTCCATGGTTCTGGGGTCATCCCGTTGAATTCCCCAGGGCATCCAGCCCTCAATTGGAGTGCCCGCATAAGCCCGTTGGATAATCCCAACCGGTACCCCGAGTTTTTGCTGCAGGGTCTTCCCAAAATAATAAGCAACCGCAGAGGTCTCAGCTGCGGATTTCGGATTACATGGCTTCCAGCAGGCTAAGCGGTCCCGATTTTCTTTAAGAGGTTCATGCCAATGTTCACGGGCCGAGCGGAAGATTCGAAAATCTGGCAGGTTCACCTCCAGTTCAGCATCGGCTTCAAAGGAGTTGCCCGTAGACCAACCCATATTGGACTGTCCGGCACATAACCAGACTTCTCCAACCGCGACCTCTTTCAATACGATTTGATTGCTTCCTTGAATGCTTACCTCATGCCCCACTCCCGGTTCCTGGGTGTAGGAAATAACTTTCCAACTCCCATCTTCCCCGGCCGTAACCGATTCCTTCGAGCCCCAAGTGGTGNANACGGTAACCTTTTCTCCCGGCTCTGCCCANCCCCAGATCGGGTTCCCACTTTGTTGCTGGAACACCANATAATCCGAAAAGATGCTAGGGAGCCGTACTGTACCAAAAGCAAAAAAAGGAATTAGAATACCAAGAATNNAGGGGGTTGAAATTCTCATATTTTATTTCTTTATCATTTTTAAACAGGCAGCGGCAAAGCGACTGCCCAAAATTTTATAACCTTCTCCGGAATAGTGCAGGTCATCTTTGATTTCCTTCCCTTTTCGGCTCAGTCCATCATTCAAGTCATCGGTATTGACCAGAAAAAACTGCGGATGGGAATCCGCAACTTTTTGCTGCACTTCCCGAACCAGGGTCCAGTGGGGATATTTTTGATTACCCATATCAAAATCACTCAACCTCCCGATCACAAAACCAAGATCCTTCTTCTTCCAATTCAAATCCTTTGCCAATTGAGCATGGAGTCCAAGCAGTGCCTCTTCATACAACTTGCCCCACCCCATTCGGGCATCCCGTTCGCCCTGCATCCAGACTAGGCAGATACTTGCAATTTTTTGGCCATCAATTGCCGCTCTGACCTTGTTCATCAAGCGGTCATAAAGATCACCCAACTGCTCGGGGCTTTGCCCNTCCGGATCCCTCCATGGCTTCCACCAGCGATGGATCGGTTGGCCCCCAAGGGCATCCTGGATAACGATTACCTTATCCTTGCCCAAGGCTTTTTCCACCGCCGGAGTAAAGGCTTCATCGGGGCGGTGTGCCTGCATATTGGATTGCCCGGATAAGATAAACAGGTNCTTGGCATCCTTTTCTCCAGAAGCAATTGAAACCAGAGCCAATAAAAAAATGTAAAGAAGTTTGGAATCGGGCATAGGAAAGAAATTCTCGGATTAAGATCAGGATTTCTTTTTTACCTTTGCTTTCTTGGGTGGCTTCTCTGCTTTTCTGCGGGCATTGGCTTCCGCTTCCAATTTTTGCACATAGGCTTCCACAAATTCCGGATCATCCCGTTTCTGAAAACATTCGAGGATGGGATCACCGGTTCGTACCATCCAATCTTCCAAAAGTTTCTGCAACCTTCTCTTCTCCTTACTTTTCGTGGAGTAGTCGATCAAGTTCTCCAAGCAATCCGGATCTCTTTTGACTTGGTATAATTCCTGGGGTACCCGAAATCGATAGAGTTCCAATCTCTGATTCATTTCCTCATCCTCTTCCGCCAAGGCGATCATTCTTTTACAAGTTACGGTTCCATTGGTGGCAGTGGCAAAAACTCGTTCCCCGTTGGACCAGGGATTAAAAAGATACAAATGGGTCTTGGTCTGAATGGCCCGCATCGGATCCCTTGATCGGCCAGAATTCTCATGGTATTGCTTGATCACATAATCCCAGCCCTCTTGCTTTTCTCCCTTCAGCAGCGGATAAAAGGATCGACCGTCCAAACGGTTTGGTTTCTCAATTTTCAAGGTATCCAAGACGGTGGGTAAGAGATCAAGTACGGAAACCATATGTTGCTTATCGACCTTACCTGCTTTGGTAACCCCGGGAATTCTCACCATCAAGGGAGTACGGGTGCTGTGGTGATAGAGCTGTGTCTTGGCAAAGGGCAAGGGCATCCCGTGATCCGATAAAAAGACCAGCATAGTATTGTCCCAATCTCCACTTTTCTTTAAGGCTTGAAGAACTGCACCAAGGCAGTCATCTGCCCGACGTACACTACTGTAATACAGGGCTAGTTCCTGACGCACCTCTGGATCCTCAAACAGAAAACCCGGAACCGGCACCTCATCCGCGGTAAAAATCTTACTGGGAATATAGGGATCCTCCCCTCCTCCCCGAACCTGAGACCAGAAGGGTTTGTGAGGATCGGAAATATTAATCGAGAGAAAAAACGGCTGCCCCAAACCTTTTGCCTGGGCAATCCCACGGGCGGTAGAAGCACCATAGGCNTTTGCATCCTTAATATCCGCTTTTTTTCCGGAAGGGGAAATCGTCAGGTCCTCGTCCCAGGCATAAGGTTGATATGGACTGGAGTGGGTCACTTTTCCATGAATACCTGTATAATATCCAGCATCCTTTAATAAATCGACCATATGCGGCCAGCCCGGCTCGGGTACTTTGTAAAAGCCTTCCACCTTNTTGTTGTGTGAAATCAGACCGGAAAACATCACATTTCGGCAAGGGTTGCAATTACCCACCGTAACATGAGCGTATTCGAAGCGAAGGGACTGGGANGCCAANCGGTCCATTACCGGAGTNGTCCCTTCCAATTTCGAGCCGAAAACTCCAACCGAATCACAACTCATATCATCCACTGTGATCAGCAACAAATTCAAGGGTTTTTCTTTTCCGGCAAGTAAACCTGAAAGGAAAAAATTGGATATCAAAAAAAAGGATAAGGGGGAAAGAATAAGTTTCATAATATGCACAAATTAAATAAAGAGAGGAAAAACCTTCTTAAAGGCAAATTCAAACCTTGATTAGCAAAAGGGTTTAAAATCGAAGACGAAAGGAAAGAAAAAAATACTTTCCCATTTTACCTCCTTAAAAAGTAAGAATTTCTAGATGGTTGAAAATTGCATCATTAATAAATATGCTCTCCGGATTTGGCAGCCTGCTGGGCTTCTCTGGAATCCAACCAAGCACCCGGGTCTCCCTCNCTCTTCATCCAGGCCTCCAATTCTTCCCTCATCTCCTTCATCTTGGNTTGATATTTCNGGCCACCGGCAAGGTCATTCATTTCATAAGGATCTTTCAAGGTNTNATAAAAACTAACTGGNGGCCGGCTCTGGTATCTTTTCACCAGTTTATAAATCTCGGGCTTCACCCATGAATCCCGCACCCAGGTGGCCCAGTAAGGATTATTGAGGACCGCGTTTCCCTTTAATCCCATGAGGTGCTTTTCAATGAAAAGTTCACCGGGTGTAAGGTTAAGAATCAAACGATGCGTGCCATCCGAAATGGTACGGGTTGGATAAGGGGGACCTTCCGGGAAGTTGTTGTGCATCCCGTAGACAAAGGATCGGTGCTTTTTTTCTTTTCCCCTGAGCACTGCATCAAAACTCCGCCCGTCCAAGCCCTTTGGTTCCGCCCCGGCAATTTCCAGCAGGGTAGGCAAAATATCGGCATACTGAACTAAGGCATTGGTACGCTTACCTGCCTCAATCCTTTGGGGAAAGCGGGCAATCAATGCGGTGTGCAGTCCGGTATCCCAAGTGGTCCATTTGCAACCCGGGAACTGGGAGCCCTGTTCGGAGCTGAAAAGCACCAGGGTATCATCTTCTTTGCCGACGCTTTTCAGGGTATCCAAAATATCCCCCACCTGGGCATCCATGTAAGTGATCTCGGCCAAATATTTGGAAAAGTCTTCCCTGGTTCTTGGGGTATCCGCGATATTGGGTGGAAGTTTAAGTTTTTTCGGCGGATACTGGGAAGCGTCCCCCATTACCCAAGGCACATGGGGTTCGGTTAGAGCGATTACGAGACAAAACGGTTGGTCCTTTTCACCACTGATAAATTGTTTGATCGGTCGTAAGTCGTGATCCAGGGTGGGGTTGCGGACGCAGTTGGGATCAAAGCCTTCAACTTTCTCAAAGGGAAATACCTCCGCGGGCCGGATATGGGTCTTACCTGCGAGCCCCACCCGGTATCCCAATTTCCCCAGAGCCTGAGGCATCCCGGTAATCTCGGGGCGGCAACCGGAATGATTCCAGGCACAACCGTTCCCCATTGGATAAAGCCCGGAATACAATTCTGCCCGGCAGGGTTGGCACATCGAGGAGGAAACATAGGCCCGGTTAAAAGTAAGGCCCTGAGAAGCAAAGCGATCGAGGTTGGGAGTCTTGGCATTTTCCCCGCCGTACAGAGGCAGGTCATTGTAAGTGCAATCATCGGCTAAGATCAGGAGGAAATTTGGTTTTTCCGGGGTGGCAGCCTGACCGATTAAAAAAACGCAGGGGAAAATAAAAAGGATGAATCTCATGTCCAAGGCCTAACCGTTCTAGACCTTATCCTCAAAGAAAAATTTTCCGGCCAAGGAATCTTTTTAAGTTGATCAAAAGATTCACAAAGCATTTTCTTGATTTTCTCTTTCCAAATTAAAACCAGCCTCAATCCCATGCGAATTCTCTCTTCTTTCTTCCTTCTTTTTTGCACCTCATTTTATGCTCATGCTCTCCGCTTACCTGCGGTGATTAACTCCAATATGGTTCTCCAGCGGGATATGCCCGTTCCGATCTGGGGCTGGGGCGAGGCGGGCGAAAAAGTCACCGTTTNCTTCGCNGGACAGAAGAAAGAGACCACCGCCGGTAAGAATGGAGCATGGATGGTCAAGCTCGGCAAATTGAAAGCCAATGCTTCACCCTCTACCTTGACCGTNAAAGGGAACGAGGAGATCAAACTGGAAAATATACTGGTTGGCGANGTCTGGATTTGCTCGGGACANTCCAACATGGANTGGAAAGTCTCCCANTGNGCCAACCCCAAGGAGGAAATGGCCCGGGCCAACCACCCCAAGATTCGCCTCTTCGATGTCCCTGGCCACACCGTCCATCCCCTGCCNCAAAGAGAAGGGAAAGGTGAATGGAAGGTCTGCTCCTCCCAGTCTGTCCCCGGATTTAGTGCTACGGGGTATTACTTCGGCCGTCGACTCCATCTTNCACTGGGCGTACCCATCGGTTTAATCGGATCGAACTGGGGAGGTACCCGGATCGAGCCCTGGACCACCCTCGACGGATTCAAGTCAGTACCCGAACTTTNTGAACAGGCTAAGAGCGTGGCTGCTTACACCCAGGAAACTCAAGTTAAGGGAGGTTCCCCTTCCGCGATTTACAACTCCATGGTTCANCCCCTNACTCCCTACGCCTTGCGCGGTGCGATCTGGTACCAGGGCGAATCCAATGGTGCGGAAGGTGTTACTTACTACCAAAAGAAGCACGCCTTGGTAAAGGGATGGAGAAAAGCCTTTCAAAACCCAAACCTTGGGTTTTACTGGGTTCAACTTTGTAATTGGAAAAAACCCGGTACCACTCCGGGCGGCGGAGATGGCTGGGCTAAATTGCGGGAGGCTCAAACCCAGGCCCTCGATCTTAAGCACACCGGAATGGCAGTGATNATCGANCTGGCGGATGCCCATAACCCCAACGATATTCATCCCAAGAACAAACAGGATGTNGGNGGACGCCTGGCACGCTGGGCCCTGCACCAGACCTATGAGATGGATGCCTTGGTTCCCTCCGGTCCNCTTTACACCGGTCATGAGATCAAGGGCCGCAANGTTCATCTGTCCTTCAAAAATGTAGGACAGGGTCTGATGGTCGGGAAAAAAGAAGGCCTTAATCCNACTCAGCGGGTTACTGGGGGTACCCTGAAGCATTTCTCCATCGCCGGAGCCGACAAGCAGTGGCACTGGGCGGAGGCAAAAATTGTGGGTGATCAAGTGGTGCTCAGTTCCAAAGCGGTCAAGAAACCAGTAGCCGCACGCTATGCCTTTACCATGAATCCGGCGGACGCCAACCTCTACAACATGGACGGTCTCCCCGCTGGACCCTTCCGGACTGACCATTGGTGAGCAAAACAGTTCCTAGCCGAACCGGTTAGACATCGCAGACTTCAGCTGCATGCCTTAGGGCAAGGGCCTCGATGTGATGTGGCCATGACGAAATTACATAGAAAATTTGCGTGGATCCAAAGATGCGACGCGCCCGACACTCGTGTCGCCAACAAGAGTCCTCACCG
>NHDN01000065.1 GCA_002171765.1 Verrucomicrobia bacterium TMED60
GAAAACGAGCCTTCCAGAACAAATGGACTATCAAAAATCGAAACATTTGGTACATTATCACTTGGATCAACCGGAACATTGGTATGGGCTAATGTTATGGTCTGCGTACCACCAAACTGGGGCCTTGATGCTTTGTAGGGGTGGCCATTTACCAGATTGGACTGGCCTCCCCATTTCCATGCCAAGTAGCCCTCAAGCCTGCGAACCGCATGGTCGTTTAGTTCTCCGGAGAACATGATAACCTCATGAATCTTACCATTGAAGAACTGATTACTTCCGGATGAGTTAAGCCCGTTTGCCAAGGTTAATTTGCTGGACGAACTTGGAATGTTCGGGGAGCCTGATACGCTAATTGCAGTCATCGAAAGCTTACTTCCATAACGGTAAAATTCTCCCTCACTTTTCAAGGAACCAGNGGCTCTTCGAAATACACCAATTGTTGGCGTTGTGGTGAAGTTAGAGCTTGGAGAAATGGTACCTTGGTTAAAATCAAAACCACCTCTTGCGGTCAGACCAATAACTTGGTTAGCAGTCCCTGAGGTTGAACCCATTTGCATGAGCTGACCTGCAGTACCTGAAGCTTTTGCCGCGATTAACATGGTAAAGCCGGGGTTTCCTGAGACTGTGGAAGGCATCACCTTGGAAAGGGAGTCATTGGTTCCGTCGAAGGAAAGGGCGGTAACCCCACCATTTACTTGGTAGGCAGGCATCTTGGTTGCGTCGCTTTGTGNCAGGGAATTAACACTACCCGAACGGTCGGCCCATGAACTAACCACTCCGTTCGTTCCACCGGACACGAAATCACTGGCAGATTCAGCCAAGCCATCCCCATTAACATCATTGGCATCCAACCACAGAATCATTCCCGGCAGGGAATCTGAGTAGGGACTGTATTCCGTGACCGCCACGGTAAAGGTCTTGTTGACTGCAGCATTATAGCCGGCATCCCCCGCTTGAGATGCGGTGATAGTGGCGGTTCCTCCACCAACCATTTTTAACCGTGCTCCCGCACCGGTTACCTGAACCACATTGCTGTTGGAACTGCTGTAGGTGATGCTTAAACCAGTGGATGTGGTTGTGCCCGCCTTATTTGATTTGATCGCAGGTGCAAATTCGAAATCTCCTGAATCCTTGGTCAAGTTGACTAGCGTTGCGTTGTTATCATTTCGAACAATGACCTGGTTGGCCTTGGAAACGGTAATGCTTTTATCAACCGTTGGAGCGGCGGCCCATTCACCATTACCATTTTGGGAAGCCGTAACCGTGGCACTACCTGCACCTACTACCTGAAGAACTGAACCAGACACCTGTACCACTCCCACACCACTTGTAACCGTGTAAGTTATGGGCAGGTTGGAAGTTGCAGTAGCAGTCATAGTAATGTTGGCAGCTCCGTAAGATAAACTTGATAGATCCTGCGTCCAGGTGATGGTTTGTACTTTCAGCGTGTCGTCAAGAACCGTTAAGTTTTGGGTGACTGCGGGAGCCGCGTCATAGATCGAGTTACCCCCTTGATTGGCAGTGATCTGTACGGTTCCGCCTGAGACTAGGGTCGCCGTATTACCGGTTACACTGACAATGGAGGAATCACTACTCGTAAAGGAAACGCCTAAACTTGAAGAAGCTGTGGCACTTAAGCTGTAAGTAGCGGCACTGAGGTTTTGATTCGGGATCGACCCAAAGGTAATAGTCTGGGGTGCTTTATTAATGGTCACATTTTGATCCACCGTAGGAGCGGTATTGAAGCTGGCATTACCGTCCTGAGATGCTCGGACGGTAACGACTCCAGTTCCGTTTATACTGACATTACCGTCAGAGGTCACCGTAGCAAAGGAACTACCGGAGACCACTGCAAAGCTAACGGGAAGACCGGAAGAAGAGGTTGCATTCAATTCGAAATCTGGAGATAAGGTGTTTTTGACCGGAATGGAAGCAAAAGTAATAGTCTGATCTGAACGAGGGGTAGCGGTTACGATCCAGTCTTGATAAGCAGTGGCTTGCAACCAGTTGTTATCACCTGCTTGAGTGGCAGTAATTCTTACTTTTCCTTCTTTCAAACCAGTGGCCACATTGCCGCTGAATGAAACCACTGAAGTATCATTACTATCGAAGGTAAAACTGGAGAGCCCGGAATCTGAGCTAACCACCAGATTGACCGTCTGATTAACTTGTTTATCAGAAAGGGGCTGGAAGCTTAGAACTTGGGTGCCTCCAAAAGCAGGTTTAGCGACTTTATAAGGATGAGCACTGGTGAAGTCGGAAACGATGGCCCATTTGTGAGCTAAGTAACCTTCGAGCTTTTGACGGACTGCGGTGTTAAAGGCCCGATCATAGCAAACAAGTTCGGCAATATCCCCGGAAAAATCATTACCAATTTTGTCAAACGCTGTAGGCGTGTTCGGATCTGTACCCGTTCCTTTTTCAATACCGTTTACATAGATTGCATAATTTCCGGATGCCATCTGTAGGGTAACCACTGCGAAGCTTTTAGAACTGCTTCCAGAGTCGATCATACCACTACCTTGGCGTTGGAGTCCGAATTTTCCACCGGAAGTGGTCGCGAACAGATTTCCACCGAAGGGCTTCGTGGTTGCCGTTTGTGCAGATGCCTGACGAAGAACGGTCACAATCGTTCGAATGCTTGCGTCCGCAGTGATATCAGAACTTTGGCTGGAAGTGTAATTTATCGTGGCTTTACCATTTAGACCGTTTGCCACATAAGTGGGACGATTTGAAACCGTTCCTTGGGTCGCGTGGTTCGTGCTTGTCGACCGGTCTTTCCACGAACCGATCGCGGTTCCATTGGATATGGAATCAGCGGTGGAATGATCATTATCGACACTATTTCCATCTAGCCAAAGTTTGAGACCGGGAATGGAGTCGGCAAACAAGTTGTAGTAACCAACCGAGAAGGTCTGAGTCGCAGAAGTGGCGGCATTGTGGGCAGAATCACCTGCCTGGGAAGCAGTGATGGTAACCGAACCGGCAGCCCGTACCTTAATCTTTTGACTTCCTGCTGTAGTTCCCTCCACCGAAGCGATTAAGGGAGCGGAACTGGTAAAGGTAACCGGCAACCCAGAGCTGGCAGAGGCGGAAGGGGTGAAATCAAAATCTCCGATTGATTTGTCGGTGATGGGAGAAAAGGCAATGGTTTGGTTGAGNTTTCCGATGCTCAAGNTTTCAGTNACATCTGGGGCCTGGGCATAAGTTCCATTTCCTGCTTGCGATGCGGTCACACTGAATGAACCAGAGGCTTTTAGTTTCAAACGGTTAAAGTCACCCGTTCCTCCACCGTAAACCTTAGCAATCATCGATGCGTTCAATTCGGCATTATACAGTCGGACATCATCCAATTGACCATTAAAGAAAGCGGAGCCATCGGTTCCGATTTTCAAGTCATTTGCGTTACTGGTATTAATCGATGTAGTTCCACTTCCCGTAGTTGCAGCTCCATCAACATAAAGCTTTACCTCTCCAGAATTTCCGCTTTCAGGAACACTGATCGCCAAATGGTGCCAGTTTCCATCCGCTAAGTTGCTGCCTCCACTAATGGACACTCCACCGAGGTCAACCACTGCGGCTTGCGATCCATTTACAGAGACCTTAAACAAAGTTCCAGTTCCTGCTGCTCCATACTGAAGGATTGGTTTGTTTGCGGTTGAAGTCTTGAACCAGAGAGAAAGCGTTCTTCTGGAAGTACCGGTGATTCCCTTATATCCATTGGTGTAAGCATAATCATTGGTACCATCCAAGGTTAAGGCACCGGTAAATTTACCTGCCCGAAGAAGAGGTGGTCCCGTATCTGTCCAGTTGGTAGATCCATCGGTTCCAATCAGAACCGCAGTGTGAGAGTTGGCTCCAGTACCTGAAGAATCAGCAACGGTCGTGGCTGAGGATTCATCCAGTTTCCACCAAGAATCTAAGTTATTTTGTAAGGTAACCGCCAATTCAGCCATGCTGGTATCACTCACAACATAAGTAACGGGCAAGTTGGAACTGGCACTAGCATTTAAATCAATGATCTGATTAATGGCCGCGGAGCTGAAGTTTTGTCCCCAAGCGATCGATTGAGGAGTTTTGTTGGTGATGATCAACTGACCATCCACATAGGTGAATACATATTTGTCTGAAACTGCACCGCTCGGACGTACATAAAAAGTTCCGCCAGTATTGGAGTTGGAGGCATTAGTATCCACTGAAATACCCGTGGATAGACCATTTTCAGTATCATTATTTTTCCAGCCGGCAGTTTGGTAAGTAAGGGTGGGCAAGGTATTTCCGACATTGATACTGAAATCATCACCAGTCACAGTTAGAGGGGCTTTGGAAACGGTAACAATTTTGCTGACGGAAGGAGCACCAAACATATTAGTCGATCCGGGTGCATAACCAGTAAGGGTAACATTTCCAGCTTTCTTGATGCTAGCCATAGTTCCAGTTCGAACGGTTACAAAGTCTCCATTTCCACCGCCATAAAGGGTTGCGACTTCCGAACCGCTCAAGACCCGGTCGTAAAATCGAACATCGTCCAGAAGACCAATCATTCGGTTTCCTCCCCCGGTCGATCTGCCGAAAAATAGATTTGCGGATCCCTGTTCAATTTTCGGGATATCATTCTGACCAACGAAGACGCCATCCGCATAAATTTTCCAGCGTTGTGCAGCAAGAGCGGCTTGTGAATCAAAGGTATTAACCATGTGGACCCAGTTTTGAGCAGCCCAACTGTTGGTAACCCGGAGCCATCTGCTTTGACTGGTTCCCCTTACATAGATTCGATCATCGGTAGTGGAGAAGTAGATGTGGTAGCCAGGATTGCTGGTTCCGGATTTATTCTCGATGATTCGACCATATCCACCGTAACCTCCCGTCCTCTTGACCCAGAGCGAAACGGAAAAGGTTCCATCAAAATTAGTTCTTGAGTTGGGACCAAAATCAACCTTGGAATTATTATTGTTGTCCCCTTGAAATTTCAGGGCATTTCCAAATTTCCCCGAAACGATGGTAACGCTGCTTCCCTTGGTTCCATTTAATCCACCAATGGTAGCATTGACCGGATTGGAGGAACCATTGAGATCATTGTCAAAATTCCAGTACCAAACCAGGCCATTTTCCAGCGTATGCTGGGTTTTGGAGGTGCCATTGATCTCGATAATACTCTCATCACTGGAAGCATAAGTGATTCCCCCTGTGTTGGTCGAGGTTGCACTTAGGGTAAAGTTGGCATCGCCATAAGTCAGTCCNGCAATGGTTTGGGTCCAAGTGAGGTCACGAGTACCTTTTTTGATGTTCATTTGATAGGTCTTGGTCATATTACCCTCGGTATTTGCCACTGTCACCGGGAAACTAAATTCACCAGCTGCGGTAGGGGTTCCAGAAATGACTCCGGTATTGGAAAGGCTCAATCCTTTCGAACCCAGCGTACCATTGGTTGTCCAACTGGTCGGTCCCTGAGTGGCAGGAATCTGGAAGCTGTATGGGGTATCCACATANGCTACCATCTTATTGGAACGGATGGTCATAGCCTTAATCTCATAACTTTCAAGTACGCGGTTGTAGAAACGGGCATCATCGATATGGGTTTTACTAACGCCTCCCGCAGTAATGGCACCGTTCGTGGTTCCATCATCGCGGACACCAAAACCGAGTATATAACCATTGGAGGCTGTAATCGTACCGGAACGGGATTGTTCATCGATCAATACACCATCAAAATAAAGGCGTTGTTTTACTCCTTGGTAGCCATGAACAGCAGCAATATGGTGCCATTCACCATCCGCAGGAGTAATGGAAGTGTTGGCATTGCTGGTCGCAGGGTTCGAACCACCCGCAGGACCTTTGGTATAAAAATATGCATTTGGAGTATTATTTTTGGCTATTTTCCAACCACCCTGGTTTTCACCACGCTTGGACATCAATGATTCCCAGTCATTGTCGGGAAGCCTCTTATACCAAATGGCTACGGTAAAGGCATCACCTCCGCTGAAAACGGTCTCGCTTCCTCCTGTGCTAACCCAAGCATATTTATTACCGCCAAAGAAGTCGAGTGAATGCCCGCTTCCAAGTGGNGTGTCGGAAGAAAAAGTTCCTCCGACATTGGTACCATGGTATGCATTTCCTGAAGTATCCGCAATCGCGTTGGCGGTTGCATTGTCATCAAAAAGCCATTCCCCAACCAATCCATCCCGAGTGATGGTATCGTATCCAACCTGTCCGAGTACCGGGGTTAATTTCGGAGAATTGTCGAANACCGGAGCCACATCCTTGAAGGGATGATTCGCGGCTAGGGCAGCGGTGCCTCCCCATTTATGGGCAAGATAACCTTCCACCATTTGTTCCTCAGTTTGTCCAAGTTTTCGGGTGAAAATCATNACCTCTCCAACATCCCCNCCAAANTCGTAACTGGAATTCGCGGTATCCCTTCCGATTTTCAAATTGGTTAGGGTAGCGCCGNTTTCCGCNGATTGTTTGGAAACGAAGGAAACATACTGTNCGTTACCTGACCCGGGCGAAAGGNTCCAAGCTGCTTCTTTGATTAAGTAGGCTCCGCTGTCTCCCAATCCACTATTGGGTCGCTGGCTGGCTACAAATACATGATATCCAGCCGAGCTTGTACGAATTGGAGACGCGGCAAGGAAGTCATTCACTCCATCAAAGCGAATTCCTGACTTCGTTCCAAAGACCGAGGTCTTATATGCCGGCTGGCTGGCTGAAGTTCCTTGGTTCACCGTAACTGAAGGAGCATTTGACTTATCCACCCAAGCTGAAATTGCACTACCATCACTTANNTTGTCCGGAGATCCGTCTCCATTTACATCGGTCGCATCGAGCCAGAGGGCAAGATCAGGAACCGTATCCTTATTCAAGGCAGTATTTGCTGGGACGAAAGTCTTGACTGCTCCCCAAACATCTCCACCAGAATTCGAAACTTTGGAAGTGTAGAAGTAGGTAGTACCCTTGGTTAAGCCGGTAACCGGGTGGGAAACAACCCCGACTCCATGAGTTCCAGAAACTTGGGCATTGTTATCCCAACTATTATTACTGGCATTGGTCTCACCCCAGTAGAAGGTAACCGTTGCATTTTCTCCACCTTGGGTCACGGTCGGTTGATAGGGATCGATTGAGAAATACGGATGAGATGCGGTGAACATGGTACTCATNAATCCCCATTTTTGAGCGAGATAGCCCTCGATCTTCAGACGTTCGGTCTCAGGTACCACACGATTGATCGCAATGAATTCTGCAATTTGACATTGGGACAGATTCCAGTTTCTATTTTCCGCCTTTTGGTAACCGTTGAACTGCATCCTTTTGGGCCGGTAATTGTCGTTGGCACCCCGATGCTGGGACGAGATCTGGTTTTCATCAAACCAAGCATTTGCCCGGTCTTGGTTATCGATCGTTATCTGGTAAAGATGCCAATCGTTGTTGTCGTCGGAGTACGAGTTGTCGAGGGGGTGAATCCAACCGTTTAAATGGGCCACACGGTTTGCTTTTTGACCATCCCCTGCAAAATACCAATTCCAATTATCCGCAGATGCAATCACTCTTTCACTATCCGTGCCAGTATACCTGGAAACCGCAAACATAGAGAATTGAGTCGCATCATTATACATGCTTTTAGCGGTATCGGACTGCCATAAAATATCATCAGCATCAAAATCGATAACTCCCTTACCATTCAAGATGTTGGCTTTGAACTGAGGATCCCCCATAGAACTATTCGCATGGCGAGCATTACCCGATTTATCCAACCAAGTAGTAATATTTGTGGTGGTGGTATCAGGCGCACCATCTCCATTGTGATCATTGCCATCCATCCACATCATCATTCCGGTTACTGTGCTGGCTGAGAATGGTGCTCCGACCTGGAAGGATACCCCACCACTCGATTCGATCTTGGTGTTTAATGTAACCTTAGTGGGCGACACATCGGTAGCACCGGTAACTCGAATGGATGGAGTACCCACGGTCACGAAACTGCTGGTATCCGAAAAGGAGGAACCTCCATTATTTGATGCTTTAAATCGATAATGATACAATTTACCTGCGGTTAGACCGGTCAGGTTATGGGTAAAGGCACCCGTTGCTTTTTGACCAAGACTTACCGCTGTTTCAGGAGTCTTGATACCAGATGGAGCGGATGATTTATAGAGGTGCCCCGAAGGGAGGCTGGAAGCAAGACCCCATTTATGTGCAAGGTATCCCTCCATAATTTCACGATCCAGACCGGCAACCACATCATTGTATACCAGAAACTCAGAGATATGAAGGTTGGCTCCATTGGCAGCAGAGGCGAGTCCACCTATTGCTAAAGCAACCGTATTCTTGGATGCCATGGTTCCTGAATCGGGAGCGTCAATAAGAATTGCGTTGTTTAAGTGCATGGTTCGCTTTCCTTGCCCGAAAGTAAAGACCATGACCGCAGGATCGTGGATAGACGCACTGGCACTTTCAATATTGTCTGCGGCCGAAGTTCCGTGAACACGGAATCCATAAGCGGGAGGGGTTGTATCTCCACGGCGGGCCCGGAAACTCCAGACATTATCACTGTCATTGTTAAAGGTAGTCGCTTTACCAAACCAATATCTCCAGACTTGACCTGCTTGTTCATCAACGACCGCAAACACGGTCATCTTATCCCAAGCGTCAAAACCACTTGCACTATTGGCCACGGCCATGTACTTAGCGTTGAAATGAAGGGTGGGGCGGGCACTGTTAAAACCGTTAGCTAAGTAAGTTGGGCGATTTCCAGCGGAGTTAGAAACTGCAACCGCGTGGTTGTTGTTTCCGGATTTATCCTTCCAGAATCCAACCTGTCCGTTGTTGGAAGGTTGTGAACTACCCGCTGCATATCCGGTATCCATATTTGCGGTGTCATTGGCATCGAGCCAAACNTTNAAACTACCAAAAGCTTTGGGAATCTGGGTGGAGGCACTCTCATCTGTGTCATAATAAAGNGTAACCGCAGGNTGATCATTNCCATCGTAGGAAAGGAGGTTTCCNGCTGTNGTAACCGAGGTGGTTGCCACATTGCTAACAGGTGCGGTTGTGATTGCAGGTGGTAAGGCAACGGTTCCGGTACGGAAAGCATAAGCATCGGACCAACTCGTACCACCTGCGTTTGTAGCTTTCATTCTGAAGAAGTAGGAGGTGTTGGTTGTAAGACCAGTAAGACCCGTGGAAATTGAGCCGGTAGCTTGTAAGGTATTGATGTTTGCGTTTGCACTCCAATTAGCCGCAGTTTCTCCAGCATCCGAGGTGCCATAGTAAACGGTTACATTTGCATCCGCACCCCCATTGTCGACCATTGGTACACTGGTTGTAACTGAATTTCCACCAATCGAAGAGACATAGGGATTCTTGGATGCATCCGATGGACTGGGAATCGTACTAGGCATGATAGATAAAAGTCCCCATTTTCTTGCCAGATAGACCTCGACTCGTTGCCGATCGTGGTCGGAAAGCTTGGCTGGATAAATAATGAGCTCGGCGAGATCACCATCTAAATAGCCAGATGTATCATGGCTTCCTACATTGAAATTGGCAAGGCTTACGGTTGCTGAACCGCCGAGTGAACCACTTCCGTCGGTGGATCCATTGTGGAATATTGTACCGGTTGAACCCCATGTTGAAGCCACATCACCACGGGTGAAAGAATCAACTGCCCAAGAATTAAGTGTGGCCTGATTGGATCCAGTGGCGGTACCACCGCCACCGATTTCTAACTTGTTAGTCAAAGCGGTACCCCCGTTATTGCGAATGCGCAATTTGTTTGAACCCCAGGTTCCATCAGTCGCCAGTAGTACCTCGTCCGCATCTGCAGTATGTCGATTGATCACAGCAAAGATTGCAAAGCTTCCAAGGTTGGTGATTCCACTACCGTTTAGGTAGTCATCGGTTCCGTCAAAACGAACCACTGATAATCCATTTTGTGCACTTGCTTGATAGGTGGGTTTTGAACCTCCCGTGCTTTGAGTAAGATGTCGATTATTTCCACTTTTATCCTTCCATTCGGAGATTGAATTGGATGCTGCGGTAACCGTTGTGGTATCGGCTGCATCCATCCAGAGACCCGGGGTGAGATCAAGAGGTGAGAATGTATTCTCCGTGGAAGCAAAGACCGGCTTGTTCGCGGTTACGCGTACGGTAACGGTTTCGGTATTTGCAGTACCTGATAAGTTGGATGCTCCAATGGTAACCGTATGGTCCCCAATGGCTGTGGTACGGCCGATAATNTTACCCGATGANTTAATACTNAGTCCANTGGGCAGACCAGTTGCGGTGTATGCGGTGGGTCCATAGAGNGCATTCACGGTTCCTGCCGTTGGGATNGCGGTTTCAGCATAAATTTGAGCAACATCATTCTGGGTTAACTCACCCACATAAATCCGGAAATCGTCCATTTTNCCCTTGAAGTAGGAATCATTATCCCAGTTGGAACGACCGAGATAGGCCTTGGTTCGAACCTTACTAATGGGAGGTGACTTATCGGCCCCGGATTGTCCGAGATAAGATCCATTTTGATAGACTCGCATCCGGGCTTGTCCATTGGCACCGTTGTCAATGGCAAAGACAGCATGAAACCATTCCTGAAGCAGTGCCGATCCGTTCTGGGTATGCGACACACCCCCGGTAGCTGTGTTTTTGAGGTCAAAAGTGAACCGATCGTTGGTTCCATTCTGGCCAACCAATATATTGTCTGCATCCGCTCCATTTCCAACNTCGAAAACTTTCGCATAATTCGCATAGATATCGAGGTATAACCAGACCGAGAAGCTGAGCGAGCCACCAATCGTCCAGTTGGAACCCATGTCGACATATTGTCCCCCACCATTAGAGGAAACCAAGGTTCCGGAATCCATCTTGATCGCATTACCCAGGACACCGGGTACCCAAGTTGAGGTTCCGGCATTCATTGCGGTTCCATCTCTTCCATTCCCGGATGAATCTTTAACTGTTGTACCACTGGTTTCATCAAACTTATACCAAAGAACCAGATCATTTGCCCGGGTAGCGGGCGCTTGATAATTCAAGTTGTCATAGGTAAGGGAAATGACTCCAGGGTTGATAATGACCGGGGTGGAATTTTCAGCCACCGTACCCAAGTACGCTCCTGAGCCAACATCCACCGTTCCCTTGGTCAGACCAGAACGGAAGTTGAAGGCTACCCGTCCGCCACCACCACTGGGCATCTTAACACCGCTTCCACCCTTTGCAGAAATGGTTCCATTGTTCACAATGTAATTTCCAGCAAATCGTAGGGAACCACCGGAACCACCACCACCATTACGGTCATTGGAATCCTTTTGGTTGTTGGCTGATCCATTGGCGGAGATCGAAGTTCCAGACTGGATGGTAACATTTCCATCCCCATGTGCTTCAAGTGAAATTGCACCTCCACCAGCTCCGGAACCCATCCAGTGTCCGCCCCCACCACTGGATCCTCCATGCAAGTGGGCAAGAGATGCGGAACCATATACCTCTCCAAATCCAGACGAGGAAAATTCTCCGGCTGATCCGTAGCCGCCGCCGCCACCCTTGTGGCGATATCCGTCACTTTCGAGAGTACCTGAAACTCGAGTTTGGCCTTTACCTGGTCCTACTCCGTCCCAAGTACCTGCAATCTTACCATTTCTGCCCCCAAGTTTTCCAACACTAGTGTAGTGACGATTATTACTTGGAGTCCTGGTGTCATCGTAAGTTTGATCGGTAGCGTCCGCACTAAGATTAACCCCAAGATCAATATTTCCATTACTTTGGGTCTTAAGGATCAAGGAGTTATCTCCCTGTAAAATAACATTCAAGCTACCGGATAGACTGATCGAGTTGAAGGTAAAGGTACAAGTTTTGTAGATAATTCCCCCATCATCATGGGATTGAATCACCCCGGATCCGTGATCGCCCCCGGAGTGGTGCCAATAGGCAGCCGAGGTATCAATGGTTAAGGTTCCACTGGTATAAGCTAGGTCATTTACCCCGGAATTACCGCGTAGTGCAAGGGTACCATCCAAGAACGGATAACGTTGGAATTGCCAATCATTTCGTAAACTCTTGGAGTGTCCGCTGAGGTCATAGGTTCCGATCTTGATACTCCCATTACTATCGAAAGCAATCCGACCACCGGTACCGTCCATATCCGCAATACCACCTGGTTCAAGTCCACCTCCCCGGGCTTGCAATTCACCATTGTTTTCAATACTTCCGCCAACGAGTCGAATAGAACCACCCGCTCCACCTCCTCCACCACGTTCTCTATTGGTGGTATCCCCACCATTCACCGTGATTCGTGCACCAGAGGTGAGCTTGAGCGAACCAGCACCATGAGCCATTAACTCAATGGCACCCCCACCGGATCCACCTGCTTTATATTCTCCGCCTCCTCCGCCGGAGCCACCGAGCAAGTCAAGGAGATGGAAGTCACCATTTTGGTTTCCATATTTTGAAGAGGTCCAAGAGGCTTTGGCCCCTTCCTTGGCGTAGGCACCACCCGATCCGTCATTCTGATCGGCCTGTTTAAAACCGCGACCTGGACCAAATCCGTTTTTGGTCTTTCCTCCCCCGTCATAACCACCGATTTTACCGGGGGTGTGGGAGGTATGATCACCCCCGTCGGCACCGTTTGCGATTAACTGGGTGGACAGGGTCAAGTTTCCATTATTCCGAGTCCGTAAGGATAAAGCATTTGAACCTTGCAGGGTAACCAGTACCCCAGCACCTAGGCTGATCTGGTCCGCAGTGAAGATACAGACTTTGTAGGGATATCCAGTTCCATCCGTATGGGTATATGTCCTGTCTTCAAAGTTACCGGCCAAGAATGAACCATCACTATGGGTAATGGTTGCCATACTCGTATCGATAATCAAGCTACCCGAAGTAAATACCAAGCTGGTAACCTGTGGACGGATGATTTTTACGGTTCCATCCGTTCCGATCCGGTTGGTTGCGGTTCCCCCGGCGGCAATCAGATTTGCATTGGTTGAACTTCCATTATTTACNAAAGAACTTGTGGCTTCCAGATAAACCCGNCCACCGCCTCCAGCGGCAGCCCCAGCCCCTCCACCATCTTTGGCATCGGAATTACCGGCATTAATGGTTCCTCTTCCATTTGCAGGATCAAAAGCGGCAGCTCCTCCGGCAGCGGAAATTTTTACACCNGAATTGATAATGACATGATCACCCTTTAGNTAGANGGCNCCACCTGAACCGGAACCACCACTTCTTCGGGCTTCATTCCAGCGGGCACCTCCACGGCCNCCATCGGCCCAAATGTTTGCTCCAATGGTTAAGGTGCCAGAAGCTACGATCTTGACCGCACCACCACCGCCACCCCCTTGGCGCTCATTTCCACCCCCTCCACCGGATCCGGCGAGTAAGTGAGTGATATCAGCGTCACCATAGGTACCACCTGAGGCGTTGATGGTCTGGTACTGACCCTGTCCACCCACGGGTTCGGGTCGACCTCCAATACCTGCATAAGACCCACCTCCTGGCTCAGTACCGGCAACTAGGGTAGATGCAGTGATCGAGTCCCATCCTTTGTATTGAGCACCCCCGGATTGAAAAGTATCCGCGGAAGTCAAGTGCTCCGGTCCAGCACCTGGTCCCCAACCGGCACTATTCCACTTGTAACCCCCATATCCGCCCCCAAGCTTACTCAGGTTAACTCCCGCAACACTTGCTCCCTCGGTGCCGTTTGCATCCAAGGTTGATTTGATGGTGGCATCCCCAGAAACAATAATTTCCAGCGGATTGGAACCAGTAAAACTTACTGCTACTCCGTCTCCGATATTGAGGCGGTCAAAGTCAAACTTCGCCACATCGTAGCTGACGGTGTTGGAACTGGAATCGGTGTAGGATCGATTGACAATGGAACCGGTACCCCCTGCACCCGCACTGGATGCCCACGATGGGGTTGGACCATTGGTGTTGAAGGTTAAGGTGCCCGTTGAGGTATCCAAAGCATTTTCGGAGACAAAGCTGGCAGTCGAGTCTGCCCAGTCCGTACCTTCCGAATTAACCCCTTTGATCCGGTAATAATAGGTATTTCCGGATACGAGGTTGGTACCATTTGCCTCAAGCGCAGATTGTTGGTCGAGGAAATTACCATTGGATAGACCCTTCACATTGTAGTATCCATTTTGAGCGGGATCCATNGGATTCATCACCACAAAAGACCCACCTGGAATCTTGATCCAGGGTCGAATTTTTGCCCCTCCACCACCTTGCCAATGTCCAATGGCCAGGAGGTATTCCTGTCCNCCNGTNAGGGCAACATTTCCGGAAGTCCAGTNTTCGTTAANATTCGGAGTGCTTCCGCCATTTGGATTGAGGATTTCATTTCCTGCGGATCCATTGGTTCCGGAACCACCTTCAAATACTCCGTCCTGATCCAAATCGATCCACATTGCATGTCGATCATCTTTTCGATCCATTTTGAATTGAAAATTACCAGTAGTAGGAGCTTTAAACCGAGTGGTGAACAAAGTCATGAAATTGTCTTCCCAACCCAGGTTGTTATTGGTGTTTTTAATTACCCCCGCATTAATGAAATCTGCAGTTCCCTCAAAATTCATACCGTTGACTGCAGGACTATCCGGTTCGCCCTTAAGAATAGTAGTTTGATCAGCAGAAGCGGAGCGTAGGGTCTCAATGTCTCGTAGGTAGGAATCATTTCGATAGGTGCTTTGGTAACCATAAGCATGGAATCCGTTGACATCGACTTGTTCCTTGTAAAATCGACCAAGGGCAACTTCATGTTCCCAGCCAGCAGGGTTTTCTCCACCATCATTGGAACCCCAGTAAAGGGTTAGGTCCACGGCATCCACAGGGTCGGCGAAAGAAGGGGTCGATCCCGTATAGGTATGACCCGCTTTTAAACGATTGGTAAGCCCCCACTTGTGGGCAAGATAACCTTCCATTTTTGTGATTTCCACTTGGGGTAGGGCATCCTTGAAAATGAGCACCTCTGAAATTCGAGACTTGGAAGCGGAAGAAGGAGTACCTTGGTCTCTACCAGCCCCACCAATCACGAAGTCAGCATTGGGATTATTTGGGATGATTCCGGTATCGTTCATGGTCTGAGAGACTCCGTCCACGGTTCCAGATCGTACAAAACCATTGTATTGAAAGCTCATTAGATGAGTCTGATTTCGAGTGACACCCGTGAAAGTTCGATCATCTCCTCCAGAGGTTCCAACTACCCGGATTCTAAATTCAGAACTGTTTTTCCACATCAATGCAAACCCACCCGTTTGTCCATCTACATTTCCGATAACTCTTCTCCAATTGGAAGTATCATACGATTCAAATACGATAAGAATGGTGAACTTATCCCATTGGTGGAAATCGGTTCTTCCATTTGCAAGCAACAGATAATCATTGGAACCATCAAACTGAATGGTTGGTTTACTGTTCATGCCAGCGGTATAATATTTCGGCTTGTAGCTGTTGTTGTTTTGATAAACCACTGCGTGATGACCAGTACCACTTTTGTCTGCCCAGTATCCAATCGGGTTGGAATTGGAGGGGGTTCCACTTTGCCCGGCAGAAGTGCCTTTATCTATAGTGTTGAGATCATTCGCATCCAGCCAAAGCTTGAGGTTCGGATATCGGGTGGCAGTAAAAGAACCGGATCCCAAGGCAATATTTCCTGCTCCGGTCGAGGAAACTCCACCCTTAAAGGTGATGCTGGTACCGGTTCCATTCAATACGGATCCATTATTGACCACAGGTTTATTGGAAGCTTGGGTGCTGAAAGATACGGAACTGGATGCCCAGACCCCATCCGTAGAAGCTGAATTGTATGCCCGTACCCGATAGTGGTAGGTCGTGCTTGGAATTAAGTCACCAATGACCTCAGCGAATGCAGTGCCTTTCTTTCCAATCTCCTTCACCGATGCCCAATTAGAGGCCGTGGTTCCACCATCCGAGGTGCCGTAATAGATTCGGATGTCGGGGGCATCCCCACCGGTATTGGTAACATTTCCATCAAAGGAAGCCTTGGTGGCTTCAATCGAGCTTGCCGCTAGGGTAGTGACGGTGGGAGCAACTGCGTTTACCGTAAGGTTTAAAATGACTTGCGGACGGTCCCCAGGATTTTGAGGAGGAAAGAGAGAACCCAATTGATCCGGATTGGAATCGGAATCGGTAAGGTTTCCGTCGTCGTCGGCGTAGTTAACGACCAAAGAAACCGGGAAAGTACCGGCAACCGTTGGGGTTCCCGTGACTTGTCCATTGGATGGATTAAATTGCAAACCACCTGGTAAATTTAGAATCGTGTACCCAGATGGGCTACCCACTGCACTTGTGTTGTAAGTGTAGGATGAACCAACCGTGGCGGTTGCGATCAGCGGCGATGTCACAATTCGAGGACCAGTCACCGAGCCACGGGTGACAAAGTTAGAGCTCGACTTTTGGTTGTCGTAGGANGCTTTGATCCAATCCCCGGATCGTCCGACCGAAGAAATCCGAGCTTCGTCCATGGACCCATTTAGGCGTCTGTTCTGGTGGTCATTTCCAAGCCGTACATCGAGATAGTCACCAGTCTGAGGCATGTTGGTCGAAGAAGCGGCATAACCAGTTTCAACTCCATCGATATAAAATTTGATGCTACCAAGGTTGNNNGCNTTTTCTGGAAATACTGCAGCAATATGGCGCCAGGCATTGTTGTTGACTGCAGTATCTGATTCTCGGCNTCCATTGTTGATTTCAACCCTCAAATTTCCCGAACCTTGGTTTCTCCAAGTCCACTTCTTGTGATTTGCATTTTCACCCCAGGACATAAATGCCTGATCGGATCCACTCATCTTGACCCAAGTCTCCAAAGATCGAGCTGACCCGCCCGTAACCCCTTTGAATCCGATAGCCTCGAGTTGATCATCGCTTCCATCCAAAACAATTCCATTCCCCACTTGCCCGGTTCCGGTAGTGGCACCCCCTTCAGCAGTCAAGTGCCTGTTGCTTGCCGTGGAATCTGTAGTTAAGACTCCGGTCATATTCTGAAAATGCCAAGCGGCATCATATCCATTGGACCAAGCAGAACCGTCAAATACATAACTAGGTGCACTACTTTTGGAGGCATCTCCCCAGGCGGCTGTAATNACAGTATTGGTCCCCGAGATTGAACCGACTCGAACCCANACNCGNGAGGTACCCGTGGTGTCCCAGCTTTCAATTTCGTAAGGNANNTCTTCTCCGGTGGCAGCGAAGAATCGAAGATCACCTGCAGTGAGGGATGCGAATGAGTTGTAACTGAATCCAGTAATTCCAGAATCAAATTTTAAGAGTACCGGGAATTGATTCAAGGTTGTGGACCCAGAGTAACCAGAAAGGGTAAAAGTAACTTTATAAGGATAAGAGTCCGGGTCGGAAACCTTGATCTCATAGGTCTTACTCGTGGTACGAGTTTGACCGGCAGCATTGCTTCCACTCGCAGTTATTGTAAAGGAACTGACTCCTACTTCATCCGTAGTACCGGAAATTTGACCGGTTGCGGAATTGATTGAAATCCCNGGAGGTANACCGGCAGCGGNGTAGGCNAGGGTACCACCNCCAAAGACAGTTGGGGTAAAGTTGGCGATCGCAACATTTTTCTTTCCATACAGTTCAGTAATAGTTTCTTCGAAGAAAGGAGGGCCCCCCAAGGTGCCATAGTTTATGAATGAGTTACCCGGGANNTGGCTGTCNTAAGTTGCCTTTACCCATCTTTCATGACGGGCAACTTTGTGATATCCAACCTCGTCGTGAATCGCACCGGCACTATTGTTATTAGCCATTGCGATATAGATTCCACTAGCTTGGGCACCTTCGAGGAAGTTNGCTTGGTTGTTATANACACCATTGATATAGCCTTTCAATTTTCCACCGCTNCCGGTAAANACNAGATGATNCCATTCANCGCTNCCTCATTTTTCCTGCNNCGTCGTTTGTNGTGTAAAAGTTTGGATGNGTAATNACNCTTGCAGGAACATGAATCCTNGGTGGNTTATTTCCNTTGGCTTCNAAGCGTAATTGNCCCNCGTTCGTGGTATCAATNCCATAATAATCATGCCAATCCTGAGCATCGTTTATGGTTGCTTGCAACCAACCGGATAGAGCGAAATTATCGAGTTTCAACACTCCGTTTACCGAAGTGTTACGAAAATCCCGATTTTCATTTTTTGCGAATTCATAAGACCCGCCCACAATACTGACGGAACTCTTAAGGGGAGGAGTTTGGGTACTGCGCATCACCATATGATTGGCATGAGGACCGGAATCCGGAGCATTTGCACCTTGTGCCTGATCCAAGTGATACATTCCAAGGTAGTTTGACCAAGCCGAGCCGTCGGTAACATAAGATGGAGTCGCGGCATTGGTATTTCCCCAGCGCATGATGATCTTGTCATTCCTCGCCAAGCTGGGAACATTTAACCAAATGATAGACTTACCGGATTGGTTCCAACTGGAAATTTCGTATTTTAATTCCGCACCTGCACTGGACTGGAAACGAAGATCTTCACCGTTGGCTTGGCAAAGAGAGTGACGGAATCCAGCAGCCTTAAAAGTTGCATTATTTTCGTCGAGAATGACCGCCATGTTGAAGTCTGTAACTGGGGAGTAATCCACTCCAATCAGATCAACTTCACGCATAGAAACATAGTTATTAGTACCTGAAGCTTGGGTGATCTGTAATTTGTAATACTTGTAATCTCCAGGGGTATCCGCAGTGAAAGTTTTTTCTTCATTGGATGCCCATGTGGATTGATGATTAGCGGATGAAGTATTCATGTCATCCACAACGGACCAATTGGTGGCATCATTGGAACCATATAGAAGGAATGCCTTGGGTCCTCTGTCTGCGAAATCCGTATTTTGACCGAATATTTTATAACTGGTTACCCGGAAAGGGTGAGTAAAAGTCCAAATCACATGAACATTTGGCAAGGAACTTTGGTTTGCCAGCCAGCGATTATCCCCATTGGTACTCTTATCCTGGTCGAACACTTTGGACAAATTGTAAGAGGCATGCCCGGGGGTGGACGAACTGATCGATGCCTCCGCCGTA
>NHDN01000066.1 GCA_002171765.1 Verrucomicrobia bacterium TMED60
ACTAACAGATAGTATTTTATCGAAGATTATCGACTCTCAACATGAATTACCAAAGCATATCACTCAAGAGGGTGAGCCTTGGTCAGAAAAGACCATAGTGTTAATTACCTATGCAGACACAATTAACGATAAGAATAATCTTCCGATTAACACAATCAATAATTTTCTACATGACCATGCGAAAGATTTCTTTGAGATAGTTCACATACTCCCATTTTTTCCATCAAGTTCTGATACTGGTTTTTCTGTAATGGACTACTACACTATTTATCATAAATTCGGTCAATGGAATGACATCTTAAAAATTTCTAAAGATTTTGGAGTGATGGCTGATGTTGTGATTAACCATGGTTCATCTAAAGGGAAATGGTTTAACAATTTTATAAAAGGGAAGGGTAAAGGCCATGACTATTTTTTAAACTTTGACGAAAAATTTGATGTATCCAAAGTTATAAGACCAAGGACTAGTGATTTACTGAATTCTTTTGATACGAGTGCTGGTGAGAAATTTGTATGGTGTACTTTTAGTAAAGATCAAGTTGATTTTAACTTCAGCAAACCAGTAGTTCTCTATGAATTTATTGAAATAATAATATTTTATCTAACTAAAGGAATTACCGTATTTAGATTCGATGCAGTAGCGTTTATTTGGAAGAAAATTGGGACTCGTTGTATTAATCTCGATAAAACGCATGAAATTGTAAGATTATTTAGAACCTTATTAACCTATTTATCACCAAAAGCTATTATAGTTACTGAGACAAATACACCAGCTAGAGAAAATGTTTCTTATTTTGGTAATGCTAATGAAGCACATTGGATTTATAATTTTTCCCTTCCTCCGATTTTAATATACTCTATTCTCTCTGGCGATTCATCATATCTAGAAAAATTAACAATGAGTATGCCCCCATCTCAACTTGGAACATCTTATTTAAATTTTATTGCATCACATGATGGAATTGGACTTCGTCCAGCTGAATCTTTTCTATCACAAGATGAAATTAATAGATTTATAGAACAGATGGAAAATAATGGAGGTAAAGTATCTTATCGTTCAAACAACACAGATACACCTGAGCCGTACGAAATTAATATTTCACTTTATGATGCTATGACTGTCTCCTTCAATAAAGAGTCAAATCTTGGCCTTGAAAGATTTATATGTATCCATGCCATAATGCTGGCACTTGAAGGTGTTCCTGCATTATACATTCATAGCTTGTTTGGTACAAAAAATGACTATGAATTGTTTGATAAAACTGGACAAAATAGATCATTGAATAGAGGAAAAATAAAATATAAAGATATTGAATTATTAGATAAATCTAAAAATCAAACCAAAATATTTAATAAACTCAAAACACTTTCGAATATTAGAAAAAGGCAGCGTGCATTTCATCCTAATGCGGTCCAATTTACACTTCACTTGGGCAAAAACTTATATGGGATATGGAGACAAAGTTTAGATAAAAAGCAAAGTATTTTCTGTATTTCTAATCTTACAGATAAAGATGTNGNTCTTAGTTTATTGGATCTNAACCTGATAGGTTTTGATGAATGGGAAGATNTAATTTCACAAAANAAATTCCATGATGTCACTATGAAACTAACTTTAACGCCATACCAAACAGTATGGCTGACAAATTTATGACCTAATAATTTAATATCCATACTTTTATTGTTAATATATTTTTGTATTAACATCTGTATAGTGAGTATGTGTCTAAGTTGAAAATATATTGTTCGAAAAAAATGTAAAAGAAGAATTGTTCAAAAAAACTTAAATCTAGAGAGAAAAAGTTCCTTAAGACATTGAAGACTACCTAGAGATATACCATATAAAAAATATGATAGGCATGATAATAAATAAAGATATTAGGTACACTCGAACCATTGTTCTGAACCTAATCTTTGTCTGTAACTCTTTGTTCAAAATTCTTCCTCACTCAACTATCTAATCGAAACATATTATTCAAATTATATCTATGGTTTGTTATGCATTTTTTAACATGAAAATGATTTCCAATATCTACAATTCTACCATAGAGTCATAAACTAATTCTTTATTGCCTTGGTAACAATTATCATACCCATACATCTAAGGTCATCATCAGATAAGTCTCTAAAGTCTTTGGATAATTTATTTCTATGTAAAGGCGCCTGGTNTACAAAATCTTGGTGAAATATGGANACTTCAAATCCATTTTTTGATAACAAACTAATTACTTGAGATGGTCTCAGACGATTCGTATAAAACCCGGAATTTTTGAATAAATAAGATTCCCAAATAGACTTATTAAATCTTAGGCTATTGATACTACCAGATAGATGGTCTCTAAAATCTATAGAATGAACAGCCACCGAATTATGCTTTAGTATTCTATGAAACTCTTTAAATACATTCTCAATTTGATCAGCATGGATATGTTCTATNACTGATTTTGACCATATTAAATCAACAGATGAATCTGATATTTCATTATATGATTTCATTCCTTCAGTTTTATATTCAATATTATTATATTTTAAAAAATCTTCTATAGAATTTAACTTGTTATAATTATTGTGTTCAATTTTCATTTCTAATGAAATATTAATTAAATGATTAAGATTAGTATAAGCATTTTTTTTTGTATCTACTAACAAGTATTGTCCTGCCCCATGCTTTTTAGCAGCTAAGCTTGTAATAATTGAATCACCAGGGCCTACTTCAAGACATGTATAATCTTTTTCTATATGAACATATTTCCGTGCTATTAATAAATATCTTTCGATGGTTCTCAGAGCAGTGGCAGATTCATTAGCATTGGGAGCAGAATGGCGAAATAGAGAAATTGAACGCCATGTTGAATAATCAATGGGTAATCTAGATAAGATAATTTTAACAAAGATTTTGAGCCACCATGGCAGCAGCGTTTTAAGTATCATGATTTGTTTTGATTGAGAAAATAATATTTCTTATGCATATCGTAGTTAGTTTAACATATTTAGTAAATCCTATAGAAATAAATAAAACACTGAGAATATATAGTTAAATTATTATTACAGACGGTATGATAATATGATTTATGTATTGAAATAATTAATCTTTAAAAGAATAAGTTAGTTTTAGTATAATGAAAAGATGAATATAGAAGATAACTTTAGAAATATAACACTTAATGATATTCATTTAGTAAATTGTATCATTAGCTCTATAAGAGAGAAACGTAACTTATCAGGGCATATGAGGATACTTGAAGTTGGATGTGGTAGTGGAACATTTCTTCTGTACATGATTGATATGTTGTCAAAGACATTTCCTAAAATTACTTTTGATTTTCATGCTTTTGATCTTCAAGAGAGCGAACTAATTTTCAATGATGAAGAACTTAAAGAACCTCATCTTTCCAGATTACATGTAGTATTAAAAAGAAAATATAAAAATGGCAATTGGGAAAGAAAAATAAAAATAATAAAGCCATCAGATGATTGGCATGAACAACTTGAGTTTTTCGATTTAATTGTATCAAATCAAGTATTAGAACATGTAATGGATAAACCTACTTTTTTTAATAAACTAAGTAAAAATCTAAAATTATCAGGCAACTCATTTCATATATTTCCAGCATTAGATGTTTTTTGGGAATGGCATATACATGTTCCATTCGCCCACTGGTTTAAATCTGAAAAAATGTTGAGGAAGTATATTACTCTTTATAGATACTTTACGTCACCTGTAAAGTTTTTTAAAAATCATAAACTCATGATGAACTCCATCAATCATGACGCAAAATATATTTTTGATAAAACACACTACTGCTCAACTAAACAATTTATAAAATATTGTCATGATTTGAATCTAAGTGTGAATCTAAAATATACTTATCCTTATTATTTTCTCAAAGCATGTCAATGGCTTAAAATAGATATCAATAAATTTAATTTTTATAGCTGTAATAGATTCTTACATTATTTAACATTTTTTATAACTAAGCATATTTCATCTATTACTGTTCATATATCAAAATAATAATTTCTATCTTTTTCAAAATTTCTTTAAATAAATTTATAGTAAATTTTGATTTTCTTGTTGTTTTAGGGTTTCAGTTGGGGGTTCAGAATATCTGAATTATTTTGTAAGTCTTACAAGTCAATGTCACTGGAGTTTATAGAATAGTATTGTTTGACATTGTCGTCCCCAAGGGACATTACTATATTTATATAGTAGGCTCGATTAGGCTTAAAGGTCAACAAACAAGTATTTTATTTGTTGATTTTAGTGGGATAATTGAGCAGTAGAAAACATTAACCTACTTTGACTGCCTTACAATTTGTTGGGTTGCATGTTGGGTTGGAAGGATAGAGCAGATGATAGTCAATTTGACTGACAGGAAAATTAATAGCCTAAAAGCTCAAGATAAGAAATACAAAGTATTCGATAAGTCCGTATCAGGTCTTTATCTCATGGTTATGCCTTCAGGCTACAAAGTTTTCAAGTTAGCTTATCGTATTGGTAAATATCAGAAAGAATCTACCTTAGGCGAATATCCAATACTTCCACTAGCAGACGCAAGAGCACAAGCAGTAAATGAAAAGCAATTGATTCAGAGCAAAGACAGGGTTGATGTCTCATCTGTGAAAGCTCAAGAAAAAAGAACTCAGAATCTAACTACCCTAAATGAAGTTTGTCTCAAATGGCTTGAAGAATTTAAAACTGAATATCCTAAAAAATATCCTGAGACTAGAAACAGAATGGTTAAGCATTTGTTTCCATACTTCGATAAAAAGCTCATACAGGATATCAAGAGACAAGATATTAAAGATTTCTTAACTCACATGAAGAAGAAAGGTATCAGGCATACGGCTCTAAGAATTAAACAGAATCTAGTCCATGTCTGGAATGAGGCTAGAGATAGGGAACTTGTAAGAGAAAACATTGTTACAGGAATTACTTTCAAAAAGACTGAGCATACTCATCAGGTTGCAGAGGTTAATCCTGATAAATTTGCTCTATTGCTAAATAGAATTGATTCATACAAGTTTTCTAATGTTCACATTGAAGTAGGAATTAAATTATTAGCTCATTTATTTCCAAGACATTCAGAACTTGTAGCAATGAAATGGGAAGATATTAATTATAAAAGTCAGACATGGGAATACATGCAGACTAAGACAGGAGATGTAAGACTTGTTCCGTTGTCTAAGCAAGTAATTGCATTACTCAATAGTCTCAAGAGTGTCGGCTCTGCCGATCACTCGGAATATGTCTTTCCTAGTGATAAAACAAAGACAGGACATATCTCATCATTCAGAAATGAATTCCTAAAGATTATAAATCCTGACGAGCACACAATACATGGTTTCAGAGCAAGTGCTAGAACAATGCTACAACAGTATCTCAAGTACAGTCCTGATGTCATAGAACATCAACTAGGTCATGTTGTCCCTGATAGGTTAGGGAAGTCTTACAACAGAACAACACACATTGAAGACAGGATTCCAATGATGACAGATTGGAGTAACTACCTTGATGAAATCAAACGCAATGCTAAGCAAATGAAAGTGGTAAACAAAGATGACTAAGACTGATTGGAAAGATTTTGAGCAAGGGTTGATAGATAACTACAACAATAATCCAACAGTAGAAAATGCAGAGGTATTGTTTCAACATTTTAGAGACCAAGTTAAAGCAAACGAAAAGATAACTAATAATCTACAAGCATTTATTAATGATAGATTGGTCGAAGGCTTAGGAAAAAAACAAACAAATAATCCAATTGGAAAAGCATTTGGACTTGTGCGAGAAAAGGGAGAGCAACCTAGCAAAGCATCAGAACATGCACAGGCTCATGCAAGGATATGGGAAGAATTATTCAAGGGTGAGACATTGAGGAATGCTTGTTTAACTGTTGCAGATGAAGTTTCATTAAGCCCTGAGGCATTACAAAGCAGCTTTCGATTCACCAAAAAACTTCTAATTAAAGATGCGCTAGGAACTGAAATCCCAATGTATTTTGAATATTTAGAATTTGAAGAAGATAAGTTTAATATTGGTTTAGATACTCTTACAGTTAAGCGAGGTAAATCATTAACAAAAGATGAAATCAGTATTTTAAATAAGCATAGTAAAAAAGTTAATAATGAAATTGATAAACATAATGAAAGAGAACACCTGATAGAGAAAAAATATAATATGTACTACAAAGTACTTAGTGATTATTGGTGCGCCTTCTCAGTAGACCAACGCGCTAAATATAAAAACAATCCAAATAATCTGCCTCTATGGTCAGGAAAAGATTACAGAAAAGAATTTAACAGATTGAAACTTACAAAAGATATTGAAGATAAAGCATCACAACTTCTCAAGGAACTCAAAGTCAAAGGTGAGAACAACGAACTCTAGTACCCCTTAACCCCCTATAGCAACAAGAGCAGTAGTATATATATCCCTTCACACACCGAAGGGGTAAAAATGTTCCATGTTTCTTCCATAACAAAACCTAACTGTATTATTTAACAGCAGTAATGCACTAGTGGTCTAATACAAACATTAAACACCTTTAAGGAGGATTAATGTACTTAGAAGAAAATAAAACAAAAGAAGACTACAAGAGAGACTTATCAAATACCAAGGTACTTCGTATGAAGGAATTGCCTGATGTTGTCGGAGCAAAATCTTCAACTATTTACACTTGGATACGAGAAGGTAAATTTCCAGCGCCTAAAAAAATGCAACGCATATCCATTTGGGATAAAGATGTTGTTGAAAATTGGGTAGCAGAGAAACTTGCTAGTTAATTAATTCTCTGAGAGGCTGCCGATTTGATCGGCAGTCCTCAGTAGAAAATTGTTCGGATAGAACAGGAGAAAGTGTACCATGGCAACACAGCTAATGACACCTCATGATTCGGAATTAGGTTGGCATCAACCTGACGAAGAATTACAAGCAATGGAAGATATGACAACACCTACTGAGGATAAAATCCTTGAGGAAATCATTCCTTCATTTGCAGAAGAAATAAGCAGCTATACAGGGTATTGTGTCGAAGATTTAAAAAATTGGAAGACATCATATTTCAACAGAAATGTTGATACTCGCATAGCTGTTAAATACGCACTCATGAAAATTTATTTCAAAGATATCCTAACGGAATCTATTGGTGGAGCGTATGACAGAAGAAGATAAGAAAAAAAATCAGAGGGGTATGCCTTGGTGGAGGCAATCCCATGCTGAAATCTTATCTGACATGAATCTTCGGTTTTGTTTTCCTAAGGGAAAATTTGCCGAAGGTTTAGCTTTGTATCTTGTCTTAAAAGCAATTACATCAGCACAATACGAGGAGGATACTAGAGAATCTTGTACCTTCTCAGTAACCATGAACTTTCTTATCGGAGCTTTAGAGAACTCTCTAACTGAAGAAGAAATAAAAGATTACTGTAATCGTATGAACATGCGTAATGTGATTGACCACTTTGTAGTAGATGATTTTATATTAACTATTACGATATATCGTATCTATGATGAAGTGGATAAATACAGGCAAGACCAGAGGTCAGCTAAGAAAAATAAACCAACCACCAAACAAAGAAAGAAAAAAAAGAAAACAGGTGACCATGACTTTGATTCTGATGAGGAATACGAGTCTTGGAAAGCTGCACAAAACTATCCTAAAATCGTATGACAAGTAACTTACAAGTAACAGGACTACATTAGATGTACATTAAATTAGATATACATTTACATATAGATTTAGATACAAATAAGATTACTGTTTTTACAATTAGAGGAAAGTAAGTAATAGAGCACTCTCATATTTTATTAATGTGGGAGTGTGTTACATTAAGCCAATGCCAAGATTAATTGATATAGAAAAAGAAAAAGTATTTATTAAAACATACGCACAAACAGGTAATGCAACTCATAGTGCTCGAGTATGTGGATATGATTCTAACCCAAGACAAATGGGTAGTTATCTCAAAGCAAAGAACAAAGAAGAAATTGAAACCTGTATCAAGACCAAAGTAAGCTCAATGTCATCACAAGCAATAAACACAGTACAAGACTTACTTCATGCTAATAGTGATTTGGTTAAACTAAAAGCTGCTGAATATATTCTTAAAATGAATGGCTATGGGAGTGTCGGCTCTGCCGATCACTCACAGTCTGGAGTAAGACAAGAATTGAATAACCTAAATGATGAAGAATTAGCAGAAAAGATGTGTGAATTACTGAAAGGACAGATACAAGAAAGTCCTACATTTAAAAAAATATTCATGAAAAGATTAAAAGAGTTTTTTATTTGACAGTAAATATTAACCTCAGAACTCGTTTAACTACATTCACAAGCAGCAAACAACATTGAACACATTTGGTAATTAGATTTAGAGGTGGGTAGCCACACACTCACTCTGCTGAGTTTTTTTGAATTGGAGGACAATTGATATCTCCATAAGAACAAAACAC
>NHDN01000004.1 GCA_002171765.1 Verrucomicrobia bacterium TMED60
ATGAATTGTATGTTCAAATGTTTGGCCCACTTCCTGAGCAAATTTATTTTGAAGATGTTTATCAATATGAAAGTTCCACCTCTGGAACCCTGATCCGAAAGGAATTAAATCCAACGGATAATGCCTTGATTTCTCAGCAAACTGGAACCTTTACAGTCACTGAGAAGCCCGAAAATCCGGATGAAGGTTACAATTTGGAAGCCTATGATGATTTTAATGGTTCCGAATTAAATGGNAGCAAGTGGATTTCCGCATGGTGGACNGGTGGGCAGCCTGCTTCCGTGTCNTCNGNATANNTGAAGCTTTCAGGCTCGNGTGTTGCTCANACTCCAGAGAGTNTAAACCCAAGAGGTGCNGATGCNCTGGTAAATACCATGGATCCNCAACCNACNATGCATAGNTTNGCTGAGATTAATGCCACCGGANTTTATGGAATCGAAGCGAAAGTTATGATTCCGGCAGACGCACCGACTTCAACNGGGGTTGGCATTGCCGGNTTTCGNTTTAATCCAAATGGAACCAAGCATTCCATGGGTATAGAACTTGGATATTGGGGTTCTGCATCCGGGTTGCAATTTGAATATGAAAATGAAACCCCACCGAGTGGAGAGGGTAGTGAAACCTCGACCTATGATGGGACCTTGGGAACCTGGTATAAGCTTGGCCTGATTCATACCCCAACCAAAGGCTACCTTTTGCGTGACGGTGTGGTGGTGCATGAATTTGATACCACATACGAGCCGAATTGGTATGGCTTGATGTCATTCAATGATGATGGCAATGCGTATGAAGTATTTGTAGATGATGTCCGNGTATATCGNAAGAAGGCATCTCCGNAGGGTTGGATGTGGTCAGACCATTTNCCCTGGGCTTATTCTGATGATGAGGCGAATTGGTTGTATTTCGGACTGGCACCAGATAAGTCAGGCCTACCGGGAATGATCTACTGGAATGCCAATAAGCAGGAATGGAATAATTATTCTGCAAACTAGATCGGTAAAGTTNAGNCNANAATGNCNGGGTTTNTNNGGTNAATAAGCCNGACAAAAAACCTNCAAAATAAAGCGTTTCCGTTTGCCTGTGCGTGACCATGTATAGATAGTATTCTCATGCACTATTTACACTATGCACTATTAACTGTCGTATGCTGGGGAACCTATGGGGTTTGTATGCACATTGGCTCGAGTAATATGGGAGATAAGGAAAACGGGAGAATCATGGCGTTTCTTTGGGTAGGGTTGGCCTACTTCTTGACCGCGGTGGTGGCTCCTTTGATCATCCTAAAGTTAAAGGGTGGAAATGTTGCCTTTTGGACCTTTCCCACCAAGGGCTGGCAATGGTCATTAATCGCCGGTACGCTAGGTGCTATTGGTGCTCTCGGAGTTTTATTGGCTTTTGGAAAGATGGCATCCCCTGCATATGTGCCGGTGATCATGTCGGTTATTTTTGCGGGTGCTCCCATTGTCAATGCGATCGTGAGCACGACAAAGGAAGGAAATTGGCCCCATGTAAAATTNCCCTTCTTATTGGGAATCGCCCTGGCNGCAGTCGGTGGTTATCTGGCGACCAAACATGCTCCCAAACCGCCAAAGTCGCCNCCTGCNGCAGAGGTATCGAATTCCTNNGCAGGCAATTTTGCGATGAGCGTCCCAGACGGTGACCTTGAAGTGGCCGAAAGGTGGGAGCGTAAGCGTTGGTCTGGNTTTCNGGAAAATCTNGCAANGATTGCNGGTTCCAANCCCTTTCAAAAAACGCATTGCANNNGNCTANTATNNTGGNATCAATGGGNTGGATTCCCGGATTTGGTCCAGAATTGTCCTTTTACCAGCAAGTCCGATTTAGCTCTAGACCGAAAAGAAAATCCTCCCTATGGGACAAACCTGACCTTCCCGATTTCTGAATATAAAAAATATTCTCAAACCAGTGGGACCCTTGGTAAGCCCATGTCCTGGTTGGATACCCCTGAAGACTGGCAATGGATGTTGGGAAACTGGAATTATGTGCTGGAGGAGGTCGGNATCGAGAGTGGATCCCGTTGCTCTTTTGCTTTCTCGTTTGGTCCCTTTCTTGGTTTCTGGACTGCTTATGAAGCGGTGCAGCAAAAAGATGGTATGTGTATTCCAACCGGTGGACAAAGTACGGAACAGCGACTGCAAGGAATTCTTGAACACGGGGCAGAATATTTATTTTGTACCCCGACCTATGCAATGCGGCTTACCCATGCCGCCAAGGAGCTTGGGGTGGATCTCACCCAGCATCAACTTCGTTCGATGATTGTGGCTGGAGAAACTGGTGGGAGCTCGTCCTCGTTTCGGGAGAAAATTTCTTCGGCTTGGGGAAATGATCTTAAGGTTCACGATCACTACGGAATGACTGAGGTTGGCCCAGTCGCCTATGAAATTCCCGGAAATCAGGGAGGACTACGAATTATTCTGGAAAGCTATTTTCCAGAAGTAATCGGATTGGAAACCGAAGAGGCGGTGAAGGATGGAGAACAAGGCGAGTTAGTTCTGACCACATTAGGTAGGGTAGGCTGTCCCGTCCTTCGCTATCGAACCGGTGACTTGGTCAAGGTAAAGCGTGGCAAGGATGAANCCGGATTACCCACTTTTGATTTAGAAGGTGGAATCTTGGGCCGTACCGATGACATGGTGGTGGTACGGGGGGTAAATTTATATCCATCTTCGGTCGATTCCGTAATTTCAAGCTTTCCAGAAATTTTGGAGTATCAGGTTCGGTTTGAAGAATATGATTCCATGCTGGAAGCAAAAGTAAGAATTGAATCCAGTNCNCCCATTGCTGAGGACCTTGAGCAAGCCTTACAGGAATCATTTTCCTTACGGATTCCAGTTACTTCAGAAAANGAAGGAACTTTACCCAGNCATGAAATGAAAGCGAGGCGCTGGATTAAGCCCGGCTCGTAATAAAGTAAAAAATAAAATGATTGAAATCTCTAACCTTTCAAAATCCTATCCTTCACCCGACGGTGATGAAGTCGTTGAAGTCTTTTCCGGAGTAAATCTTTCCATAGAAAAAGGAGCTTCCGTAGCGATTGTCGGACCATCCGGTTCAGGGAAGAGTACCTTGCTTAATGTCATTGGCTTGNTGGACAAGGCAACGGAAGGTGAACTTGAGGTAGATCAANAAAAGCTNAACACTTTNTCGGAGCAAGAGGTTGCCCATTACCGTAATCAAACGGTTGGCTTTGTTTTTCAATCCCATCACCTCCTGCCATCCTGTACGGTTTTGGAAAATGTTATGATTCCTGCCCTTGCTGGTTTTGGTTCCTTACAAGGAGANGCACTCGAAAACCGNGCCACCAACCTCTTGGAAGAAGTNGGCATTGGACATCGTGCGAATCATTTACCAAGTCAAATTTCAGGAGGGGAGAGGCAACGAGTNGCGGTTGCCCGGGCACTGGTCAATGAACCCTCTGTTTTGCTTGCCGATGAGCCAACCGGAGCACTGGATAAGAAAAACACCGATCATCTGATCGACTTATTGAAGCAATTAAATGAGCAACGGAAATTGACCCTGCTCATGGTCACTCATTCTCTGGAAGGATCTAGTCAAATGAGGCAATCATATCATTTGAACGAGGGAAGCTTAAAGCAGGAGAGGTAATGAGTCCCTGGAAATTAACCTTTAAAAACCTCCTCTTTTTTCGGAGGCAAAATACNGGGATTATTTTAGCCGCGACGCTTTGTGGGATGGTTTTGACCGGTTCTTTAACGGTTGGAGATTCCGTTCGGTCGACCTTGCGAGCCTTAGCAGAAGTGAGAATAGGTGAGGGGGATTTGGCGATGCTATCCCCGGATGGATTCTTTCGGGAGGACCTTGCAGAGAGAATAAAAGAAGAGCTCCCGGATGAAGAAAGTGTGGTAGCTCCGATTGTCTTATCCCGGGGGATGCTGACTTCCCCCGATGGAGCCACTCGGGTTTCGAATATTCAAGTTCTTGGGGTGGATCCAAGGTTTTGGAAATTAGCACCCGATTCAAAACTCACTCCCACCGGAAACGAGTCGATCGAAAAAGGGGTTTCTAACTGGGGAACAGAGACCTTTTTCGTCAATGAACGACTGGGAAAGCGCTTAAAAAGTGAAACCGGAGAGAGGTTGATCCTGAGAATGGAAGAACCCAGTCTATTCAGCCGAGATGCACCCCTTTCCGGTGAAAGGGATAGTAAATTTGTTAGCATGAACAAGGAATTCGGGGGTATCATCCCTCCCGAGGGCTTTGGCAATTTTGGACTTCTTGGGAACCAGCGGGAACCCCTGACTTTGTTCGTCTCTTTGTCCGAATTACAGAAGAAACTCTTTCGTTCTTTGGACGAAGCTACCCAGAGTACCAACTTTGCGAATTTCCTCCTCCTTGGAATTCCGGGGGATAAAGAAATAGATTTGGAAAAGGCGAAGATTGCCATGGACAGTTGTTGGACGCTGGAGGATGCAGGAATTGAAATTAAGAAATTACGGGAATCCGATGAATGGAGCGTTCGAACCAGGCAAGTTTTTCTGTCCGATTCTCTGGTANNNAAAGCNANAGAAGAGCAACCCAAGGCCTCNGGNGTATTAACCTATTTGGTNAATGCGATCGAGAAGATCGAGGAAGGAAATAAAAGTTCNTTAATTCCCTATTCCATGATCAGTGGAGTGGNTCCCGNNAAAGTCGAATTTCTGAGCAATCAATGGCAAGATCATCATATCGCTTTAAATCAATGNGCCGCAACNGACTTGAATGCTTCGATCGGTGATTCGATTAGGATTAGNTTTTACACGGTNGGGGAAAGAAGAAAATTAATCGAAGCTTCCCGAAGCTTTGAACTGCAAAAAATTCTTCCGATGCCCAAGACCGTGCCGGAAGATCAGGAAAGTGATTGGACCCCCCGCTTCCCCGGACTTTCAGATGCAGATTCATGCGGTGAGTGGGATACTGGAATTCCTATTGTGCATGAAGTACGGGTTCGGGATGAAGATTATTGGGATGAATTTCGTGGGAGTCCCAAAGCGTTTGTTTCCCTGAAAGCAGCTCAAGAAATGTGGGGAAACCGCTGGGGTTCCTTAACCGGGATAAGGGCTAATAGAAAGAACCTGAGCAGGGAAGAGCTTGGNTCTCAATTACGGCAGAATTTAAAAGCNGAAGATGCAGGTCTGATCATTCANAGTCTTCGATCGGATGCGAGGGAATCAGTCGAGACTCCGGTTGATTTTGGTCAGCTTTTTATGGGCTTTAGTTTTTTTGTGATTGTAGCGGTTCTTGCGATTACCGGNATGCTCTTCTCNTTCTCGATGCAGCAAAGAAATCAACAGGTTGGACTCTTGCGGGCATTGGGCTGGAAGACCGGGAAAATTCGTCTGGTCTTTTGGGGGGAAGGAGCCCTGGCGGCAATCATGGGTTCTTTACTCGGTGTCTTANTTGCCGCCAGCTATGGCAAACTAATCCTGGACTTATTGAGCGGGGAATGGTCTGGGGCGGTGTCCGGGGCGAGTTTTGTTTATGATGCTCGGGTATTTTCCATGGTCATTGGATGGGTAAGTTCAGCAACCATTTGCTTTGTGGCTATGGTNTGGTCGACAAGGAAGCAAATAAAGAAAGAACCAAGAGAGCTTTTAATGTCTGGAAACCAGGGATGGAATCATGAATTATTTGATCGGAANAAAAGAAATGGATACCGCTGGGTGGGGTGGATCTGCCTNGTTTCCGCTGTTGGTTTAGCATCAATAGTTGGGCTTTCAAGTGGCATGGCTTCGATGACCTTTTTTGGGGCGGGGGCCTTATTCCTTATTGGTGGCCTCTTCTTATTTCGGGCTCAACTCGGAAAATTGATTCAGNGCAACCAGAAACTTTCTGAGATCAANGAATTGAACCAGAGAAACCTGGGGAGACGGGCAGGTCGTAGTTTGGTAACCGTGGGCTCGATGGCAGCAGGTGCCTTTCTCGTGGTAAGTACTGGTGCCTTTCGTAAATCCGCTCCCTCTTCCTCTGAAGAACTTAAATCCGGCATGGGAGGGGTCAGCTTTTGGGGAGAAAGTGCGTCTCNAATCTATGATGATCTCAATGAGGCAGAAGCGATTGAACTTTTCGATCTGAATGAAAGTATTTTAACCAATTCAAAGGTNATCCCATTGCGTTTGCGAGAAGGAGATGATGCCAGTTGCTTGAACCTCAACAAGGCTTTACGTCCNAGGATTTATGGGGTTAAACCCAGTGACTTTATNGGCCGGTTTGAATTTGCCGAAGGGAATTGGGAGTCNCTCAATAAACCCGTAGCCAGCGATGCAGTGCCTGCACTCGTGGATCAAAATACCATGATGTGGGCATTGAAAATGGGGATTGGAGATCGTATCGAATTTCGTGATGGAGATGGGAAGCCTTTTGAAGTTGAATTAGTTGGGAGCTTGAAGGGGTCGATGTTACAGGGNGCTTTGTTTATCAATGAGGAAGACTTCCTCGAAAANTTCAAACAGCAAGGAGGGTATCGTAGTTTTATGCTCACCGGAAAGTTCGAAGAGGCACGCAACCTAGCTTTACATCTGGAGGACCGGATGTATCAACATGGGATGGAATTTCGTGAATCCAAGGATCGGTTGATGGAATTGCAAGCGGTGGAAAATACATATCTTTCAATCTTTCAGGGACTGGGNGGATTGGGNATGCTGATTGGAACCTGNGGTCTNGGGCTGGTGGTNGCNNGNAATNTNGTAGAGCGTGGTCCGGAGTTTGGATTATTTGAAGCTCTCGGATTTCNATTNAAGCAGTTGAAATTACATGCGTTTTTNGAGCATGTTCANCTTGCATTATGGGGAATCCTGGTCGGTTCTATCGCGGCGGTTCTCGGGATTGCNCCAGCTTTGTTTGGAGGAGTGATGGAGAAGCCAAGTCTTGGATTTCTCTGGTTTTTCGCATCGCTTGCCATTCTCGCTTTATTNTGGATTTGGGTCGCGGTGAATATGACCCTTCGAAGGAGCCAACTTNCTTTATTGAAAAATGAATAACNNNCTTTTNAAAACGANTCAAACCCTGAGGTTGCTGAAACCCAAAGCCGTNTTCTCNTTNTTCNGCGTCTNCGCTTNCCTNCATCTNNGTGCAGCAGAAAAAGAACCTGTTTCCGTTGCCAATAATTTGACTAAAGAAATGGGTTCTGGCTGGAAGCTTGAGTATCATGAGAATTTTTCGGGTTGCAGGGTTGGGGAAGAACCGGAGAGCTTATTTATTTTGGATGGACATTATTCGGTGCAAGAGGAGAGCAAGGGGCAAAAATATTTGCAGCTACCTGGAACTCCTATGGGAGATTTTGGTTTGTTATTCGGCCCCCGAATTAAAGATCGGGGGTTGGCCTTAAGGTTCTCTTTTTTTGCGACCAAAAAAGGGCGTCGAATGCCATCGATTGCTGCGGGAATAGGTGGGGTCCGGTCTTTACGGCTTCGCCTGAATCCTGCGGCACGAAGTTTGGTAATCTCACATGATGAAACCATATTGAAACAAGTTCCTTTTGTCTGGAAGGATGGAATTTGGTGGGATGTATGTTTTCAAGCAATTCCTACTAGCAAAAATTTAACTCGGGTGAAGTGCAAGCTCTGGCCCAAGAAAGAGGAAGAACCCAAGGCCTGGTTTTTGGAGGAGGAATTTAAGCAGGAGTATGAAGGCGGAAAGTGTGCGTTGTGGGGAGTACCGTATGCGAGCACACCCATTCTTTTTGATGATCTTTTCATTTTCTCTTATCTGTAAAAAAGATCACTTGAATCAAGGTACAATCTTGGCTGCAAGAATTTGTCGTTTTTCCAAAAAATAGGGATTGTTGAGCATTATGGACTTCTCATTCTTTATTTCTTTAAAAAGGATAATCCCATGGTTTTCCATATGGTTTTTTTCGCTTGGTTATGGAAAGGTGAAAAGTTTTAATTTTGAAAATGAGATCATTCCATTACTCGAAGAATATTGTTATGATTGCCATGGGGAAGGGGCGAAGAAGGGAGGTTTTAAAATCGATGAACTGATTGGACTTGGAGCATTTAAGCAAAACCAAAAAAAATGGGATCGGGTCTGGAAAAATTTGAACAACCGGAATATGCCACCTGCTAATGTTCTCCAACCTTATGATCCCGAGATTTCCAAAATTTTAACTTGGATCGAGGAAGCCTCGTTTTCTCCCGACCTTGCCGAGGAGGATTCTGGAATCGCAAGCTTGCGAAGATTAAATCGTACAGAATATGAAAATACGATCCAAGATATTTTTGGGATCGAGATTGATGCCGAGGGTTATTTCCCTGCGGATGACACAGGGTATGGATTTGATACGATTGGTGAAGTACTCACCTTATCCCCCCTGTTGATGGAAAAGTATCTGGGGATGGCAGAGGTGGTGATGCAAAAAGTGTTAGGTCCGATTCAAGAGGAGAAAGATTCCCTACGATTTTTTGCAGAAAATATTGAGGGTGGCAGGCAATATGGAAACCTTCGAGTTTTGCCCCAGCGAGGAAGCTTTCAAATCAATCATACCAGTACCATAAAAGGAGAATATGAAGTCAAAGTCTGGGCCTCTGCAAGTAGAGCAGGTAATGAATATGCAAAGATGCAGGTTCAAGTAAATAGCCAAGAAATCCAAACCTTTTCCATTGAATCTGAGTATCCAAGAAAATCCATGTATAGGTTTCATTTTCAGGGAAATGAGAATCAACGAAATAGGATTACCATAAATTTCATCAATGATTTCTATGACCCTAAAAACAGGAATCCTAAACGGCGGGACCGAAACCTTTATGTGGAGAAAATCGAAATTTTAACCCCCAAAGGCTTGAACTTGTCTTTCAGAGAAAGTCGACTTCGACTGCTTGGAGAATCAGAGAGGCAAAATATCAAGGATCACCACGCCCTATTTTCCTTCAAAAGATGGTTGCCTAGAATTTATCGGACCGACTTAACCTCGGAGGATTTTACCAAGCATGAATTCTTCTTCCGAGAAATGAGGGCAAAAGGTCTATCATCCATCGAAGCGGTAAGGCAGGCTTTTAAAGCAGCATTAATATCTCCCCGATTTATTTTTCGAGAGGAGGCAATGGATGTTGAAAAGCCTGATAAAATCAGTGAATTTGCCCTGGCCCATAGAT
>NHDN01000005.1 GCA_002171765.1 Verrucomicrobia bacterium TMED60
GGGTAGGATTGTTGATACCAATGGGGATAGAACCAAGCCACGACATTGGCAAAGGCACAGTCGGCAGCCAGTATATACCAAAGGGCAGCTTCGAAATTAAAGTCCATTAACAATCCTGTTCTTCACTCAGTCAAAGACCACGGTCTTGTTCTGGTAGTCAAGTACCCGGTTTTGCAAGTGCCGGCGTACCGCGGTGGCGAGAACCAGTTTTTCCAGATCCCTGCCTTTTTCAATCAGATCCCGGGGACCATGGCGGTGACTAACCCGGGCCACATCCTGCTCGATAATCGGACCTTCATCCAAATCTTCGGTAACATAATGAGCGGTGGCACCGATCAACTTGACTCCGCGCTGATAAGCCTGGTGATAGGGTTTGGCACCCGCAAAGGAGGGAAGGAAAGAATGATGAATATTAATCACCGGGCAACTGACTTGCTGTAAAAATTCGGAACTCAAGATTTGCATGTAGCGGGCAAGAATAACCAGCTCCACTCCCTGTTCCCGCAACCAGGAAATTTGACGCTGTTCAACCTCCACTTTGTTTTCCTGATTCATCGGGAGATGAACAAAGGGCAAATCATAGGATTCGGAAACCGATTGGAGCTCTTGGTGGTTGGAAAGAACCCCGACAAATTCAGCATTCCATTCCCCTGCCCTGACCCGGAGAACCAGGTCGTGAAAGCAATGATCCGCCTTGGAGACCATGATGGCAACCTTGGGGCGATCCTCACTCAAGGCAATGCGTACCTGCATGGTAAGCTCGCGTTCAACAAAAGATATGAATTCATCNGATTCNTCNCGGGGGTTGCGATCCGCATCCGGTTCCCATTCNACCCGNTGAAAAAAGACATTTTCCTGACGGTCTAAATGTTGATCCGCATGCAGAACATTTCCACCCCGCTGGTGAATCCAAGTGGCGACCTTGGCAACGATCCCGGGCTGATCAGGTCCGTGCAACAAGGCAATCACAGATGGCTTCATTGGATCAACGGGAATAGTCCTGAAGTGACTTGACGGAAAACTTGCGGTCTTTCAGCGAACGGATTCCATTCAGTGCGGCAAAGGCGGAACCCAAGGTGGTAATCACCGGTACGCTATTCAAAACCGCTTCACTGCGGATTCCATTTTCATCCCGGCGGGGAATCAAGCCAAGGGGGGTATTGATCACAAGCTGGACTTTTCCATTCTTGATCAGATCGGCAACATTGGGCCGGCCTTCACTAATCCGTAGGGTACTCTTTGCGGGAATTCCATTCTCATTCAAAAATTTTGCGGTTCCTTCGGTGGAAGTAAAGGAAAAGCCAAGCTCAGCAAGGCCTTTTGCGACTTCCAGGGCTTTGGGCTTATCAGAATCCTTGACGCTGAGGAAAACATTTCCTTCCAGGGGAAGGGATGGCTTGGCCGCCATTTGCGTCTTGGCGAAGGCCATACCAAAATCTTCGTCCTGACCCATGACTTCACCAGTGCTGCGCATTTCCGGGGTAAGTACAATCGAGGAACCTGGGAATTTACTGAAGGGAAAAACCGCTTCCTTGATCGCCCAGTGCTTGGGAATAATTTCTTCGGTAAAGCCAAGGTCCTTAAGTTTTGCACCCGCCATGACCCGGGCCCCAAGCTTGGCCAGGGGAACCCCAATTGCTTTACTNACAAAGGGAATGGTACGGGAGGCACGAGGGTTGACCTCGATTAAAAAGAGTTCGCCGTCCTTGATCGCATATTGAACATTCATCAAGCCAATCACCCTGAGGGCTTGAGCAAGATCATGGGTGGCTTGACGGACCTCGTCGAGCATCTCAGGAGATAATTCATGTGGGGGCATCACCATGGCGGCATCCCCACTATGGACACCCGCAAACTCAATATGCTGAAGCATACCCCCAACTACGGTGGTTTCCCCATCGGAGATACAATCAACATCTAATTCAATTGCCTCTTCCAAGAACTTGTCGAGAAGAACGGGTTTGCCAGGAGCGACCGCAAAGGCCTCCTTGACCACGCCACTCAATTCTTCTTCATCGTAGACGATAAACATTCCCCGACCACCCAGAACAAATGAAGGACGGAGCAAAATCGGATAACCCAGTTTTTTGGCCTTGGAGGCAGCATCTTCCGGTTTCATCGCAATGTCATTGGATGGCTGCTTCAGACCCAACTTGTCCAGTATGTCCTTAAATTTCTCCCGGTCCTCGGCGTCATCAATACTTTCAGGAGAAGTGCCAATCACATTGACCCCGGCAGCTTGCAATCCACTGGCCAGGTTTAAGGGGGTCTGCCCACCATACTGAACGATGGCACCATCACATTTTTCCTGATGATAGATTTCGAGGACATCTTCCAAGGTAAGGGGTTCGAAATAAAGTCGGTCGGAAACATCGTAGTCGGTGGAAACCGTTTCCGGATTGGAATTGACCATAACGGTTTCAAAGCCGGCTTCCCGAAGGGCAAGGGATGCGTGTACACAACAATAATCAAATTCAATGCCCTGCCCGATCCGATTGGGACCGCCTCCCAAGATCATGATCTTCTTGGCCTCCGAGGTTTTCATTTCATTCTCATCCCCATACGAGGAATAATAATACGGGGTGTAAGCCTCAAACTCCGCGGCACAGGTATCGACCAAGCGGAAGGTGGTGCTGATGCCCATGGACTCACGCNGTTCNCGGACCGCGGAAGATTCACAACCCCAGAAGTCTCCAAGCTGACGGTCGGAAAATCCGGCCTCCTTGGCCTCCCGCATCGATTCGTATTCTACTTCATTTAAGGAGGTGGACTTAATCTGCTCACCGATTTCAAAAATTTGTTGTAACTGGGTGGTAAACCAGAGATCGATTCCGGATTGCTCGGAAATTTGTTCCGCGGACATGCCAACCTCAAGGGCTTTGTATAAATAAGTGGGTCGCTCCGCGGAGGGTCGCTTGACCCCGGCCCGAATCGCCGACTTATCCAACTCCTGCCCGGCAAGCTTTCCGGCTTCAAATCCTTTCAGTCCAATTTCNAAAGANCGCATCGCTTTTTGAAAGGATTCCTTAAAGGTACGACCAATGGCCATGGCCTCGCCCACCGATTTCATTGCCGAGGTCAGGGTGGAATCCGCACCCACAAATTTTTCAAAGGTAAAACGGGGCATTTTGGTGACCACATAATCGATGGAAGGCTCAAAACAGGCAGGTGTCTCTTTGGTGACATCATTTTGTAATTCATCCAGGGAATATCCAACCGCTAGCTTGGCCGCAAACTTGGCAATGGGAAAACCAGTTGCCTTGGAAGCCAGGGCTGAACTCCGGGAAACCCGGGGATTCATCTCAATAACCACCATTCGTCCATTTTCNGGGTTGGTGGCGAATTGAATATTGCTCCCCCCGGTCTCCACCCCAATCTCGCGGATGCAGGCAAAAGATGCATCCCGCATCAATTGGTATTCCTTATCCGATAGCGTCATNGCCGGGGCGATGGTGATGGAATCCCCAGTGTGAACCCCCATAGGGTCGAAATTCTCGATGGAACAAATAACCACGCACTGGTCTTTGTAATCCCGCATCACTTCCATCTCATATTCTTTCCAACCCAGAAGGCATTCTTCCATCAANACCTGACTGATGGGAGATGCATCCAGGCCTTGGCGCATCAGTTGATCAAATTCATCCCGGTTGTAGGCAATGCCTCCACCGGTTCCACCCAGGGTATAAGCGGGGCGTAAAATAATCGGGAAATCTCCAAGTTCNTCTAAGTGAGAATGGGCTTCTTCCAGAGAAGTNACCGAAAAAGAATGAGCGACATCCAATCCAATTTCAAGCATCGCCTGTTTAAAAAGTTCNCGGTCTTCCCCTTTTTTAATCGCGGCCGGCTTGGCCCCGATCATCTCCACTCCATGGGCATCCAAAATCCCAGCCGCATGCAGTTCAAGGGATAAATTTAATCCAGTCTGTCCACCCAATGTAGGAAGTAAGGCATCCGGCTTTTCTTTTTCGATGATGGTGGTGACACTATCCACGGTAAGAGGCTCCACATAAGTNGCNTCGGCAAACTCTGGATCNGTCATGATNGTGGCTGGATTGCTGTTGACCAGAGAAATCCGATACCCTTCTTCCCGCAATGCTTTACAGGCCTGGGCCCCACTGTAATCAAATTCACAGGCTTGTCCAATAATGATGGGGCCAGAGCCAATGATTAAAATNTGCTCNATGTCGTTGCGTTTAGGCATGCGGAAATATNAATNCATTCTAGAATAAGCGGANGGACTGAANACCCTTAAATCCACTTTGGGCAAAGGAATCAATTTCATTCGCAACTTTTCCAAAGATTTCGACTAATTTTATTTTTTTGGAAAGAAAATCGGGNATTACAAGATGGGTGGGAGATCTCCACCTCCTGCCACTTCTACAATCGCGTCCTTTATCTTATCNGCACCGCTAACGATTTCGATGGTCTTACCAAGGGTGTAAAAATTCCGGAGGGTTTCAATGATACAGACTGCTAAATCTTCCCGGGGTAAGAAACCATGGAAGCCAAGCTCTTCAGCNGCCTGNATCCGACCNGTTCCTTTTTCATCCANTAAGGTNCCGGGTGCAAGAATGGTGTAGTCCAATCCGGAAGAACGCAGGTATCCATCGGCCACACCTTTGGCCCGTAANTANTGCTGGATCCGGGTAGACTCACTATTGGGGTCTGCCCCCANGGCACTGATCATAACAAATCGGCCCACGCCNTGTTCCTTGCAATCCTTGATTAAACGNATGGCCGCATCCTGATCGACATCGGTGGTTTTCTCGGGTCCGGTATGCCCACCCGAACCAGCGGTAAAAACCACCGCATCNAATCCGGNCAAGTATTTCCCTACCCCTTCCTCTAAATCCCCGGTGACGGCGGGAACCCCCAATGCGGTNAATTTCATTTGTTGCAAGGGATCACGAATCAAGGCGACCGGTGAAATACCATGAGCGGACCAGAGTTTACCACTCAAGATCGTCCCCACNTTTCCATTGGCTCCAGCAATCAATACTTTCATTCCATGGGTAGTACTTCGAAGCAGATCGAATGGCAAGGAATTGATGANGGGAAATNCTTCNATTCTTTNATTGCAAATCAAAAGATCGGCGATTTTGTTCGTCCTTCNCCCCCGAAAAACTTATAAGGTTTTGCTATTCCAGAATCATGAGCACAGCCGTACGAACCCGAATTGCACCTTCTCCAACCGGAGCTCCCCATGTGGGCACTGCTTACATGGCATTGTTCAACNTGGCCTTTGCCCGGAAACATGGTGGTAAGATGATTCTGCGGATTGAAGACACGGATCAAGCACGATCCACCCAAAAATCGGAANNTGCCATTCTGGACGCCCTCAAATGGTTGGGTTTGGAATGGGATGAGGGACCGGACNGTGGTGGAGAGTATGGACCTTACCGGCAAAGTGAACGCCTGGAGATGCATCAAGCAGCGGTGCAAAGNCTGCTGGAACTCGGCCATGCTTATCGTTGTTTNTGCACTCCCGAAAGGTTGGATGCCCTGCGAAAAGAACAAATCGCCAACAAAGAAACCCCTCGTTATGATGGTCACTGCCTTTCCCTAAGCGAAGAGGAGATCCAAGAAAAAATGGATCGGGGNGAACCCTATGTGATCCGNATGAAAGTCCCTGCTGAGGGAGAATGTGTATTTCTCGATGAGTTAAGGGGAGAGGTGAGAATCGATTGGAAACAAATTGATCATCAGATCATCCAAAAGTCCGATGGATTCCCCACCTATCATTTGGCGAATGTGGTGGATGATCATGCCATGCAAATTTCTCATGTCATTCGTGGAGAAGAATGGATCAGCAGTACCCCAAAACATGTCTTACTTTATCAACAACTGGGATGGGAGCCTCCGGTATTCGCCCACCTTCCCCTGCTTCGGAATCCGGACAAGTCAAAATTATCAAAACGGAANAATCCCACTGGAATCTTNTATTANCGGGATGCCGGATTCTTACCGGAAGCNATGCTGAATTATCTGGGCATGATGGGTTACACNCTACCCGATCANCGGGAGGTNTTTTCACTNACTGAATTAGCTGAAAGCTTTGAGATCAAAAGAATGAGCCTGGGCGGNCCGATTTTTGATATCGCCAAATTAAAGTGGCTAAACGGTAGATATTTAAGAGAGCAGATCAGCCCGAACGAAGTAGTCGATCGACTTATGAACTGGAAGGCGAATAAAGAACACTTTTCAAACATTCTGGAACTTGCCTTGCCCCGTCTTGAAACCTTATCTGATTTTTTCCCGCTAAGCGGTCATCTGTTTGAAGAATCTCCTGAATACCAAACCGAGGATTTGATTGGTAAATCCGAAGCTGCAGAAGTCAGCCGGCTTCTTAAAATTGCCGAGTGGGAACTGGAGAAGATCAAGCATTGGGATCGTGAGCAACTGGCAGCTCTGTTCCAGAACATGGCCAAGATTGAGGAGATGAAGCTCAAGGATTTATTGCGCCCCTTCTTTTTCGCAATCTCGGGCAGTGCCGTTTCCCTTCCCCTTTTTGATGGCATGGCCTTGCTTGGACCAGATCTTAGTCGGGTGCGTCTACGAATTGCCTTGAATAAACTATCGGAGACAGGCTCCGGGCTGAGTAAAAAGGGTTTGAAAAGTTTAGAAAAGGAATATCGATCCGCTTATGGTAAGCGAATTGATTAAGCAGAGCCCCGTACTTAAAAACTTCAAATGAACGAACCTGAAACGGAAGAAAAGCCCCTTGATTTCATACGGGCTATGGTAAAACAAGACCAAGAGGATGGGAAAAATGAAGGACGGGTGCATACTCGCTTTCCACCCGAACCCAATGGATACCTTCACCTCGGGCATGCCAAGAGTATTTGCTTGAATTTTGGTATTGCTAAGGAGTTCAACGGGCTTTGCAACTTGCGACTAGATGATACCAACCCGGTGGCCGAGAAAACCGAATACGCTCAAGCGATTATGGATGATTTGCGGTGGCTTGGGTTTGACTGGGAGGAGCGGCTATTTCATGCATCCGACTACTTCGGGCAGCTCCATGATTGGGCGGTTCAATTGATCAAGGATCATAAAGCTTTTGTTTGTGACCTCAGCTTTGAGGAGATGCGTGAACTGCGCGGGAATTTGATCGAACCGGGCAAGGAAAGTCCTTTCCGTGACCGAACCGTAGAAGAAAACCTCGAGCTCTTTCAACAAATGAAAGAGGGCGCCTTTGCTGAAGGTTCCAGAACCTTGCGGGCTAAGATAGACATGAGCTCCCCAAATCTTAATCTTCGTGACCCAGTACTTTATCGCATCCTTGATCAAGAACATCCGAAGACCGGAAGCGTTTGGAAAATTTATCCGTCCTATGATTTCGCACATGGTCAGTCGGATTCCATCGAGGGCATCACTCATTCCCTTTGTACTTTGGAATTTGAACACCATCGCCCCCTTTATGACTGGTTCTGTGAAAACCTCGGCATCCATCATCCCCAACAAATCGAGTTTGCCCGCCTCAATCTGAACTACACCGTAATGAGCAAAAGAAAAATGCTTCGTTTGGTTCAGGAAGGTCATGTCCAAGGCTGGGATGATCCGAGAATGCCCACATTGAGTGGAATG
>NHDN01000006.1 GCA_002171765.1 Verrucomicrobia bacterium TMED60
GCTTCATGCTCGGCGAACACGACTACCAGGACAAGCGCTGGATGTACGAGGAGTCCATGCGCATGCCTTTCCTTGTTCGATACCCAAGGACGATTAAGGCTGGTCAGCGTTTTGATACCATCATCGAAAATGTTGACTACGCCCCCACTATGCTTGACTTTGCAAATGCCCACATTCCCAAGACCGTTCAGGGGCGGTCTTTTAAAACACTTCTTGAAACCGGCGAAGAAGCAAGCGACTGGAAGAAAGCGGCCTATTACAGATATTGGATGCACATGGCCCACCATGACAACCCCGCCCACTTGGGTATGAGAACCAAGCGCTACAAGTTGATCTATTTTTACGGATGCAATTATCAGGGAGGATACCAAACCCCAGCGGGTTGGGAGTTATACGACATGAAGAACGATCCCCATGAAACGAAGAATCTTTACCACAACCCTAAGCATGCCAAGCTGACTCAGTCACTCAAGGGTTGGTTGGCCAAGGTACGCAAGCGGGTCGGAGACGATGGATCCCACTACCCCGCTTGTGAAAAAATTGTACGAGAGTTTTGGGACTACGACGAAGAAGACCAAGCCAAGGCAAAAAAAATATCCGCAGAATACTTAGCCCGTAGAGAAGCAGAACTTGAATCAGGCTTACAGAATCCAAAAACTTCCGGGAAACCCTGATTTCATTCCCGCCCCTCCAAGGAACTTTTCTCTGGGTGTCCTCTTTCCATTGACTGGATGAACGAAGGAGATAATTTTCAAATTTTTTATGAAAATCAATAAACTTCTTCCTTTGGTCTTTTTAATCGGGACTAGTATGCCTACTCTTTGTAAGGTGCTAAAACAGCCCAACCTGATCGTGTATATGATTGACGATTTGGGATGGAACCAAATCAGTGCAAAGCAAGTCACAATGGGAACCCATACCGGTTCTTTCTTCACCCCAAATATAGAAAAAATTGCCAACCAAGGTCTAAGTTTTACTCATGCCTATACCCAGCCCAATTGTGCACCCTCACGTGCGGCCATGCTCACGGGGCAATATCCTGCCCGAATAAACAACGATGTTTATGTGGTTGGAAACTTGAATCGAAACAAAAAACCAGGCATCACCAAAGAAGAAGCATCATTCATCGGCCCAAGACAAAGTGAAGATGTTGCCTCTTCAGCAATCACTATTGCCGAGGCACTTAAAAAAAATGGTTACAACACTGCCCATATTGGTAAATATCATGTGGGTGGTCACGGCACGGATGAAACCATGCCTGAAAACCAAGGATTCGACATCAATATAGGAGGCCATTCCCAAGGTCACCAACCCACCTGCTTCTCAAAAAATAGTAAGGATGGTTGGCAATTCACCAAACTCGGCAAGGGCGATTTCGATCGTTTCGCCAAACCTTACACGCAAGCATACATAGAAAAATACCATATTCCAAAGAGTCAGGTTGGAAGGCCCAAGCATGTGTGTGATGCCCTAGCGGACGCCATGGAAGAAACGGTGGAGAAGCTTGCTGCCAAAACAAAGCCTTTTTATCTGCAACTTCATGCCTATGCCGTTCACGGCCCCGTGCAATCCAGAGCAGACCTAAAAGAAGCGGCTCAAAAACGCTTAAGTGGAAAGAATCTTGGCAAGGCAAACTTAGCCGGGTTCATATCCGGAATGGATGCAGTCCTTGGAAGACTCCTCAATTCTATCGAAGACCCCAATGGGGATGGGGATCAAAGTGATAGTATTGCTCAAGACACCTTGATCATTTTCACNTCNGANAANGGAGGTACNCANGGTGACAACCTTCCTTTGCGTGGAGTAAAGGGAATGTTTACCGAAGGTGGCATCCGTATTCCCCTGATCGCCTATTGGCCCGAAGTTATTCCAGCAAACACAGTAACTGANAGGTTGGTTCACGGGATCGATTTTTATCCCACTCTCCTCACCCTTGCTGGAAGTACCTGGCTTCCACCCGCTCAAAAACATCCATTAGATGGTGAATCCTTCGCCCAATTTCTTCGCAATCCAAAACTTACGGATAAACGTTCCCCCATCTTTTATTTATTTCCCGGATACATGGATGTACGAGCCCAACCCTGTGTNGTCGTAATTGATGAAATCGATAATCAANANTACAAGTTACTTTATTATTATGAAACCAATAAGTGGGAGCTTTACAACCTGACTGATGACATCGGAGAAGACCGGAACATAATCAAAACACATCCAAAACATGCNACTATGCTATCCAATAAAATTCAAAATTGGCTCGGGCAGAAACATCCCACTTGGAAACCAAAATTTCCGCTCGCTAAAAAAGACGGTAAACCTGTTCTGCCCAAGTTCTTATAAGCATAACTTTTCCCTGTTACCATCCTAAGGCAACAGGAGAAAAACTATATGAAAAAAATAAATTTCATAACCCTTCTGCTTTTTACTTTAGCCCATACCAACTCCGCTGAAAAACGACCTAATATCCTTTGGTTTGTTATCGATGACATGTCCGCCAATTTCTCCTGTTACGGAGAAAAAGTGATCGAAACCCCCCATGTGGATCGACTTGCAAAAGAGGGATTACTTTTTACTCATGCCTATGCGACCTCACCGGTTTGCTCCACTTTCCGATCCTCTTTAATTACCGGGATGTACCAAAATTCAATTGGCGCACACCACCATCGAAGCGGAAGAAGTAAAAAAAATAAAATTGAATTACCAGACGGTATTAGAGCTATTCCTGAGCTATTTAAGGAAGCAGGGTATTTTACCTGTATTGGCAGTGGACTGCACAATTTCGATTTCAGAAGCTTACCTTCCAAAATCGGTAGAAAGGGAAAGACAGACTATAATTTCGACTGGGATACTAAGATATATGACAGTCATGACTGGTCGGNAAGGAAGGGTAATCAGCCCTTTTTCATGCAAGTACAGTTGCATGGAGGGAAAATTCGGGGAGCCTCCGAAAAACACTATGAAATTCTTGAAAAAAGAATGGAGAACCAATTTGAACTTAAACCAACTTCCAAGGATTTGATTAAATTGCCCCCCTATTATCCAAATGATTCAGTTTTACTGAGAGACTGGGCGACATATCTGGATACAGTTAGAATAACAGACTGGCATGTTGGCAAGGTTATCGAAAGGCTCAAAAAAGAAGGTATTCATGAGAATACCATGATCATATTTTTTACCGACCATGGCATAAGCCACGCCCGCGGAAAACAATTTTTGTACGATGAAGGTACTCACATTCCACTTGTGATCAAAGGTCCGGGCGTCCCGAAAGGAAAAAAAAGGCACGATTTGGTTGAGCATATCGATATCGCAGCTCTCTCACTAGCGATAGCAGGCATTAAAATACCTAAAAAAATGGAAGGCCAAGATATTCTCGCAAAACAACACCAACCTAAAAAATTTGTTTTCGCAGCACGTGACCGCTGTGGAGAAGCTGCGGATCAAATTCGTTCCGTTCGTACTGAAAAATTTCTCTACATTAAAAACTTCTTTCCACAAAGACCTCACTTGATGCCAAGTAATTACAAGGATACAAAATTAATTATTAGGCAACTTCGTGACCTGCATGCGAAAGGAAAAACAAACACCTTGGCCAATCAGTTACTATTCTCATCAACCCGTCCCCAAGAGGAGCTTTACCTTTACAACCAAGATAAGTGGCAAACCAAGAATCTCGTGGAAAACCAAAAGTATAAAAAAAACCTTGATGAACTGAGGAAGAATCTCACCCAATGGATACTAAAAACTGGGGATCCAGGACCTGAAACCCTTGAAGTTTACATTCTCGAAACCGAGGATCAAATGAGTTCAACCGGGAATAAGGTTTCGAGAGAAAATTACCGAAAAAATTCTAAAATATATAGAAACTGGTTTAAGCAAGGCAGGTAAACACATGTCACCAAATAATTGATATGGGGTATTTTTGAATTTCCTCGTTGTCTGAAAGCAAGGACATTTCTTGATCTAATGCGGTAGCCACCAGCATCCGGTCAAACGCATCCTCATGATAATAAGGCATTTCCGACAACCTAAAACAAGATTCTCGGGTAATGCCTATAGATTTAAAATTCCAGAGTTTAATTTGTTCCTTGATCCAACGGCGCGGGTTTTGTGGCATTTTTAAAGATCCATCGTTGTATTTAAGAGACAACTCAAGAACGGATGCATCACTAAGAAAAAACTCATTGGATTCATCTCGTAATGCATCCTTGGCAGTAAGACTTAATTTCTGAGGTTCAGAAACAAGCCAGACAAAAGGAAAAGTATCTACTAATACTCGCATTAAAAATAAAGGACCGCATCTCCAACCTGCCCTGCAACTTCTTGATTTTCTACAACCTTAAGCAAGGGTGAAGTGGTCGTACCCACCTCGGGTCGCTTTGGGTTTGGTAACTGTGAACAAGGAACCAAGCGAGCAATTGGCTTCTTTCCCCTTGCAAGTACAACCTGCTTTCCGTCTTCCGCCATCTGCAGTAGTTTAGATAAATTTGTTTTCGCAAAGTGAACTGTATACATACTAGCTAAGCTAATTTTTTATATACCTAAGTCAAGCTGTAACATCAAAGGTTTTGGTTTATAATATTTCGACTTCCTGCTTCTTTTTATTGCCTACCATTGAATTTGATTCCTAACTTTATCTAATGTTTTTGTTCCCTATAAGCATCAGATCAGCCCTTATTTTTCTTTCCTCCTTATACCAGTCCTTGGTTGCGTCAGAGGACTGGAATCAATTTCGCGGTCCAAATGGAGATGGAGATGCCGGTGATTCCAACCCACCTATTTCCTTCTCTCCTCAGGAGAACCTTACTTGGCAAACTTCATTAAAAGGNAAAGCATGGTCTTCACCGGTGGTCAGAGACGGCATGATATGGGTGACCAACGCTCAAGAAGATGGNAAACACCTATGGGCTCATCAATTCGATTGGAAAACCGGAAGGCAACTAAATAAGATTCTCGTTTTCAAGAATACCAATCCGCAATTTTGTCACCCCATGAATAGTTATGCTACGCCTACTCCGGTGATCGCAAATGGTACCGTATTCGTTCACTTTGGGGCCCACGGCACAGCTGCCCTTGAACTGAAGACTGGTGAAAAAATCTGGGAGAGACGCGACTTTCAATGCGACCATTGGCGGGGAGCGGCGGCCTCTCCCATTCCACACAACAATACTCTTATTGTACATTTTGATGGTCATGATCGACAGTATGTAGTTTGCCTGGATCAGAAAACGGGGGAAACGATTTGGAAAACAAAAAGAGCTTTCGACTTCAAAACAAATAATGGTGATAATAAAAAAGCTTATTGTACGCCCACCGTCATCAATCATGAAGGTAAACTTGAATTGATTAGTCCAGCGGCAGTTGCAACGGAAGCCTTAAATCCATCTACGGGAGAATTGCTATGGACAGCTCGAACCGGGGGCATGAATGCATCTGCTCGTCCCATTTATCGGCACGGACATGTTTATGTTTTTAGCGGAATGGGGTCGATGTCCGCAATACGTCCTGGAGGAACTGGGGATGTGGACCGAAGTCATGTAACTTGGTCACGTCGTAAAGTTGTACCAAAAAAATCATCTCCATTACTATTGGGAGATTTTCTCTTTATGGTATCAGATGAGGGGGTTGCTTCCTGTTCCAACCCTCTAACTGGAGAAGTAATCTGGGCCGAACGATTAAAAATCAAAGGTCAATGCGCATCCTCTCCGATTCACGCAAGCGGGAGAATCTACAGTTTTTCCAGTGAGGGAGATTGCATCGTTTTCAAGGCTGAGACAAAAGGCCTCAGAATTCTCGCTCACAATCGACTGCCCAAGGGTTGTATGGCTTCTCCTGCTGTCGTGGGTGACTCTTTACTAGTGAGAACCAAAGACAAACTTTATCGGTTCGACTAGTTTCCAATTTATGACAAAAGCAATCCTCCTTATTCCTGTTTTCTCACTCGCCAAGGGTGATATCTTTGTCGCTGAATGGAANNTTANTGNAAGGATNNATANNTTTAACCATGTCCCAAATTAAAACGATCAANCTTTTTAAAATTCATGAATAAAAATAGCCTATTAAAAATAGCCATTCTAACGNTTNTATGCCTTTTCTNTTCTTCGCTTTTAGCAAAAAAGGAAATACCTAAAAAATCATCTGATCTTTTAAACAAGAATGGGCTTAAGGGATGGAAGGTACCCCAAGGTAATGAGGTGTCAAAATGGTACCANGTAACAGACAACATTCTAAAATTAAGAAGTGGGCCCAAGAAAAAAGGCTCGGTACTGTGGACTGAAAAGGAATACCAAGACTTTGAAGTAAATTTGGGCTTTCGTTTTGTTGATGGAACCATTGACTCTGGGATTCACCTGAGAAATTCGGACCAAATCCAGATTGGAATCTCTGGGTCNTTAAAAAGAGATATGACCTGNTCCCCATACATTCCGGGNAAAGGCTATCCGGTAGAGGCTAAAAAGATTGCCCAACTGCTGAAAAAGAATGACTGGAATCAAATGAAAATTCGGGCTATTGGTTCGAAGTATACGGTTTGGCTTCAAGATGAAGAGGTTATGAACTATCAATCAANCTCAGCAAAAAAGACGGGCCCNATTGGAATTCAACTTCATGGCAACCGGAGCATGGCCATTGATTTTAAAAATATTCAAGTGAAAGAATTCTAACTCTAAATGTAGTACTCTTTAAACCCAAGGACCGGAAAACAAAATAAATCACTAGGTAGGTAGCGATTACATCAAGAAGGCCAAAAAATCACTGGCACAATGAAAACCTTTGCCGACCGATCAAAGGTATCAATAAAAAATGACATGGTTCTGTCTTGCTCTTTTTGAGTGTCGGGCAAATTCTTGGCTATGCCAAGATATTCAAAGGTTACTCAATTACTTTCGGACCTAGTTTCAATTCCTAGTATTAACCCTTCCCTTTTTACTGATCAACCAAGCCTAACCGGAGAAGAAGAAGTTGCTGACTATCTTGCTTCATATACACGCGGCCTTGGGGTAAGCATCCAAAGACAAGCTGTTTTACCAAATCGAAGGAATATACTTTTTCGCCTAAAGCCAAGGGGAAGGATTAAGCATCGGGTAATGCTTACCCCGCACATGGATGTGGTGCCTGCGGAGGAAAAGTCTTTCAAACCAAAAATTAANAATGGCAGGCTTTACGGAAGAGGGGCTTGCGATACCAAGGGTTCCATGGCCGCCTTTTTNCAAGCCTTTTGTGACCTAGCAAAANACGGTCCNCTTCCNCAGNAGACCGANATCCTCTTTGNGGGACTTGTGGACGAGGAATTCGGGCAGGCAGGATCTCGAAAATTAGCTAAAGTTGGACCCAAAGCAGATCTCGCCATTGCAGGTGAACCTACGGGGCTAAAATTAATCACTGCTCACAAAGGAAGTCTCTGGCTTCAACTTAAAACGGAAGGAGTTGCCGCCCATGGAGCTACCCCAATGAATGGTAAAAATGCCATCGAGAGCATGAGCCCTATTCTTCAAACCTTATTTCAAGATTATCCAAGGTTGCTCAATGAACGAACGCACCCATTACTCGGTTCACCCACCCTGAATATCGGGAGAATTCTGGGAGGTACTCAACCCAATATTGTAGCCGACCATTGCACCATTGACTTGGACAGAAGAACCATTCCTGGAGAGGATGAAGAATCGGTTAAACATGAACTTAAGAATCTGTTCAAACAACAAAAGCTGCCTATTCCTGAGTTCGTACTTTCTCGCTCTGTACCTTGTCCGCCTCTGGATACCAATCCAAACCTCCCCTTTATTCAATCCTTACTTAGGGCGACCAAAAAGAGAAAAACCTATGGAGTTTCTTATTTTACCGATGCATCCCCAATTGCGATGGGAGGAACGCCAGCAGTGGTGTTTGGACCTGGAAATATTGCTCAAGCCCATGCAAAAAATGAGTGGATTCAACTCGAAGAACTTGATTCTGCAAAAGCAA
>NHDN01000007.1 GCA_002171765.1 Verrucomicrobia bacterium TMED60
AACAGCATTTATTTGAAGAATCGACCCGTGTGCCTTTCATTCTCTCGGTTCCATGGATGAAGGATACCCACGGGAACCGAACCAAGAGAATTACCGAACTGGTTGATCTCTATCCCACGCTCGCTGAACTTGCCGGACTGACTCCCCCAAGTGTGCTTCAAGGCCAGAGTCTGGTGGCACTTCTCGATGATCCGGTCGCCAAGGCATGGAAGAAGGATATGGCTTTCACCATCAGCCGCAGTGGCGGCGAATCCATTCGTACCCACGACTGGCGTTACACCCATTGGGGCCATGGGGAAAAAGGACAGGAATTGTATGACTTAAAAAACGATCCCGCAGAATTTAAGAACCTGTCGGGTAATCCCCAATATGCGGATCAACTGAAAAGATTAAAAGCTCAGTTGCTTGCCAAGCGCAAAGTTGCAGGCTACNGGAAATAGTTTCATGCNGAGATCAGGGTGGAGGTTACCCCANGCTTCCGGANCGGTTCATTAAGAAAAATCCGNTTTTGGTTCGAATACTCTTTCGGCTTGGTTATNGAGGTCACCAACTTCGATGTAATACCTCCCCAAGGAATTTATTCGTAATTAAGGATTTTTCATTGAGGATAAAAATCCCAGGACATACCTTTGTATTCCCTGACAAATTTTTAGTATGAAAAATTTAATCTCTTTCTTCTTCCTTTTTTTAACTCCGGTATTCATTTATTCAAAAAAAAGTAACCAACCCAACATCGTGGTGATCATGGCGGACGATGCCGGGTATTCGGATTTCGGCTGCTATGGAGGGGAGATCGAAACGCCGGTTCTTGATAAGCTTGCTGCCAATGGGTTGCGCTTTTCTCAATTTTACAACACCGGACGGTGTTGTCCTTCCCGGGCGGCCCTGCTGACCGGGGTCTACCCGCACCAGGCGGGGATGGGGCACATGTCGAGAGACCGGGGAATTTCAAGCTACAGCGGGACTATCCTGCCTGATGTTCCAACCCTGGCCGAACGCCTTCGCAAGGGAGGTTACCGCACCATGATGACCGGTAAGTGGCACCTTGGTACGGAACCTCATCAATCTCCTATCGCCCGCGGATTCGACCGCTTTTATGGAACCCGTAATTTTATTGATTCTTATTTTACAGTCCTCCGTAATTGTCAGGTGTACCTCGATGACAAGGAGGTGCTGCCCGCCACCGAGAATCCGGTCAATCATCTGTATCCCGAGCAGGAATGGTACACGACCGATGTCTTCACCGACTATGCCCTTCACTTTATGGATGAGTCCTTCGATAAGCATCCCGAAAAGCCCCTTTTTCTTTACATTGCCCACAACGCTCCCCATTTCCCGCTTCATGCCCGGGAGGAGGATACGAGGAAATACCGTGGGCGATTCAAGAATACCGGATGGGATAAACTTCGTCGGGAACGGTACGACCGAATGGTCAAGCTCGGTTTAATTGACAAGAAATGGGCCCTTTCGCCCAGCGATGTTCCGGAGTGGGAAACTTATGATGAAGCAATGCGCGATGAATTGGATCTCAAAATGTCCCTTTACTCGGCGATGATTGACCGGATGGACCAAAACATTGGTCGGGTCGTAGAGAAGCTTAGAGACACCGGGCGTTTGGAGAACACCCTCATCCTTTTTATGGTGGACAACGGCGTACCTGGGACGGGAGTCCATGACTGGCGCGGACTGTTCGCGAAGAATGAAAGAAACCCAGAAACCCGCGTGGATAATTACGAGGAGTGGGGGAGACTTGGTGGTTGGACCTCAAGCTCCGGTCGGGGATGGGCCAACCTAAGCAATGCTCCATTCCGGATGTACAAGCGCTACACCCACGAGGGTGGGGTGGCCACTCCGCTCATCGTGCATTGGCCCGCCGGACTAAAGAGCCAAGGCGAGTTGCGTCATGCCCCCAGCCACATCATCGACATCGCACCCACCTGTCTCTCAGCAGCCGGTCTTTCGGTAAAAGGAATGGAAGGACAAAGCCTCGAGCCNGTCTTTACCGAGGATTCCAGAAAGGAACGGACTCTCTATTGGGAGCACGAAGGAAACCGGGCGGTGCGCAAGGGAAACTACAAATTGGTCGCGATACACGATACCCCATGGGAATTGTACGATATGACCAAGGACCGCAGTGAATTGAAAGATCTCTCCTCCTCCATGCCTAAGAAATCCAAGGAACTACGAACCCTTTACGGGGCCTGGGCCAAGCGGGTGGGAGCCCTTCCTTGGAATGAAGTGATGGTCGCGAAAAAAAAGAAAATAAAGAAATAAGCTCCCTATTTTTAAGTAAAATCGGAGGGCTTCTAGATATTGACTTTTAGTTTTTAGAAAAAAAGGTGTTAGAAAAGTATCATTCATCGAAAACCAAAACGAAAAATCAAAATAATGATTAAAATACATCCACTACTTCTGTTCTTTTTTTTGATTCTCCCAGTCGGTGCTGAAAAAAAGCCCAATTTCCTGTTCATCATCGTGGACGACCAGTCCCCGCTGGATCTTAAGATCTATAATCCGAGATCGATACTTGATACCCCCAATATAGACCGATTGGCCGAGGAGGGAATAGTCCTGGATGGAGCCCATCATATGGGAGCGTGGGTCGGTGGAGTCTGTACGCCTTCCCGGCATATGGTGATGTCAGGCCGAACGGTGTGGCATGTTCCGGATAAACCGGGGCGTATCATGAATCCTCATGTGACCGACCCCAAGCGGGTGCCTCCTGATTTGGCACAATATAGTTTACCCGCAGTTTTTAACCGTGCCGGTTATGACACCATGCGTACCTGTAAGAATGGAAACAGTTACGAGGCCGCCAACAAACTTTTCACTGTTCGTCACGACGGTACCCGCCGTGGGGGAACGGATGAAAAGGGAAGTCACTGGCATGGGGAGCAGGTCATGAATTACCTGATGGATCGGGAGAAATCGAAGGATACCGACCCCTTTCTGATTTATTATGGATTTAGTCACCCGCATGATGTACGGGACGGGAAGCCGGAACTCCTTAAAAAATATGGTGCCGTTAACCACCTTGACCCGAACATCCTGCCCCCGGCTAATCCTAGGCAACCTCCTTTGCCAGTGAACTGGTTACCTGAGCATCCCTTCGATCACGGCCATACCACGGTTCGCGATGAGGTGGGGGTGAAGGGGGTTTGGAAGAAGCGGGACGAGCGTACCATCCGCAATGAAATGGGACGGGAGTTTGCCTGCAGTGAGAACATTGACATCCAGATCGGACGCGTACTGAGAAAACTGGAGGAGATGGGTGAATTGGATCATACCTATGTTATTTACACCGCAGACCATGGTATGGCCATTGGCCGTCATGGCTTGCAGGGTAAGCAGAATTTATATGAGCATACCTGGCGTATACCATTCATCGTGAAAGGACCGGGAATCGAGCCAGGTTCCCGGGTTCCTGGGAATATTTATTTACTCGATGTGCTTGCCACCCTCTGCGATCTTGCCAAAATCAAAACACCCAAAACCTCGGAGGGAAAGAGTTTTAAGGGGGTTCTAATGGGTGTGAAAAAAAAGGTTAGGGATGCCCTGTATGGAGTGTATTGTGGGGGCGGCCGGCCGGGTTCCCGATGCGTTAAGAAAGGTGACTGGAAGTTGACTCAATATGAGGTCACCAAGACCGGGGTGAAGCACACCCAGCTNTTTAACCTGAAAGAAAATCCACACGAGTTCATCAGGGAACATCATGATCCTAAGGTAGTTGCCATGACCGGGGTTAAGCCGACAAAGAAACAGGTCAACCTGGCNGGAGATCCCGACTTCNCCGATAAGCTCAAAGAAATGGAAGCTTTGCTTTTNNATGAAATGCGTCGCCNNGANGATCCTTATCGTTTTTGGAACCAGCCGGGTGACGGGTTACCTATACCAATNTTAAAAGAGAAAGTTAAGAAGCCTTCCAAAAAGAAGTCCAAATGATGCTCCTTGAAAAGCGGAGCGTTCGAGTTCAAATTTTCAAATAAACCTTATTGCCAATGAAAATCGTAACGATCCCAACCTNCACCGCCTTTTTCTTATTCCTTTGTTTTGCNCAGGTTTCAATAGCTGACCGGCCTCTGAAAGTATTCATTTTATGCGGACAGTCCAATATGGAAGGGCATGCTAAGATTAGTACATTTGAAGCGATGAAGATGGATCCGGTTACGAAGCCCATTTATAAGCAAATGGTCGATTCAANNGGGGATCCGGTTACCTGTGAGAAGGTATGGATTTCCTATTTTACCGGGGGGCGTGATAATAGGGGCGAAGGATATGGTAAACTAACAGCGGGCTATGGTTCACGCCGGGTTCCCGCCGAGATGGGTGAAAAAATCGGCCCCGAATTTACTTTTGGAATTTATACCCAGAAAGCNTTGNAAGAGCCGATTCTGATTATCAAGACGGCATGGGGTGGGAAATCGATTCATACTGATTTTCGCCCTCCGTCTGCAGGACCTTATGTCTTTAATGAAAATGAACTGGAAAACTTCAAACGACGCGGAAAAGACATCAAGGAAGTTAAAGCGGACAAGGCTGANCAAANCGGTNAATTCTACGGTTTGATGATGGATCATGTGAAAATGGTACTCTCCGATATCAAGCGAGTTTATCCGGGNTACAACCAAAAGGATGGATATGAGCTTGCCGGCTTTGCCTGGTTTCAGGGATGGAATGATATGGTGGCCAGTGGGACTTATCCGAATCGNGGCCAGCCGGGAGGGTATGATGCGTATACGGATTGTTTGGCTCATTTCATTCGAGATGTACGCAAGGATCTCCAGGCACCGAAGATGAAGTTTGTCATTGGCGTGATGGGGGTAGGGGGACCGTTGGAAAAATATACCAATCCGCGTTATGTTCCGATCCATGGTGGGTTCCGGGAGGCCATGGCTGCCCCCGCCTTAATGCCGGAATTTAAAGGCAATGTATTTGCAGTGAGAACGGCCAAATTTTGGGATATGCGTTTGCAGGAACTTGAAGACAACCAGGGACGGGTTAAGCAAATGACCGGGTTTCTCAAAAACAAGCACAAGGACCACCCCAACCGCGACGGTTCAATGTCTACCCAAGAGCAAAAAGAGTATATCGNGAAGTACCGAAAAAAATTGATCAGTGAAAAAGANGAAGCTTATGCAAGGATAGCAAAATCCAATGGCGGGNATCATTATTTTGGAAGCGCTAAAACCATGGCACAGATCGGAAAGGCNTTTGCCGAAGCCATGTTTCAAATTCAGAACTGAACTTGGCAAAGAAACCCACTAGAGTAACCGGAAGCCAGGAAGGTTGCTACCCCATTAACCAAGGAGCTTAATATCCACTGATTTGCTCTAGGCGTGGGTCAATTAATTTCCAAGAGATCACACTCGAAAATCAAGGTGTCACCCGGTTTGATCTTCCCTCCCGGTCTTGGATTATCTCCGTAGCCAAGCTCGCTGGGAATATAAATCTTTATCTTGCCACCCACTTGGGTCTTGGTCAGCCCCCCGGAAAAGCCCTTAATTACACCACTCATAGGAAAACTTGCGGGTTGGCCACGATCCACTGAACTATCGAATACGGTACCATCAATCAGGGTACCGTGGTAGTGAAGCCGGACAGTGTTGCTCATGGTCGGACTCGGGCCTTTGCCTTGCTTAAGGATTTCATAATAGAAACCTGAAGGATCTTTTTTTACGCCTTCTTGTTTGCTTAACAGGGCGAGAAATTCGTTTCCTTTTGCTTTATTACCGCCCGCTGCCTTTGCCATCTCGGCCTGCTCCGCTTGCCGGGCAAGTTGCATCTTTTGCATCATGATCGCCTGTACCTTTGGCTGTAAGGCCTGATATTCAGGAGGGGTTTCACCCAGTACAATTCCTTTTTTCATGCCTCCAAGGATAAGATCAAGTTGCTCTTCAGTGAATTCCATTTTCCCCAAACCCGAACCTTGAGCGAACATCATCCCAATGGCTTCATAGATCTTAGGGTTTTCGGTTGTATTTCCGGAGTTCGAGTCTGAAGTTTGGCCGTTGCAGGCCAATGTCGTGAAAAGAAAACCGACAAGCAAGGCCTTGGCGGTAAGGTCTGATTTTGGTATCAACATCCTACGACGCTTCCATGTTCTGACTTAGAGTCAATGGAAATGATTCAAATTATTAAAACGGGTCAAGGTTACTTGTATACCCGTCAGGTAGAAACTATTAGATCCTAGCCTTCTTCCAGAATTCCCGAACGCTTAATTACATCCTTGAGCAGGCCCTTTTGGGGAAGTTTTTCGGCGGGGATTTTTCCAAGCAAAGCGTGGCTTTTGGTTCCCATCCAATCGAAGATATTGGCCAGGGTCTTATTTTCTGGGTTCTGGGTGATTGCTTCCAACATCCACTTTTCAGCGAAAGCTTTTCCCCCGGCTTTATAAATGGCCCAGGCGGCAAATGCAGGGATCTCATCTTGGTCCTTGAGCACATTTTTTAGGCCCGGAATCGCGGATTTGGCCTGTTTTTCGAGGAGTAATAATCCAATCACTGACCAATAGCGCATGACCGGGTCGCTATTCAATAGCCCTTGTGTAAGGGTATTGAGGTTTTTCTTCTTACGGGAGAGGGCAAGGTCGGCATAATCAAGATACTGAGCCAGCGGGTAGAGCTTGGGGTCCCGGACAAAGGCATGCACGGTCATTTGTTTATCCTTGGTGATCCGGTTTCTCATTTCCTCGGGGATGAGACCCGAATCAAAGTACTTTAGTTGCTGTCGACGAAGCTCCTGCTTTAATTCCTCAACCTTGGCCTGATGGTTAGAGTCTGCTATCCGGTTGTCGATATTGTGAAAGTCCTTGAAGTTATCGTAGAATTCCTCGGATGGGCGGGGCTCGAAGAACCGGCCGGTTACTTGATTGGTTTTACCAGCCTGGTGGTGTCTCTCCCAGGCTCCGGTCGCTTTCATGTTGTGCATGTAAGCGAGGTACTGACCGTTGGGAGCGAAGGGTGCATAGTTTTTGTGATAGGCAAATTGTTTGTCCCGCATCACCCGTACACAATCAAAGCGTTCGTCTGCCCGCCCCCGCCAGGAGAAATGGTACTTGGACTCGGATTCGGTCTCCGGGCCGAGAAAGATCCGACCCTGAAAATTATTTTTCATTTCAGCTCCGGTCAAGCTGACCCAGGTCTTGGGCATGTCGATAAAACTGACAATTCGGTCGATGGTTGACCCCGGGCTTTTCCCTTTGGGGTAAAGATGCTTCCATTTTTCTGGAATGCGGACAATCAAGGGGCAATGGATTCCGCTGGAATATAGAAATCGTTTACTGCGGGCAAGCACTCCTCCATGATCGGAGTTGTAAACAATGATGGTGTCTTCATAGAGTCCGTCCTGTTTGAGGTTTTCGATCGCTTGCCCCACAAGAGAATCCATTTTGGATATAGCACTCGAATACTTGGCGTAAGTATTCCGCATTTCGGGAAGATCCGGATGGTAGGGAGCGAGAATCATTTTCTTGGGGTCAACGGATTCGTCCTTATGATCCCCGAAGGCCCGGGATTCATGGCTCTCCCCGATGTTGTATACGGTGAAAAAGGGTTGGCCTTTTTTCCGAAGCTTCCAAGTTCCTGCATAGTCCTTTCCGGAGTAGTTCCAGAAGTCCTTCGGATTTCGACCACTGGGTGCTCTGAGGTTGTAGTCGGTTTTCGAACAATTGCTGGTGAAGTAACCGGCCTTTTGCAGGAGCTCGTTGTAGAAGCTGATAGATGCAGGAATCTCGAAACCGCTGCGCATCGGTTGGGTTCCGTTGGAGATGGAGTGCATACCCGTAATCCAGGAGGATCGGGTCGGGGCACAGACCGCTCCGTTATCAAAGCAGTAGAGGTAGCGGAAGCCATCTTTTGCAAGTTGGTCGATATGAGGAGTCTTTGCGTTTTTACTTCCGTAACAACTGATCCATTCGATGCTGTTGTCCTCGCTGGTCATCCAAAGAATATTGGGTTTGGCCATTTTGCCGAGGAGGCCAAGGGCTGAAAGTGCGGAGACCAGGATAAAAGTGAATTTGAAAGGATTCATGATGATGAAGTGGGATTATTTCGTTTGGTTTTTCTTTTTGTTTCGATGGCTAAGTTGAGGTGGGATGGTTGATTCTCCGCATGCGGACATTAGAGCCTTTAGCTTCTGATGCAGGGTCTTGATTCGCTGTTCGTGGCTGGCTTTGGAGGCAAGATCTTTGGTTTCATAAGGGTCAGAAACGACATCGTAAAGCTCGAAGGCTTTGGGTTGAAGGACCCGTTCCACTTTGCGGGCAGCGCTTTTATTGGACTTGGCCTTTTCCATCCATTCCGCCCAGGGCTTGGCAAAGAACTTCCCTTTGGAGTTGAAGTTCCCCCAAATATGTTCCCTTTCAGGATGCCCGGTCCAGATCAGTTTGTAGGTCTCGGTTACGATGGCCTTTTGCCAGAACGGGTGGACATTGGAAATTAGAACTTCCTTGCGATGATCTTTTATCTTCTTGTCCGTCCATAAACCCATAAGTGAAATGCCATCCAGGAGAGGGTTCTCGCCACCTGCAAAATCGATCAAGGTCGGAACGATATCACAATACATCGCCAGGGCATTGGTTTTGCGGGGTAGGATTCGTCCCTTCCAGTGGGCAAGACAAAGGGCNCTTGATCCATGCTCGTAGGGGGACCACTTGCCTCGGGGCATGGCNATTCCCTGCTCGCTCAAGAAGATCAGGATCGTATCCTTTTCCAAGTCCATCTTCTTCATGAGTTCACGGGTCTCGCCGACTTGCTGGTCCAACACCTCTACTTCGGCTGCATGTTTTGCTACCGCCTGCCGGGCCGTGGGTGTGTCAATGTAGTGGGGTCTTAATTGCATTTCATCTACCGGGAAATTAGATTCTTCCCCATGGTCCCAGGGATGGTGGGCATGNGTCGCTCCGATGATTACGCAAAAGGAAAGGCCTCCCTTTTTCGCTTCAGCAATGTATGCTTCGACTCCATCGAAAGTATGAACTTGGTTGGAACCATTTGCACCGGGTGCAAAGCCTGGGATTGGATCGATCTTCGCGGTGCCCAGGCCGAAGTGTTTCTTGCCTGACAGGCCAACCTTGTAGCCCAGAGGAATGAGGAAATCGGCGATGTTTTTAACCCCAACCCTTTTTTCCTTCTTTGCATTGGCCAGCACCCCATTGTTCTTGGGCAGTAAACCGGTATAAAGCTCGGCCCGAAGAGGAGCACATTGGGATACGCTGCAGTAAAAACGGGACATCATGGTGGATTCCCTCGCTAACTGATCGATTGCGGGAGTCCTTGCCTCTTTCATCCCGGTGCAACCAAAGGCATCCCAACCCACATCGTCTCCAATAACGATGATGAAGTTGGGCTTCCCCTCATTTCCCCAAAGATTAAAGCTTATTAGCATAAGCACCAACGGAGGAAGTCGACTAAAGTTTCGTTTCAATTTTAGGGTTCTCATTGGTTGCTCATAAAGGAAAGAAAGTTATCAAGTTCATGATCTTGGGTCTTCTGTAAAACCTTTTTCATGCGATTCCGGAATTTTTTTACGGTATCATTAAATTTATTTTGATCCGCAAGGTTTATCTGACAACCAGGGTCAGTGGAGAGGTCGTACAATTCTTCTGGAGTTCTGTATTCAATGAAATTTTTAGTCTCGAGGTAGTCTGCCATGACGGAGTCAGGGGAAGCCTTGGCCCTTTTAGTCAGTATCCAGTGAAATTCCCCGAGCATGGTTTTGGGCAAGGATGTATTCCCATCGGCCCATCCATTCCAGATATAACAAAACATACCGGTATTTAAAGCCCGGGAAGGGCGATACTGGTCGAATTGCTTGGATAAATCTGAATGGAAAAAGGGCATCGAATCGTCGACTTCAGCATGGTTGTTCATGTAGTTAAAACAACTGAATGCCGTGGTCCTCTGCCATTTTAATGGTCGATCTGTCAAAAGAGCAGAAAAGGATTGCCCGTCGGTTTTTTTCAACGGTGGCAATCCACAAAGTTCGGCAATAGTAGGGGCGATATCAACCACTGAGACTACGGACTGCGAATCAATTTGGCCCGATTTTACTTTCGCGGGCCAGCGAATAATAATAGGGGTGCGTACGCCCGACGGATAAAGAGACCATTTGCTTAGGTCCCAAGCCATTCCATGGTCGGAAAGAAAGATCACAAGGGTATTGTCGGCAAGTCCACTCTCTTGCAGTGCTTGGATGATTTCCCCGACGACTTGGTCCATTCGATTAACGGAGTCATAGTAAGTCGCAATCGTTTCCTGAATTTTTGATTCGCTTGGATANGGGGAGGGTACTGGGCATTGTTCGGGTGTGAAGCGGGACTTCGGGTCCGGGTAAGGTTTCCCATTCGGAAAAGGCTTCCATTTGCCATCCCCCATCATTTGGTTGATCCAGTGGGAAGTTTCATCGGGATGCCTCGCCCAATAGCGATGCGGGTCATGGGCATTGGCGGCGAGGAAGAAAGGCTTCTTTTCTTCTTTTGCTAGGGCAAGGAATTTGCGGGTAAAGGCGAAATACTTTTCCGGGTTTCGGCCCATCCCGGTTTGTTCATTCTCCCCATGGGGTGGAAGGCTGAAGCGGCACCATTGGGAACCATGTTTTCCAATCATCCCGCTAAGGTATCCATGATCTAACAACTGGGAGGTGATCGATTCGGTTCCAGCATTTGTTCTGGTTGATTTCCACCATTTTGGGGGTTGAATCCCATGTCCCATAAAACCATTGCTTTGGGGAAACTGCCCGGTGTAAAGGGCTTGGCGGGAAGGGCCACAAATCGGAGTGGCCACATACCCCTGCTTGATCAGTAGTCCCTCGGAAGCTAGGCGATCGAGGTTTGGAGATAAGCCCTTGAGCTTATTGCCCATACAGCCTAAGGAATTCCAACCCAAGTCATCGGCGGTGATGAGAAGAATGTTTGGCTTTTCGGAAGTAGGGACTCCAAGCAAAGAAAGGGAGTAGAACCAGAGGGAGCTCGAGAGAATTAGATATTGAAAGACCTTCATTTTAATTGCTGAGGCGTACCACTTCTTTCTTGTACCATCTCCAGACCAGCAGAGCACCNATCAAGGAGATGCCGGAGCAAGCAGCCGAGGCGAAGAAGTTAAGTAAGATTGCATAGGCGATGGCAAGGGATAGTCCGTAGCAAAGCAAGACTCCTCCAATTACATCGAGCCAACTGGATAGGGTCAGGGTGGATCCAGAAACTTTTCCGACTGCTTTTCGTATCGGTCCCCAAGCACCTCCGGGACGGACTTGACGATAAAAATGAATTAATTTTTCCTTGGATACCGGTTGGGTAAGAAAAGTGACCAAAATACTTAAAGGGAAGATTACACAGACTAAAAGAGCCACCTTGAACTCCCAGGCAAGGTCTCNCCAGGCTTGATCGAAGAGGATGAATTCGGGATCCATCATTTTGAAGAGAATGCCTCCGCAGAGGCCACCGACTAATGCAGTTAGTTCAGTGTATGCATTGATCCGCCACCAAAACCAGCGAAGAACGGAAGCTATGCCTCCGGGGATCATCAGGTATGCAAGCCATTCCATGACCCCACTAACCGATTCAACTTGGGTGGCAATAGTGGCACCCGCTAGCATGAGTAAGACCATGAATAGCTTGGAGGCCCGAACATAATGCCTTTCATCGGCATCCTTGCGGAAGAATCGCTTGTATAAATCAATGGTTAGAAAAGAAGCGCCCCAGTTAAGATGCGTATCAATGGTGGACATGAACGCGGCAAGGAAAGCAGTAATTAACAGACCTTTGAGCCCGATTCCTAGGTATTCATTGATTACCATTGGGTAAGCTTTGCTGTGCTCAGTCAGGGTTGGGAAGGCTACGATGGACACAAGTCCGACGACGACCCATAACCAGGGGCGACATGATTGAAAAATCGAATAAAACAAGGTCGCCCGAATCGCATCCTTTTCATTTCGGCAGGCAGCCATTCTTTGCATGTTATATCCATTGGCATCGCTCCACCAGACCAGGGTGAAAATCACCAGCATTTTTAATACATCTGAATTGAAAGTTGAAAAGTCGGGGAAGAGGGAGAGTGTCTTGTCCCCGTACTCAGGCATGGATCGAATACCAGAAAGAATGGATTCCATCCCCCCGGCCTGACTCACCGCAATACAGGCGAGGGCGAGCATACTTCCCATGGTAATAAAAAACTGCACCACATCCGTCGTAACCACCCCATAAAATCCGGAAAAAGTGGCGTAAAAAAGAGCCACCGCCATAAGTACTACGATTGCCTGAGTCTGGTCAAATGGCGTCAGCACTTCAATCACGGTGCTCATCCCGAAAGTGACCCAACCAATGGTTAACAGGTTTTGTAAGATTCCCCCGTAACATGCCCGGACCCCACGAAGAATGGCAGCCGATTTTCCCTCGTACCGAAATTCAAAAAATTCCGCATCGGTGATCAGGTTGGTTCTTCTCCATAGTCTGGAAAAAAGGAAAATACCAATGATCAGGGGAAGGACTGAAACAATCACCCACCACATTCTCTCAAGCCCGTCTTTTCGGGTCACCTCGGTTACCCAGATCGGAGTATCAGAGGCAAAACTGGTCGCGATCATGGATAGACAAATTGCCCACCAGGGCAGCGACCGACCTCCAAGAAAGAAGGATTCAGAATCCTTGGCCGCCTTGCCGGAAAAGTAGATACCTACTCCAATGGCGAAGGCGATGTAGAGAAAAATAATGCTGTAGTCGATCCAGTGCATGAGCTTAAAGCTGGAAATCCACCACGATGCCATCACAAATCAATCTGCCTTCGATTTTTTCCATGGGTTGATCAATCGGGGTGGAGACGAGCATAATGGCTTGTTTGGCCGGGATCTTAAAAGTCTGGGTCCCTCGAACGGAAGAATGAAGCATCTTATTGGCCAAAGCCTCGTATACCCGGACTGGTTCCTTGCCCATATCCCACTGAATGGTTTTGGATTTAGGGTAAGGGTTGTAGAAGAGGCGGGTAGGGAAGGTGGTCGGATTCATTATGTCGGTTGCCACCGGGTCAACCGCGAGGATTCCTTCGATGTTTGTGGGCTCAATGAGTGCGGCAAGGTAGCCAACATTCGATCCACCATAGAGTCCGAGGTCCGTTTTACCCCAACCGTGTACCGTGGCATCTCCTCCCACATGGGGAGGATGGGGTAGCCTGGTTTCCACCACCAGATCCTGGACCTGAATCACTTCTCCTGGTTTCAGGTTTTCTGCCTGCACCACCACTTCAAGATCTCCCTCGCCAAGAAATGAAATTTTTTGGTGATCGCTTCTCTGCCCACGAAAATTAATTTGGTTTTCTGGATCCCTTTTCAAAAAGACCCGAATGTCATTTTCGATCCTGCGGTTTCGAATCACTACAATCAGGGTGTGTGCTTTTCCCATGGGTAAATTAATTTTTCCCTCGTAATCAACGATCCCATCGGAGTCGGCCATTAGCAGCATGTCTTTATCGGGGTTGGTTGATTCCCCTAAAGTGAGAGTACCCGATTTCATCCGGTCGACTTCAGGGTATTGCCGAATTTTCCCCTGTTTTCGTATTCCTTCATAGGGGATGCAAAAGTTTGGATCGTAGTTTTGAGCCCATTGATAACTTGTCTGCTGCTCGGGAGGCCAGGCATCCGGGTAAAAGTACCGGCTATTCGAGGCAATATTGAGGATCCATTTAGCAAGCTCAGGAGCAAAACGATCTTCGTAGCGGGCGATCGGTGCCATGATCCCAATTGCTTGAAATGTGTTCATGGCAAAGGCATATTCATAGTCAGGGTATACACTGCCAATCAATCCATGAACCGGGACACCATTCCAAGACTCAAGCATCGCCCCCCATTTTCTTGGATTATCCCCGGCAAGGACCCATTCAATAAATTTTGAGGTTTTGTGATTACCATTCTGCTCGGCGTTGTAAAGTGCGGATGCGTAGGCTCCAAAAGGGGCTAGGGATTCGTAGTAGGGGTTGGTCTTTCTTTGATCCATCCAATCTAGGCATTTCTTGCTCATTTCTAAATGAGAAGATTTCCCGGTTTGCTTCCATCCGATGTATTGCAGGCAGGCAATACCAGCTACAACATCTGCTTCTGACCAACCCCGGTCTACTGGTTTCTTGGTGTAAAAGTCATACCCCGTATGATCGAAGTCGTTGCCAAGTTCGCGGGCAATCTGTTCCCATTTATTAAGGATGGAATGGAATTGATCTGCAAATCCTTTGGTATTTGGATAATGATGATAAAGATGAGTGAATAAAAGACTGGGAAGGAGGTCATACCAAAAACTGTCTCCCCGGGTCCCAACTTGATTGAGGTAGAGTCCGATTCCGTTTTTTTGATGAAAATGCGAAGACAACATCGGGACATACCTAGACTTGTCCATTCCAAGAAGTGTAGCATTTAATACCGAAGCAATCCCGGTGATTGCCTCATGTATGTTAGTTTTTGAATTTTGGCGAGAATCTCCAACATAGGTGGGAATCCCAAAACCTTCGACTTCGTTGACAACCTGGTCGGAGTCAGTCCAGATTAAGGGGAGGAACTCGCCTGTACGGTTTTCGTCAAAGACCAAACGGTCAAAGTCTCGGGCAGTCTTTTTCCAGTCACGCAAAGAATANTCAGATGGCAAATCTGGCATTTTGGCAATCGAGGGTAAATCTTGGGCGTGGATCCAACCAACCAAAAACAAACTTATTCCAAGGATAAATCTCATCTCAGGACTCGTACTGGAGAAAGGGGTCAGGAATATCAAGGAATCCGGCTTCGGCATCACTCAGTCCGGCAAAAAGCCTGGCTTTTCCATCTTCTAAACGATGTATACCACCCGAGAAAATTACATCTTCAAGATCATCGCGTTTGGAATCCCCCCCGGGGAAATNGCAGCGTTTGGCAATGATTTCAGGTAGGGTAGAATTTCCCGTTCTTGGGTCTATGGAAAAAACCATGGAATAGTAGTGCCGATTCTGATTCCGATCGAATTCAGCAATATGCCCAAGGACGCCAACTTGCCCATTTTTAAGAGAATGGGCTTCATTGGCACCTACCCAGGAATCTTTTGGGCAGTGATCAAAGAGCGGAGCCTGATCGATGATATCATGGGTTGCCTCTTGGAGGTCGTTCACCAAACAATAGCCAATCTTTCCCCTTCCGCCATATTCTCCCTGGGGTCTTGTCAGGACTAAAATACGATGGTCTTCAAGTTGAAGAAAACGAATGTCTTTCATTTTCGGGGGGCCGGTGAGTACTTTTTTGAAATCCCCATCTTCATCTTCGAGGAAAAACTCCATCTGCCATCCTTGCTTATTCTCGCCAAAGATCACGGGGAAACGAACGCCACCAAGCAAAATTTTACCATCAATTCGGCTAATGCATGGATCCTGCAAGCCCTGGAAGGTTGGAGCATTTTTTACGGGATACCATCCTTTTTCAACCTCTTCGAAAAAAACAATTCGGGAAATTTCTTCCTCTCTTTTTTCCACCCGGCCAGCAATTATGTTTCGCCCCATCCATAAAAAGGGGGCGGTTATGTTATAGATATCGTGATCAGGGAAACCTAAAAAGTTGAGTTTACCAGAATTCACAAAGATTCAAGGATTTCATGGATCGAAAATTCGGCTGAACAAATTACACTGTCCGAGGCGCCATAATAAAGAGTTAATCGATCGTCATCGACTATATGGCCATTTGTAAAGACAACATTACCGAAGAAACCTTCTTTTTCATAGGAAGCTTTGGGTTCCATAATGGGTTCTTTGCTTCGGCTTATTACCTTTGACGGGTCTTTTTTGTCCAGTAATAAGGCTCCTAAGCAATACCGATTTTGATGATCTGCCCCGTGGTAAATCGCTAGCCATCCTTGTTCGGTCTCAATGGGTGCGGCTCCGGCTCCAATCCGAGAGGAATCCCACATTCCATCCCGNGTTCGAGCAATGCAGGCATGATTGCCCCAATCAGATAAGTTGGGAGAAGAGGCCAACCAGATGAAGTGACCTCCCAGTCCAACCCCACTTGGCCGGTGTAAACAATAGTATTTTTCTTCGATTTTTGATTCAAAAATGGCGCAGTCTTTGTTTGCGGGTGGTAGAATCATCCCAAAATCTTGGTAGCTTTCCCAATTGAATGTGCGTCGCAAACCAACTCCATATCCGCTTTCAGAAGTCGCAGTGTAAGTGAGTAAAAAGGAGCCATCCGCCATCGAAGCTACCCGACAATCTTCAATCCCGTAGCCTTCCAGATCTCCCTTGCCGATTAAACTGGGCAAAGCAGCATCCTTAAAGTGGATCCCATCCTCACTGTTAAACAATCGCAGGTGGGAGAGGGTGGACAGGTAGGTCTCACCCTTGTATCTGGGCTCGCGTGGATCCCTGGTATCCAACAGAGGGTCATCCAAATCAAAGGAAACTATTTCAACCGCTCCGTTTTTTAGAATGGGAAAAGAAATCTTTCCTTCCTTTTGTTCAGGTCTTTCCGCAACCCGAACCACCAGCCAAATCATTTCCTGAAATTGAAAAACTCCGGGATTTAAGAGGCACTCCACTTCCGTGCCTGAGTGGTGTGAGTCGACCTGCGAAGGTTTTAGGAGAGGGTTGAGGGGGTTGCGATTAGCAAGGTCAGTCATGAAATTATTTGACCAGGAAGGCATGGCCCCAGTCCGCATGGTCCCCTTCCGGTTTTCCATCGCGTCCGTTGGTAACGACTAGCTTGAGTTCATCCGCTCCCTCCACGGAGATGTCGAGTGGCTTGGCAGGTTCACCTTTTTTCATATCTCCACTATCAAAAACTTTTTCTTGGTCTACATGCACCTCAAATGTCAGGTAGGTATCCCGGCCTCCATCATTGTGGCCAACCATGCTGTAAAATCGTCTGAATTTCTTTCCGCTGAGATCGTAGGTTATTTCGCTGTGGGCATGCGTGCCAATACCATGGGAAAATTTTTCACCGGCAATTTGTAGCTGGCCTCCGGTTATGGACCGGTTCTGCTTGGCGGTACTCCATCCAACTTTTACCTCTTTTGCCTCATCAATCTTTAGATAATGACGGTCTTCGGGTCTGTACTGGTCGACATCTCCCATGCCCGGACCAATGATTTCGAGCTTGTACAATTGCCACCAATTATTTTTTTCCTCCAGGCTGGTAATCCGAACTTTTTTTGCCACCTCCATATCGAATGGAATCGTGGTAACCTGAGCTCCCTCAAATTGATCCGCAACCGTAACCCAGGAGTCACCATTTTCAGAAATCTCCACTTTTACATTGCCGGGGTAATCCCCCCCTTTGGCAGTAAGGATAACCTTAAAGACATTACGCTGATGAGGGAATTCAGCCTCAATCCAAGTACCCACCTTTAAGGCTGCCTTGGTTGCAAAAGTAGTTTTTTCATCCTCATCCTGAATGAATTGGAGGTGTTGCTGGCCATGACTTGCGGAGAGTTTCCAGAGTTTGATCTCGCTGCCAGAATTGAGGAGAACTTCGCGCAGGGAGGCCTCGGTGAATGCCTGAGTCATACTAGCAGTTTCTTCGCGGGCTTTCGCGACTTCTTCGGTTTTGATCATTCCTGCCTTGTTGCCAAAACTGTTGCGTATGTAGGTTAGTACGGAAGCAATGTAATCATCATCATTGGTCTTCAGGGGCATCATGTAACCACCCATGTAGGATTGCCCGCGCAAAGGGCCGGAAATCCCCTGCAGGGCAACTTTAGCAAGCACATCCTTGGAACCAATCACCGTGGGATTATTAACAAAAGACGGGGCCATTTTCATTTTTCCGTCCGGGGTTACCACCCCGGTCCCGTCAGGGGCGTGGCAGGTCGCACAAAGGGATTCAAAATGTTTTTTGCCCGCATTCAGTAGGGCGACTTCTTCAGCCTCCAACTGGGCCAATTCTTTTTGCCGGGCCACTTCCGCAAAGTAATCCTTATTTAATTCATCATCAATTTCCTTCAGGTATTCGTTGGATGGGTTTTCTGCCAATACAGAACCAGCCAGCGCCCGGGTTTCAGGGGTAACTTTGGTGGAGGCAGAAAGTAGAAGTTGGATAGCAACATCGTGATGAGGGTCGCTTACCAGAGATTGAAGAGCGGAGACGGTACTGATTTCTTGATGAAAGAAAGGCTCAGTCATCCGAATGGCCGCTGCCCGGACTGTGGGGTCATCATCCCGGTAAATCTTTTGAAGGAAATCCAAGTCAATCGCGTCTAATCCCTCGACTGTCCAGAGGGCATGAAGCCGGGCAAGCGGGTTTTCTCCACTCGTGGCCAGTTGGCGAAGATCGGGAAGTACCGAACGGTCTCCCTTAAGAATGATCAGTTTCTGGGCCTCGTCCCGCCACCATCCGTTCGGGTGGGAGAGGTGCTTGATCAGTTCAGCGGAGGACTCGTTGAGCATATTNGGGCGGGGCCCGGGTTGGAAAGCAGAGTGGCGGACCCGGTAAATCCGGCCACGCTGGACATTCTGNTCCAGACCATAGTGTTTGATCGAGGTATGAATGAAGGANCCNTCTGGAACCCAGGCGGATTCCTGGACGATACCGCGGTGCATGTCTACAATGTAGAGGGTGCCATCCGGTCCGGTTGCGGAATTGACCGGTCTGAAATTGGCATCCGAACTGGCAATGAACTCGTCTTCCGTATAAGCATTGTGAAGTACACGGCGCCCCATCGGATCTGTTTGAATCGTTGCCCGCCGGGTCAGGCGCCCCACGGGTTCGTGAAAGAATAAATTTCCGAGCAATTCACGGGGTAGCCGATCCCCGCGGAAGACTGCTTGTCCGCAGGTAGCGGTGAAGCTCTTTGCGGTGTTATTGGCCCGCATNCTTCCAAAACCGCCCTGNGANTCAGCAATATTATCGATGGGGAAAACCTCCCGGAAACCTTCCGCCATGACCCACTTGGGGTGCCATTTTGTGTAAATATTTGGAAAGAGTGGGTGAGCCGGTCCGATACCAGCGCCAGCATCAACATACATGACTTTACCCGCGTTATCCTGGGTCAATCCCCACTGACCCCGATTACCCTTGGTTTCTCCCTTGATCACTTTTCCATCGCGCCAACGCAGACGGTAATCGCTGTATGTGAGGTAGAGCCAGTTGTCCATGCTCCAGATCAATCCGGAAGGCTGGTGCTCGACATTGCCTCCCCGTTTTCCCCCTTCGAACCAGATTTTTTTCTCCTCGGCAACGCCGTCATTATCGCGGTCGAAATATTCATAGATATCATTGGTGTTTGATTCCGCAATCAGCACCGAATCGAGCAGGGGTAGAATCATTCGGGGTAAAAGCAGNTCTTTGGCGAACACCGTTTTGTGATCCATGATGCCATCNCCATCGGTATCTTCCAGTCGGACGACTTGGCTGACNGGNTCNTCGGTGCCGGNNCCCTTGATGTCCTGCATGTAAGTCCGCCANTCTGCAACATACATTCTNCCGTTTCCGTCCCANACGCANACGGTGGGTTCNGNGACCATGGGGTTGTCCGCNACTAATTCGAGTGAATAACCNGGCTGAACTTTAAANGTTTTCTGNCTTTCTTCAGGGCTTTTAAAGCGNACNNTNGGATCCTGCTNNCCTGCTGCCGGCGGAAGAGAAAAACTGGGTTTGGGAATGGATTCTGTATCCACCTCTAATTCACCAAGNACAAAACGAAANCCTTGGTACCACATTTTAAGNATATCNTTGTTCCAGTAGATGTGGTGGTTNTGNCCCGGNCTGGAAACAAAAATTNTGCCCTTACCAAAACTTTTCACCCANGCCATGGCNTAATCATTATCNTCCCTTTTTCGNCCCCCCCGGTGGTTTTCNAATTTGGACATATCAATGGAAAGAAGAACCCGTACCTTNTCCCGGTCAAAATCCTTGTACTGGTAGAGTTCATCATTGATTTCAAAGCTCTGTTTNCCCCCAAAAATTCCACTNACCACAGGNTGNGTAGAATCTTCATTGCAGAGGCAATANGTACCCTCATGNCCCCAAGGATGTCCGTCAAAATTCCCNCCAATCATCTCGGTATATCCNGGCCATCCTCCGTCCGTTGCAGCATGAATNGCGACAATGCCNCCCCCATTNTTNACATATTCAATGAATTCTTNCCGCATTTTTTCAGTNGTCAGTCCTTTTTCAATACTGGTTGAATTNTTNAGGTAAACCGCGTCATANTTTTTGAGGTTNTCNGCACTTAGGTCATTAGGGTCATTGGTGAAATCAGNATCAAAAAGACCGGTTTTTTCACCCATTTGCTTGGCCATTTCCTTCGCTACCGCGATCGAGCTGTGGTAGTAAGTAAANGCCTTGGAGAAAACCAAGACCTTGTGNTTTTTTAGGGGTTCAATCTTGTCTGGTATGGCGAGTGCNATGTTTTCAATTTCTTCNTGGGTTGCTTCCTTGGCNCCTTNTAAAGATACAGCGNAAAGGCAAGACAGAATAACCGTGAGGCAATAAANGANTGGCAATTTGNATTGAGGGAAAATTTTCATNAAATAANCCTATTNCGAAATTTATACATTTTCAAATAATGAGNTTAGGATTATTCCANTNATANCAANAAANCCTNAAGACNTAANCCCATTATGTTTCGATTATCTTGATTATCGAAATTTATACAAACATTGACTTACGNGGTCCATNCATCCAAGATTGCTCCTTTCGAAAATGAAANAGAAGCAAGATGTATGGAAAAATTTTACTCCNGAACCTGGGCGTCANCACAACTCTTTTGAATCCAAGAACCTTCTNCTTNNTGAATTGGGNATTCTTGGNTGGTTGAGGTTTACCAAAGCCTTTGATCAGGCATTGGAAGCAGACTCCCACGAAGATGAATATGAAATTCATTACATTGTAAACGGNGAGTTAAATTGGTGGGTGGAGGAAACGGATTATGTTTTACGATCCGGAACGGTCTTGATCATTGCACCCAATGAGCGACATGGGAGCAGAAGTGGGGCTCTGGAACCCTGTGAGCATTTTTGGCTGCGAATTTCAATCGAGGATGGCAAATGCTTACCTGGGCTTTCTCCAGCGGAAAGCCAAAGTTTAGGGGATGCCTTCCAATCTTTAGAACGCAGGGCCTTTATTGTTTCCCCCCTGGTGCATACTGCTTTCGCACAATTGGTTGAAGAACATATCAATCCAGATACGCATTCAGTAACCACTTGCCGGGCAACNCTACATTCTTTACTGGTTTCAATCGTTCGGGATTATAAAAAAGCCGAGGACAGGGACGATTGCCTAGAAATTTCAAANTCGATTGAGGCGAGCACCCTATCCATTAAAGACAATTTATCGAACCCGCCTACCATCAAGCAGCTTGCCAAAGAAGCCGAGGTTTCAGAAGCAGGATTCCGGAAACGTTTTCGGAATGAAATTGGTTGCTCCCCCTTGGATTACATCAATCGCAGGAGGGTAGAAGAGGCCAAGNGGTTGATGCATTTGGGAAATCCAAACATCAAGGAGATNTCGCANAACCTTGGTTTTTCATCCCGCCAATATTTTTCCACGGTTTTCAAGCGGGTGACTGGAGTGAGCCCGGGTGAATTCCTTAAAAATTTATAAGGTAGAGCTTAAGAACTCCGCGATTTTTTGTTTCGCTTGATCGATGGATTGGTAGCTGAAGTTTTTGAATTTTGAATTNCCTGACAGCATTGCGGATAAGCACTGTTCTTGGTTGCGTTGATCAAACAGACAAAGGATGGGTTTATTCCGTTTCTCCGCCACCCCAAGTTCGTACCCAACTCCGAGGGACGGTGTCGTCACTTCCGCAATCATCGCATCCGCAGATTCTAGCCACTCCATATCTCTTTGGTAGATTTGCATATCAGTTAACTTATTTTCTCCGAGGTCTTGCAATGATTCTGANCCAACATGTTCCGTGAGCACTTCTGCCTTGGTTGAGATGAAATCGATAAGATCATAATACTTTTGCTGATCTCCTCGACCTCCTCGGATTGAGCCTGCGAAGTAAATTTTCACTTGAGTAATAGGGGGTTCGCTTTCCCCTGCACATTGGCGAGACGAAAGGAGTGATGGGTTAATAATTCAGGATCGAATTGCGGACGGTGCAGCCTACGGGCTCGCCGGTCGTCATCCACAAGAACCGAATTTTCCACGACCTGAATTCCGGGCTGTAAAGGAACGAACAGACGGGGTGAAAAAATGGGGATACCAGGAATACGCTTCAACATTCTTTTGATTGGAAAACCGATTAGAAAAGCAATTCGAGCGGCGTGGCAAAAACTATCTACAGGAAGTAAAAAGTTTAGTTCCGAGGGGCCAGGCTCATTCTCCAGGAATCGAGTTCGGAATCGAAGAAGTGCCAGGANCGGTTCTTTCCGCGCCATGCGGGGATNTCCGAGGTTCCTTGCAAGGTAAACCAGGCATTCTCCGTGGAAGCGTAGAGGTGGGGCCAGGCATGAAAAAGCCATTTCCCGAGGAGCATATTGGGATTGGAATCATTCCACTCCCTGGATTCCGGGTTGTATCGGAGCAAGCGGGCATTTCCGATGGACAAAAAATTCCACATTCGATCCGCCGGGGAGTATACCCAGGGGAGTTCATGATAGTGCCAGCCCTCGTCGAGAAAAATCTTTTGACGGTCCGTCAGTTCCAGGGCACCCCGGGCATTAAGAATTCCCCCTGAGACTACTCTGTCCTTGAGCCCGGCAATGGGGGTGGCGGATTGAAGGAGGATTGCCCGGACTTCGGATACGGACAACTCCGGCCGCTGGGCAAGCAGGAGAGCGGCCACACCGGAAACCATCGGGGCGGCGAAGGAGGTGCCGTTGACAAAAGTGTATTCCTCATTTCCACCGTTGAAAGAGGAGACTCCGGAAATTTCGAAATCATCGAGGTAGACCCCGTCTGCGTTGCGGTAGTTGTCGGTGACCAACCGGAATCTTATCCGTACCTGTTTTCCCTCCATACGCGAGAGATCGAACTGATAATAGGAACCGCCCCGCATGCTTTGCCCATAGATCCGCCCCACGGACTCCCAGTAGGGAGATCCTTCAACGGCCACCTCGATATGGAGGAGATCGTAGGAAAAGAGGAAAAAATTACGGGCCAGATTATGGTAAATCCGCACGCCCAGAGTGGGAGATTTCATTCGAGCCAGATCAATCACCGGACTGGTCAGGTACGATTCCGTGTTCAGGGTATATTGAAGCAGACCCCCACTTGAATCGTAAGCGCTGTCGGTGATCCAGCGATTACCGCGTTCATCATCAAATGTTTGCCAGGGCTTGCCGAGCGAATTGGAGCTTCCGGTGACGGTCCATCCTGAGAGCCCCCGTTCGAAGTTTTCAAAATAGGATCGTTTGCGGGAGAGGTCCGGTACGAGCATGTTCGATCCGGGAGCGGCGAGGTCCACGGAGGTCTTTCCATAGTTGGAAAAAGGCGAGAGCTCATTGTTTTGATCAGTCGAAGCGACAGAGAGAATTGCATTACCCAGGTAGGATGCAGGATAGAAGGCGCTTTGATCGAGGTTCATTCCCCGGCCGTAATAGTCGCCGTTTCCGGCGGCACAGACCATAAGCACATCGTAATCCCGTTCCAAATTGTACAGTGCATCCTGAATGGGATAGGAGAAGGCCGAGCCCTTGCCGAGGCTCAGGTTGATGATCCGAACACCCCCGGAAATTGAATAACCCAATGCGGAGAGCACACGGTCATCGGTGGCTCCGCCCCCGTACTCATTGAAGACCCGCATCGGCAGGATCACCGCATTCGGGGCCACGCCGGACATTCCCACCCGGTTGCCGGAATGAGCGGCAATGATTCCCGCCACCTGGGTGCCGTGCCCGTTGAGGTCGGCCGGGTCGTTGTCATTATCAATAAAATCCCATCCGTATTTATCATCAATGAACCCAANGCCGTCATCATCAATCCCATCTGTCCCGCTGACTTCAGCAGGCATGTAGGCGAGTTGGTCGGTCAGTTCGGGATGGTCCGCGGAAATTCCGGTGTCAATGACCGATACGACGACCCGTTTTTTTCGGGGATTATACCGATCGAGTGCGGAGACCCATCCGACATCCGCTCCGCTTTGCCCCGACTGATTATTGACGCTTTGTCCGCGGTTTTTCAGGTACCATTGGTCATTCAGTCTGGGTTCATTCAGGGAAATGGACTGAAGGGAATGCCTGCGGTTATGGTCGGCGAATTTCACNGAGGGTTCCCGGCGGAGATNGGGAATCACCGTGGATGCGTTGCCCTCGCCGATGGCATAGAGTCTGGCCCGGGTCAGCAGAAAAGACCGGATTTCGGTAAGCCGGTATTTATTCTCGACAGATTGTTGTGTTTCCACGGAAATCCCGTCCCGGAAATGCACAAAACATTCTTTTTCCACATCTGCCCGCAATAAACCGGNCAAGGAAATCAGAAATAAAANAAAGACCCGAAGAGGATCCCAGCTGCATGCCCGTATCCGGTCTGTCCGCGAAATATTCAAGCGATCAGCTGATCCACCACCTTCCCGTGCACATCAGTCAGTCGAAAATCCCGGCCGGCGTAGCGGTAAGTTAATTCTTCATGATCAAATCCGAGCAGGTGGAGCATGGTGGCATGCAGGTCATGCACATGCACCGGATCTTCCACGGCTTTGAAGCCGAAAGGATCGGTGGCTCCGTGTATATGCCCGGGTTTTACGCCCCCGCCCGCCATCCACATGGTGAATCCATGATGATTATGATCTCTTCCAGATGCAGTGCCTGCATTGGCACCTCCGGGTAATTCAACCGTGGGTGTACGTCCAAATTCTCCACCCCATAGGACAAGAGTCTCTTCCAGCATTCCTCTATCTTTCAAATCCTGCAGAAGTGCTCCAATTGCCTGATCGCATTGTTCAGCCAGTCGACGATGGTTCTTTTCGATTTGATCGTGACTGTCCCATGGTTGGTCTTTGCCATGCCATAGTTGTACGAACCTNACGCCTCGCTCAACCAAACGACGGGCCATAAGGCATTGTTTGGCATGGACTCCGGATCCATACATTTCNCGCACTCTGGGCGATTCTTTGGTTACATCAAAGGCATCACTTGCCTCCATCTGCATACGGTAGGCCAGCTCGAAGGAGCGAATCCTTGAATCGAGTTGATCATCACCATCCCGGGTATTTTGATGAGCCCGATTTAATTTTTGCAGAAACTGGAGTTGCTTTGATTGGCGCTTGCCTGGTCGTGCAGGGTTGAGGTTTGGAATGATTTCCTCATCAGATTTTTTTGCAGGGTTTACATAAGTTCCCTGATAAATTCCCGGCAGAAAGGCAGAGCGCCAATTTTGAGTTTCAGTGACGGGATACCCATTTGGGCAGAGGACCACAAATCCGGGCAGGTTTTGGTTTTCTGTTCCCAGACCGTATGTGACCCATGAACCCATGCTGGGGCGAACTAGCCTGCCATCTCCGCAGTTCATTAACATGAGGGATGGCTCGTGGTTGGGTACATCCGCTCGCATGGACCGTATTACGCAAAGATCGTCCGCATGCTTGGCGACATGTGGAAACATTTCGCTGACCGGTAATCCGGATTGGCCGTATTTCTTAAAGGTAAAGGGAGACTTGTATGCAGCCCCGGTTTTACGTTCGGTGTTTAAACGGTGTTCATCAGGAAGAGTTTTCCCGTGCCATTTGGTAAGTTCTGGCTTGGGATCGAAGGTGTCGACATGAGAAGGTCCACCATTCATAAATAAATGGATCACTCTTTTAGCCCTGGGTGAAAAGTGAGGTCCTTTGGGGAGCATCGGATTCCCTTGTCCATTAAGTAACGGAGCGAGAGCGGATAAACCCATTCCCATTCCGCAACTGGCGAGAAAGTTCCTTCTTGGAATGTTTAAATTATCTGAAAAAGGATGCATCAGTCAGTGAAGAAGAATTCATTGGATACTAACAAGGTTTGTGCAAGATCCTCAAGGTTGGAAAATTTGGCATCGGGTCCCAAAAATTCAACCCCAGTTTTTCTTTCATCTTTTGTTGGATTACGAGACAGAATTTGGCGGTAAAGAAATTCAACTTGGGAGGACGGACTGGCAGCATTAGAACCGAATGCTTTTTTTGCCAGGGTGGCAGACCTTTCAATCACAAATGGATCATTGAATGCGAATAGAGCCTGTTGGGGAACCGTGGTCTCAACTCGTTGGGGTGCATGGATGTTAGGGTTGGCAAAGTCAAAGGAGTTCAGTGTTGGGGAAATATTCTGTCGATCAATATAACCATAAACTGCTCTTCTTTTCGAGTAGGGCTTGGAGTGTAGCTTTTGCGAAGGGCCATGCATGGTCAATTCAAGTTCTTCTGATACTTGGAGCATAGCATCCCTCATTGCTTCAAAATTCAGTCTTTTTCTATTCATTGAGGACAGATAAAGATTATCTGGATCTTTTGCTGGAAGTTTCCGAGCTTCCTGGCGATAGGTCTTACTCAGAACAATGGCACGAATCACCTTTTTAATACTCCACCCGTTTTTCATGAAAGATTGGGCCAAATGATCGAGCAGTTCTGGATGGGATGGATTTTTTCCCATCAGTCCAAAATCACTGGGTGTTCGGACAATCCCTTTTCCCAAAAGATGCATCCAAATTCGATTTACCATCACCCGGGAAGTTAAAGGGTTCGATGGATCGAGGATCGATTCAGCTAGTTCCAATCGTCCGCTTCCCTTCGTGTAATTTTTTCTTTCCACTCCATTGGGAGAAAGAGCCACCGGAAAGCGACGGGGGACACGATCTCCACGGGCACCCAAAGAACCCCGCAAAAGAACATAAGGATTCTGAATGTTTGGTTTGTCAAAAAGAGACATTGCTCTTGGCGGAGCACCTGGATGAGTGGCTTCATGATTTGCCACTTTAGAACGGAGGTTATTTTTCTGATTACGATCTTTTTGACTAAAATACCTCTCCATTTCTTCCCGTTTTATATTCGCTGGAAAACCCTTCGCGGAAACCGCAAATACAAGCCCCTTTTTTTCTTTAGCAGTCCTTGATTGTATCAGCGAATGGTGCAATGCATCAGCATACCAGGAAATGAGATCCGTAAGTTCAGCGGATTCGTTTCGCTTCACATTCTCGCGTAAAAAGGATGGTAAGGATGCCAAGTCAGATGACTTCCATTTTCTGTAAGTCTCTGCCTGCACTGTTGATTGTGCAAAGGTCAATAATGGTCTAAGAAAGCTCTGATCAGCTTTTTGTTTTCCTTTAAGATAATCCCTCCAACGATTGGCCAACTTGGGATAAAGCTTTTGCTTCCCTGCTAATGCTTCAAAATCGTTCTTTGGAGTTTCATAAGCATCCAGTGATAATTGGATATATTGTTCGATGCCTTCCTTGGATTGAGCGAAATCAAGTTTTGATTGCAGATACTGATCCACCTTTTGCTGCAATTTACTAAGTTTGTTTTTGAATTCAATGTAGGCTGTGGAGCTCTCATCTGGTTTCCCGATTAGTGGGAACTTTGCGGGCTTATTTGAAGCATCAAAAATTCCGTAGAGTGAATAGTAGTCGGCCGTGGGTATAGGATCATGGAAATGATCGTGGCATCTTGCACAGGCAACCGTGAAACCCATGAGTCCACGGGTTACCAAATCGATTTGGTCATCGATAATTAACTGCCTACGGTTTAAAAAAACAGGGCCTGCGGTCAGAAATCCAAGTGCGGCGAGGTCTGGATGGTTTGGCAGTTCAGTCAGGAAATCCGCCGCCATTTGTTGCCTGATAAATTCATCGTAGGGGAGGTCTTTATTGAATGCCTTGATCACCCAGTCCCGGTATGTGTAAGCATAGGGATATGTTCGGCTCTCTCCCCCCGCTAGATATCCTTTGGTGTCGGCATAGCGGGCAACATCGAGCCAGTGCCGCCCCCATCTTTCTCCAAACCTTGGAGAATTTAGAAGTTGATCAACTATTTTCGCATAGGCATTGGGTGTTTGATCATTTACGAAAGCATTCACTTGATTGAAGGTTGGCTTGAGTCCGATTAGATCGTGATAGAGACGACGGATCATGGTTTGGCGATTAGCCGGTTTGGCGAAGTCAAGAGATTCTTCCTGAAGGCTTTGTCCCACGAAAGCGTCGATGGCGCTATGGGAGCCAGATTTCGGGATTTCGGGATTTTGAATCGGTTGAAAGGCCCAATGATTTTCGGACTTTTGAAAGATTGCTTTCATGCCTTCCGGTTGCCCGCTAATTGAGACCAAGGGTGCAAGCAGGGAAAGTCCCAATCTGGAAAAGTAATAGAATGTAATTTGGGAGTTCAAAGACACAGTTCAAAAATATCCGTCACTTTTGCTAAGTCAACAGCACCTGCCAGTACCAAAGTAAAATATTTTTTACAGACCTTTGAACCTTATTCGAAATCAATTACGATTTTCAGGGCTTTTCTTTCCCCTTTGGCCAGAGCTGTCATGATCTCTGGCGTTTCTTCGAGGGTGCAATGACCCTCGATAAAGGTTTGCAACTGGTCTTGAAATGCTGGAAGAGTTTCCACCGCCTGCCGGAAAGCTTTTTGGTCGAACCCATAGGTGCCAATCAGGGATATCTCTTTGGAAACTAAGTCCTGAAGGGGTAAATTCACTGATTTTGCCAAATTACCAATTAGCAGAAGGCTGCCTTTTTCACTGACCAATTGAAATGCTTGATTAAATGAATCTTCAATCCCGACTGCATCGATAACCAAGTCCGGATTGGAACCTAGTTTTTCTTTGAGTTGTCCTGCCACTTCATCCGGGGTTGAGTTCGTTTCAATCAGCAAAGTCTTTCCTCCAAAATTTTTGGCCCTTTGTAATTTGTCTGAAATCAGGTCAATAACAGTCACATCCATAAACCCAAGAGATTTGGCCACGAGCAAAGAGCAAAGCCCAATCGTTCCTGAGCCAATGATGACAATCTTTTGAGGCTTGATCGATTTTTCCGCGAGTCGGTGGAATCCATGCAGAGCGACCGCTACCGGCTCTGCCAAGACACTGACTTCAGCAGCGATCTCCTCCGATGCGGGGATTGCGTTGGCTGAAGGAATAGCAAGGTATTCGGCCATGGCTCCCCGAGTCCCTAGGTTTACCCCGACAACCCGCTTGTTCAGGAAACTGGGATCTCCTTCTTCAGGGGTGGGGGCATGATCGGAGAGTACATTAAAAACCGTCACTCGTTGGCCTACCTCGGGGGTCATGACATCCGGGGCAGTTTCCACAATTCTTCCCACTATTTCATGACCCATCACCATACCGGGGGCACGCCTGCCGCTTTCCCCGGTAAATCCATGCACATCACTGCCACAGATTCCAACGGACTCCATTTTGATCAAAACTTCACCCGCTTTAAGGGCAGGTTTGGGCAGGTTTTGCAGGGTCATTTTCCATGGTTCTTCATAGATCAGTGCTCGCATATCATTCATATTTCGTTGTGTGTATCTTTAAACTGACTAAAATAATAGTATGCAGGATCAATTACAAAGAGTAATCTTTTTTGATGGCGTTTGTGGTCTTTGTAACGCGTGGGTTGATTTTATTTTGAAACGGGATAGAGCCGGCATTTTTTCCTTCGCCCCCCTACAAGGCAACTATGCGAAGGAAATGGAACCAGAAGCAAGTAAGAATTTGAACACCATGATCTACCTTGTATCCGGCCAGCGATATTACCGGACCGGAGCCATTCTAAGAATCCTTCGTGACCTCGGCGGCATTTGGTACCTGGCTTGGGTTTTCTGGTTTGTACCCTTTTTTATCAGGGATTTTTTTTATGGTCTAATTGCTAGGAATCGGTATCGAATTTTTGGGAAGAAAGAGAACTGCCGAATTCCCACCCCCAAGGAAAAAGTCAGGTTTTTGGATTAATTATTGAGAAAAGAGTTTTGGATACAGAGGTCGACCCAGTTCAAAATTAATCAGGGACATTATCGATATCAAAGGACAGTACCAGGTAGTTCGGGAATAATTTGATTACCTAGAGGTGGAGACGGCTTCCGCATACTCCAATTCGCCGGTGTTTCCATTGTAGTATTGAAAGACCACCTGAGGATGAGGGTAGGCTACCCAGCGCTCATCTCCCAGTTTCTTGGGCATGTTGAAGACATTATTAATCTGAACCACCGCGTAGTAGGGGTAGAGTCGTTCCAAGCGTTCCAAGTCTGGTAGAATGTAGGAACTCCAGCGAATATCGCATTCCCGGGGGCCAAATTTGAAGATGCCGGTGGCGGGTCGGTCCATTTCATCATTTTTGGGCACATGGTTGACGCTGTTATGGGGACCGCAGCAAAATTCCCAGACATTTTCGGTGATTTTGATGGCGAAGCTGTTATGGAGGTCACCGGTCATAACAAAGACTTTTTTCCCCATTTTTTCCCATTCTTTGATTAGTATTTCCCGTTCGTCAAAAAAAGCAGTCCAAGCTTCCTCCTTATTGGCCGCTGCTTCAAACCCACCCGCTCCGCTGTGGGGAATCATAAAGGGAACGGATGAGATCACGAAGAAGAAATCAGCATCACTTTCCCTCATTGATTTTAGCAACCAATCGCGTTGAGTTTTACCAAGCATGGAGAGCCCTTTCTTTCCCCGGTCTGAGGTGTCATGCATGTCTCGGGATCCCCGGGTATCGAGCAAAAAGTATTCACAGTTACTTACCTTGAAACTGGCATAACTCCTGCGACCGATGGAGTAGGTTACTTCATCAGATACTTTGGCCGGCATGTGCAGTTGGAGCGTATTCTTGTCGACCACCTTTTCAATGTCATAGACATAGGAATTGGGATGACCGAGGGAGAGGTCATCATAAGTCAGATCATTGACTCCTGCCTGCGGAGTATTCCAATGAACATGGAGGTTCAACATCTCGTCGAGGGGAAGCTTGGAAAAGTCGGTGGAGAGATCCGTGAGCAAATTACTGTCTTTTTTCATCTGGCCTCGCCCGAAATGAACGGGGTGGTCGAAAGCAACCGGATTGGCCCAGCCGAGGTAATCATAAAAAGCTTGGGTGCCGACATCCCGGAAAACAGCCCGGCGGTCGCGGCGACCAGCGGTGGCAGCGCCCCAGATGTCATTGACCAATTCATGGTCGTCAAAAGTGAAATAACTAGGGACATTCCGATGCCATTGGGAGAGTGAAATTCCCCGGCTTAAATAAAGCCTGTAATTTTCCCAGACCCCTACAACCGTGGGCATAAGGTTGACCACCGGGGGGATTTCTTCGATTCCCGCACGCAAGCGCCATGCTTCCACTGGATATTCCCGTAATTCTTCGTAAAGCCAGTCCCCATTCATGATATGAAAATGGGTTTTATCGGCCCAGTCCTGATTCAGGTTTTCATAGGTCTTGGAACGGTGTCCGTTTCCATGCCTAGGGTTTTGATTGGCACAGGATCCAATCTGGAAGCGGAAATTAAAGAGTCCCTCCGGGTTATGTTCTTTATTCCGGGTTTGTTCCGCACTGGGCAGGGTAAGGAAGGAACCGGGTAGGCCATGGGGGCGGCCGTTGACCTGGATTTGATAGTGATAACGCTGATCGGGAGATAGGTTTTCAAGGGTCGCATACCCGGTGTTGTCATTCTCAATTTTGGTATCAGCGGATTTGGAAATCAGGTCGAGCTTAGCTTCCTCGGTTCCGTAAAGTACTTGGAATTCTCCTGAGTCAGAAGTCCGAGCCCAGACACGGATCGAAGAAGAGGTCGGGTGACCCAGCATCGGACCATGGGTTAATCTGATCGGATCACGGGCGGCATCAAGCGAACTCATTAGTAATGTAACGAC
>NHDN01000008.1 GCA_002171765.1 Verrucomicrobia bacterium TMED60
TTTGTGGGTATTTCATCATGGTTAATTCCATGGCTTCTAATCACGATTTCTTATGTTTATTTCACGAGAACATCAATCATTGTTAAATGGAAGAAGATAAGTTCTCTTATCATGATGGTGGTTTCCGTTTCTACTTTGGCAAATATCAATTTCTCAAGTTCGGCTGACGCTCAAAATTATGTTGCGGGTTGGGGTGGGTATTTGGGTGCGTTTGTATATTCTGGGCTTCCAGTTAATCCATCTTCTGCTCTCCCAACGGGATTACTAGGAAACTTACTTGGACCTTTGGGTACCAGTATTGCTTGTGTTATTGGGCTATTTTTTTCAATTACGATCTATTTTTCACGCTCCCTAAATTGGTCTAAAAAAATGCTTACTTTTTCGGGTGATCTTTTAACAAATGTTTCTCAATCCAAAAAGAAAACCGCTGCACCAGTTCCTGAAGAAAAAACAGAAATTAAGTCAAAAGAGTCTAAATTAAAAAGATTACTTGAAACATTTAAATTTGGGGGTGAGGACGATGACTTGCTTTTTAGTGATGTATCAAAAGGTAATAACCCGAACGGTCAGTTTGATTCAAATAATAAAATTTCTAAAAAAGAAGTTCCTACTAAGGATGTTGAAGATGATTTAATAAAGCCCACTCAAGATCAAGATTTGGATAAGATCAAAGAACCTGAGATTGTGAAACGGATGGAAGAGGAACCTGAAACGGAAGTCAAAATCAACGAAGGTTTAACTGANCAAGGNAANGAAGCNGAAAAAAAGGATGTTGAAATGGATGGNTTCAAAGTCGTGCGTGCTGCAAAAACTGAAAAAGCAGGCGATCTTTTTCCTGAGAGAAANGGNGATTATCATTTTCCGACACTTAGAGTTGTTGATGGAACCNCCTGACGAAGTTGGGAATGAAGATGAAGACCACATGGTTAAAGCTAAAAGTCTCAAGGAGACACTAGCTCAATTTAAAGTCGATATTGAACTTGGTGAAGTTCACACGGGACCAGTAATTACAAGGTATGATGTTCATCCTGCAGCTGGAGTCCGCGTAGAAAAAATTTCCAATTTAGATAAAAACTTAGCCATGGCATTACGAGCAGATAGTGTTCGGATTTTAGCACCAGTACCTGGAAAAGGTTGTGTTGGGATTGAAGTTCCTAATCAAAANCCTGCAGCGGTATGCCTCAAAGAGATCCTTCAGTCTAANGCTTGGGCTGATTCTGGTGCTGAAATACCGATAGTTTTAGGAAAGGAAGCGAGCGGAAGGGCTTTAGTAGCGGATTTGACCAAAATGCCTCATCTATTAGTAGCAGGCTCGACGGGTTCTGGTAAGACGGTTTGTATCAATGCAATTATTGCCTCTCTGTGCTATCACTCTAGTCCAGAAGATGTTCGGTTCATCATGGTAGATCCTAAAATTGTGGAAATGAAGATCTATAACGATCTGCCTCACATGTTGATTCCAGTGGTCACTGAACCCAAAAAAGTCCCNGGTGCGTTGAAGTGGCTTCTAGTNGAAATGGAAAGAAGATACCAAATCTTTTCAAAAATTGGAGTTCGAAACATCGCTGGATTCAATGCCAAAATCCTTAAAGACAAACAAGAAAAGGAAAAGGCCCAACTACTGGATGCAGAAATGACAGCAGAAGAACGTGCGGCACTGTCTAACATACAGGTTCCCCGGGATGATGAAGTTCTCGAAATTCCTGAAAATAAGTTGCCCTATATCGTTTGTATAATTGATGAACTTGCTGACCTCATGATGGTGGCACAAGCAGATGTAGAAACTGGTATTGCCAGGCTAGCCCAGTTAGCNAGGGCAGCTGGCATTCATCTGATTATTGCAACCCAGAGACCATCCGTGAATGTAATAACNGGGGTTATAAAAGCAAATTTGCCGAGTAGAATTTCTTTTAGAGTCGCATCTTATCGAGACAGCCAGACTATTTTAGATGGCAAGGGTGCAGAAGCCCTAATTGGCAAGGGTGACATGCTATTTATTCCACCCGGTAGTTCCACCTTCGTAAGAGCACAGGGTGCTTTTGTGAGTGACGATGAGATAAACGGAATCGTTGATTACTTAAAAATTAATGGACCACCACAAATTATTGAAGAAGTTAGAGATCAAATTGAATCTGCAGGAGAAGAAGATGTTCTCGGCGAATCTGGTGAGGGCGGTGATGAAGACCCAATGATACGTAAAGCAATAGAAGTTATAAGAACTACAAAAAGAGCATCGACTTCAAACCTGCAAAGAAAATTAAGTATCGGATACAACAGAGCCGCAAGAATTATGGATGAGCTCGAAGATCGAGGTTTAGTTGGGCCTGATATACCCGGACAAGGCAGGGAAATACAGATGGATTTATAATAATTCTTCGAAGGATACAAAANCTCTTCTTGCAAAATATTATTTTCGAAGAAATTGTAGTTAAAAATGGGATTAGGACAAAAATTAGAGGATGCTAGGAATAGGAANGGGATATCAATTCGTGAAGCTACTGAAAGTACCAAAATACGAAGTGATTANCTTTCCTCCTTTGANGCTGGNGATTTTAATATTAATTTACCGGAAGTTTATTTAAGGGGATTTGTGAGACTCTATGCTCATTACTTAGGTTTAGACCACGATGCCATTGTAGCAGATCTTGAGGTTGAGCTTGGAATGTCATCCCAAAATCAAAGGAAATCCCTTGGTTCCATTACTTCTAATGAAATGAGTGATACAAAGGATAGCAGTACATCAACTACGAAAAATTCTTTGAGATCTGCTAATAGGGCTGTCATTCCCAAAGTGGTTCTGGCCGTAGCCGCAGTCATGATCCTTTTAGTTTCCATATTGGTTTTGGTAATTTCTAACAATTCAGATAGCGAAGTCATGGTTGCCGAGGAGAATAAAGACCTTACAATATCGGAAAAGAAGACTGATATTTCTGAAGTTAGTGCTCAAGGTATTTTGTTAAATAACGAGCTTAAATTGGCAACCATTGGTCCAATTGAGAGGTTAATTATTTGTGATGAAGGAGAGACTCCGAAAAAATATCATGAGTTTAGTAACTTGCCAATTGGATGGGAGAAAGCCATTGAATTCAAAAATTCCTTTCGGTGTTACAGCTCATCGCTAGAAAATTTACGATTTGCCGTAGACGATGGTCCTGAAAAGAAAGCAGAGGGAACGGGAGCAGGGAACTTTAGTTGGACTAAGTAAAAGTTTTATTTTCGAGCAGTAGGGGTTATTTTAAGCTCGAGTTTTAGTTTCCCTCTTTGAATTATAATACAGGTCTGTTTGTTTGGGATCGTTTTACCTATTGCTCTTGTGTAATCATATATGGATTCTACTTTTTCTTCCCCAAGTTGCACTACAATATCTTCTGATTTTAGACCTGCTTTTTCAGCAGGGCCACCAGAAGTGACACCTGATATTGCTACACCTTTGACATCTGAAGAACCATAATCGGGTATTGTTCCAAGGTATGATTTGAGTCGAGATCTGGACTTATTTGGCGCTACCTGTGCAACATATTTTAGTTTATTGTTATCATGATTAATATTGAGCGTGATATTCTTGAATAATTGTGCGCATTTATGTAATGCAGAATAATTTATTTTTTCTGGGGTGTCTGATGGAGAGTGATAATCACTATGAAGACCTGTGAATCCGCTTATAATCGGAATCTTCTTAGTTATAAAAGAAGTAGTATCTGTTGGAATAAAGCTATCACGTTGTAAGTTAAGATTTAATCCAATGGGGATATTAGCTTGTTGGATATACGCTGCCCATTTGTTGGCTGAACCAATGCCATGGATGGTAAGTTTATCCTTGTATCTTCCGACCATGTCCATGTTGATATAGGCGATTATATTCTTCGCTTTTTCTTGCTGGTACCATGTCTTGATGAAATGGGAGGATCCAAGTAATCCAATTTCTTCACCAGACCAGAAACCAAACAAAATATCAAATTTAAGGTCTAATGATCCGCTTCTAGTCATAAGGGATAATTTGTGTGCAATCTCCAGAAGTGCTGCTATTCCAGAAATGTTATCATCTGCACCTGGATGAAAATCTCTTTTGTCGGTACTCTTTCTTCTAGAAAATGCATTACTTCTTCCAAGATGGTCAAGGTGTGCACCTATTACTAAAATATCGTTATTTTTCTTACCTGATCTTAGCCAACCTAATGTATTATGGCATTCTCCTCTTTCCTTCTTAATTTTAATGTCTCCGTTAACCCTGAAATTTTTAAGTGTAAAGCCAAGTACAGGTTCGGAATTGTTGAACTTCTCAATTTCAGCACTGAGCTTTCGTCCATTTGAATTGAATAATAAAGAAGCAGTCTCCCGACTGAGAACAAATGATTTTATAGTTAGAGAATGATCAACATTACTTGCTATTTGTTTGGTCGTGTCATTATTTTCTGAATTTACAAAAATAATTCCTTGTGCACCAAGGTTTCGAGCCAATGAAGCTTTTTGTGTTGGATTTGAGAAGTAGTTGATTACGGATGTATCAGTAATGTGAGGCGGAAGTCCGTCCAGCACCATCACCCATTTATTGGCCACATCTAGATGAGTGTATGAATCATATCCTTCATAGTTGGAGTTAGGTTTTACTTGCAAACCGTACCCAGCAAAACAAATTTCGTTAAAAGTAAGCTTTCCGTTTTCGGAAAAATTCATGGGTGTCCAATCAGAATCTAAATTGCATGCAATATTTACTTGAGCATCGATTTGTAGAAAACTACTTTCATCTACGGTAAACTTCTTCAAAAAAGAAAACTTTTGGACCCAGGAATTACTTTGCCACGGTCTAAGACCAAAGGAATTTAGTTCCTGAGCAACAAATTGGTTGGCTTTTTCCATACCTTTTGTACCAGTCATTCGACCCTCGAATAAATCACTGCACAAGATTTCAGTATAGTAGGATAGATCAAATTGAGATATGTTGGACGAACTTTGATAATCCGAAACATGATCGGATTTAGAGAAAGTATTTTTTAGGGCATCAATTGCAGCATCATGATTCCAAGCTGCGGTAAAGATTTGGGAATTGCCCGAAGCGGTATTGTTACTAGTCCAGGATAGGGTATTACCATCATTTGAAAAGGTTGGTAGACCATCAAACCCTTCTCTTTTGGTTACTCGAACAGGTTCCCCGCGCCCGGAACGATCAACTATATATAATTCAAAGTTATTGAATCCATGAAGGTTGTTTGAAAAAATTATATAATCGTTAGAAGGATGAAAATAAGGAGCCCAAGACATTACACCCAAGTCTGTAATTTTGTTCTCTACCTTATTATTCAAATCCATGGTGAAAATTTCTGCAGTATGACCATTTTCNGAAAACCTTCTCCAACATATTCTAGTATTATCAGAATTAAAAAAAGGACCACCATCATACCCAGGTGTGTCCGTAAGTTGTTGGGTTTCGTTTTTATCTAAATCAAGGAGAAATAAATCACAGTAATATGAATGTTCATGTTCTAAATTCATCCCTTGGCGATAAATATTTCGGTTTGAAGTAAAGATTATTTTCTTCCCATCGCTTGAAATAGAACCTTCAGCGTCGTAACCAGTTGCATAGGTTAGTCTTCTTAAATTATTCGTTTCAATGTTTTTAAGGAAAAGGTCGTAATTTTTATCGTAGTCCCAAGAATATTTTTTTCCTGTATTTTGGATTCTTTCTTCTAACTCAGCTTCTTGTTTCTTTCGGGAAAGTGGGTCAAGGTGCGTTGAAGAATACAAAATATCAACATTGTTTGGATGTAACCAAGCACAAGTTGTTTTTCCAATCTCATTAGAAACAAGTCGAGTTTGACCAGTTCTTAAATCAAGGGTGTAGATTTGGTAAAAAGGATTTCCAGCAACATTTTCCGATTGATAAACTAACTTACTATCTTCTCTTGAAAAATATCCTTCTCCAGAACGCTTACCGGAAAATGTTATTTGCTGTAAGTCAGTATAGAATTGGGAAAATGCAGTTGATACTAAAGCAGAAAAACAAAACCCTAAAAATAATTTCCGTTTATGTGTCAATTAAGCCAGAACACTAGAATTGCGAGCAAACCAGAACATAGCTTTACCTTTAACCAATGCAGAAAATTCGATGCAAGTTATGTCTCCAGTTGAAGTAATTAGGTCTAAAGCGATATCCTGAACATTTTTACCATCAAGTATATTTTTTATTGTTTCTTGAGCTACTTCTAAGTGGGTAGGTGCAACAAAGTTTAAAAAAGGCTTTTTGGTAATTGTTTCAGCGTCATAACTCAGGAATTCATTCCATTGCTGATCGCTACCATGCAGAAAAACTTCACCATTTAAAATCTTAATTGTACCTAAAAAATCGGACTCAAGTGAGAGACCATCCAGTGAGAAAGTTTTCTCATTTGTTGGGATAGAGCCTTTCATAGATAGCTTGTGGTTCTGATAATGCTTTGGAGTGATGTTATTCCTCTTTTTGAAAGCGCGATGAAAGTAATGCACACTCTCGAAACCACAAGCAACAGAGACTTGTTTGACGCTCACTTTTGTAGTTGAAAGCATTCTTTTAGCTTGATCAATACGAGTACGAATGAGGTCTTCTGTAGGGCTAGTATTGAATTCTTTTTTGTACAGTGAAGCAAATCTGCTTGGACTTAATCCCATTTTATCTGCCATTTGACCAATAGTCCATGGCTTAGAAAAGCTTTCGTGAACCTCGGATCTTAGATCCCTAAGTTTTTGAGCGTGATCGGGCATTGATAGAACAAAATCTTGTTTAGAGAACCGATAAATCTTACAAAGCAGTTCATCCATGCATATTGATACAACCCTTTCCCACAATAAATCGGATGCTCTGCATTCTTTGACTATTTTATCAAGGATGGAGTCAATGAAATAGGTTTGCAGCGGAGTGGTCAAAGTATTTAAGTCTAAGCCTACTTGTTGGACCAATCTTGTAGCGTCTGACCCTTTAAAAGAAATGGAGTCATACACAATATCATGGTGTTTACATTTAATGTATTGGGGGAAAGTTGGATCGATTAAGATACAATCGCCAGGGTTAAAATCACTGAGTCCAATGCTGGTTTTGATTAACCCGGAGGATTTAAAAACAAAAAGAGTGTAACAACTCGTTCCTCGTGCTACATCAATTGGATTGTTTTTTGTAACTTTTTTTTCTAAATCTACGGATAAAACTCTAATTTTCATAGTGCACTAAAAGACTGGTAATGGTATAGGTCAATTCTAAATGTCAGCGAAACTTTTCTATCTGTTGGCGAAGAGATTAAGAAACGGAAACCCTACTGGTCTGCGTCTGGGTCTATGCATTTTGGACCTTTCAAAGCATCCATTTGCCCAACAATTTGTGGAAACTCTTCAGCTTTTTCATTCAACTCTATCCAATCCTGCAGTTCTTCTGGTACATCCATATCAGGAAAAATGGCTTCTACAGGACATTCGTCCACACAAGCATTGCAGTCTATACATGTTTCAGGGTTAATGTACAACCTGTCAGGTAGTTCGTGAAACGCATCTACAGGACAAACAGAGACACAACTTGTAAATTTACAATCAACACATTTTTCAGTTACGACATAGGTCATGGTAATTATTGATAAAAGATTTAGAAAAAACGAATGGGAGATGCCTCATTTGCTTCCTTACGTTGCCGTTCATGCTCTTCGTCTGAGCATGGAGAATCAATGGGGACATGAGTTTCGGAATTAGATTCTTTTACCAACTTGTTAGTAATGAGATAATTTTCAACTTCTTCTCCGCTAACATCCGCAAGCATAACTCCGTCTACTTCGACGCAAGGGGATAGAGGTTGTCCGGACTTTTCAACCATTTCAGCATAGATGTCTTGATTGTTGATGATATCTAAATCTTCAAAACTCAATGAATATTTTTCCATTATTGCACGAACCCCCATACTCCATCCGCATTGAGGTTTTAAGTAAGCTTTTATTTTCATGGTGAATACTTACTATTTTTTTTGTTGGATTGCAAATAGAAGAGTTTAAGTATGTTCATTTCTGAACCTATCAAAAATTGGATTTTATTTTAGACCGTGAAATGGTTTATCAATTTCCCTCAGTTCGTGTTCGTAAGTATAAATTGGTATGAAAAAATCTCTGCTAATAGCCTTGACCGCATAAATTCATACAGCAAAATAATTCTTTTCCCTGTTTGTACCTTCAAGGCAATCGATTATATTGTAATCTCAATGAATATCCCACCTAATAAACAAGGCCTATATGACCCTTCTAACGAGCATGAGAATTGCGGAATGGGATTTATTGTTGATCTTAAAGGTCGTAAATCCCACGACATCGTAAAAGGTGCTTTAGAAATATGTGTCAATCTCGATCATAGAGGAGGCTGTGGTTGCGACCCAATTACTGGTGACGGTGCTGGTATTTTTATTCAATTACCAGATAAGTTTCTTAGGGATGTTTTAAAATCAGATCATTCAATTAATTTGCCGGAACCTGGGGATTATGCTGCTGGCTTTATTTATTTTTCCAAGGATTCCGACCAAAGATTAGTCGAAAGACAATTAATCGAAAAAGTTTTGGTTCAAGAAAATCTTAATGTAATCGGTTGGAGAACGGTTCCAGTCAGGAGTGAAATCCTTGGTAAAGCTTCTTCTGAATGTGAACCTCACATGGAACAATTATTTGTATCACGGCCCAATAATTGCGAAGCTGGTTTACCTTTTGAGAGAAAGTTATACCTAGCAAGAAGAATCATTACGCATCAGCTTAGATACAAGAACGGTCCTGTCGAAAACGCTTCGTTTTTCATTAACTCGTTTTCTTCCAAAACAATGACTTATAAGGGAATGCTGACAACCGAGCAACTTGGTCAATATTTTCCAGACTTGTCCGATCCCAGAATGGATTCAGCCCTAGCCCTTACACATTCACGCTTTTCTACAAACACATTTCCAAGTTGGCCACGGGCTCAACCCTTCAGATATCTTTGCCATAACGGAGAAATTAACACGGTTAGGGGTAATGAAAATTGGTCCTATGCTCGGCAATACCAAATTGCAAGTGAAGTTTTTGGAGATGATTTTCACAAACTCCTTCCTATCATTCGTGAAGATGGATCTGATTCCCAGAAATTCGATAATTGCTTAGAATTTCTTACCTTGTCTGGGAGAAGCCTCGCACATTCCATGATGATGATGATTCCTGAACCTTGGGAAAAGCACAACGACATGGATCCCCTCAAGAAAGATTTTTATGAATTTCATGCTTGCATAATGGAGCCTTGGGATGGTCCGGCATCCATTGCTTTTTCGGATGGAGTTCAAGTAGGTGCTGTACTTGATCGAAATGGACTTCGGCCGTCCCGTTATTATGTTACCAGCGACGACATGGTCATTCTCGCTTCGGAGGTCGGAGTTTTATCTTCTATTGATTCCTCGAAGATTGTTAAAAAGGGTAGATTAGAGCCGGGTAGAATGTTCTTGGTAGACGTGGAGGCGGGGCGGATCATAGATGACCAAGAACTTAAAATTAAAATTGCTCAAGAAAAGCCTTATCGGAAATGGCTCGAAGAGAGCCTCATCGAGGCAAAAAATTTACCTGTGTTTCCAAACTTCGAGAGTGACGATTATTCAGATATATTAACAAGACAAAAAGCCTTTGGGTATACTTTCGAAGATATCCGCTTTTTACTCGGTCCGAGTGCTGAAACAGGTAAGCAACCCCTAGGATCTATGGGTAATGATTCGCCTTTGGCGGTTCTCTCAGAGAAGTCACAAATCATTTACAATTATTTCAAGCAACTNTTNGCACAAGTTACAAATCCTCCAATTGATCCAATTCGGGAAGAAATTGTCACAGCTTCGATTACCTTTATTGGTTCAGAGGGTAACTTAACATCTCCNGGACCAAGTAGTTGCCGTATGATAAAGTACGAATCCCCTCTCGTTGATGATGGTGTTATTCGGCAACTCGAAGTCAGTTTGCCAGACGACTTCTCGGTTCGTACCCTACCTATTTTGTTTAGCCCTAATCCTGAAATTCAAGATGGGAGTGATCTCCGAGATGCATTATCNGCTCTTTTTGAAAACGCTGANCGTATGATTGAGGAGGGAACTAATATTCTAATCTTGTCTGATAAGGGGTTATCTCCAGAGAGTGCTGCCATCCCCGCTTTGCTTGCTAGTTCTGGCTTGCATCACCATCTCATCAAAAAGGGTACTCGAACCAAGGTTTCGATTGTACTTCAAACCGGTGAGCCTCGCGAAGTNCAGCACTTTGCACTATTACTCGGTTACGGGGCGGACATGATCAACCCTTATTTAGCTCTTGAGTCGGTTAGACATATGATACACAGCGGTGACCTAGATATGGATCCTAGTACTGCTTGCCAAAAGTTTCTTAAAGCTAACCTCAATGGGGTAATTAAGACCATGTCCAAAATGGGAATTTCTACAATTGCATCCTACAGGGGTGCACAGATTTTCGAGGCAATAGGATTGAATCATTCACTGATTGATCAGTATTTTTGCAACACTTCTTCTCGCGTTGAAGGGGTCGGAATTGATACACTTTCAGCTGAAGCTTTTAACCGACACCGATTTGCCTTTGCACCAAGACCCGACGAGCGTTCATCACCCTTGGATCCAGGAGGCATATACCAATGGCGAGCAAATGGTGAAAAACATCTTTTCAATCCCACTACCATTCATAAACTCCAGAAATCTACCCGTTTGGGAAGTTTTGAAGTATTTAAGGAATATTCCGATGCAGTGAATGATCAATCCAGAGACCTCTATACCCTTCGAGGATTAATGGAATTTAAGTATGATGATTCTCACTCCATTCCTCTGGAGGAAGTTGAGGGTGCTTCTGAAATTGTGAAACGTTTTAAAACGGGAGCCATGTCTTACGGATCCATATCTAAAGAAGCACACGAAAGCCTTGCAATCGCGATGAATCGACTTGGTGGAAAATCCAATACAGGTGAGGGTGGTGAGGAACTAGATCGCTTTACGCCAGATTCAAATGGTGACTCTCGTCGGTCTGCCATCAAGCAAGTTGCAAGTGGCAGGTTCGGAGTTACCAGTTTTTATTTAGTAAACTCGGATGAAATACAGATTAAAATTGTGCAGGGAGCTAAGCCAGGTGAAGGGGGTGAACTACCCGGGCACAAAGTACTCCCACCTATTGCAAAAACTCGTGGGACTACCCCAGGCGTTGGTTTGATATCACCTCCACCTCACCACGATATTTATTCGATCGAAGACCTTGCTGAACTCATTCATGACTTAAAAAATTCTAATGTCCATGCTCGAGTAAATGTGAAATTGGTTTCCGAAGTGGGTGTGGGTACAATTGCCGCTGGGGTGGCAAAGGCAAAAGCAGATGTAATTTTAGTATCTGGTTATGATGGTGGGACTGGAGCATCTCCTCGATCCTCAATCCAGCATGCTGGAGCACCTTGGGAACTAGGTTTGGCAGAAACGAACCAAACTCTCCTACTAAATGATTTACGTAGTCGCGTAGTGCTTGAAACAGATGGGCAGTTAAAAACTGGTCGTGATGTTGCCATTGCGTGTTTGCTTGGAGCTGAAGAGTTTGGTTTTGCCACCGCTCCCCTCGTGACTTTGGGTTGTCTCATGATGCGAGTTTGTCACAAAAATACTTGTCCGGTAGGTATAGCAACTCAAGACCCACGACTTCGTGAGAAATTTGCGGGAGGTGCAGATGCAGTGGTCAATTTTATGAATTTTGTTGCGGAAGAAATGCGACAAACCATGGCCAAATTAGGATTTAGAACGATCAATGAAATGGTGGGAAGAGTAGATAAATTAGAACTCAGAACTGCAATCGATCATTGGAAAGCCAAAGGCTTGGATTATTCCAATATTCTTTACCGACCAGATGTTGGCCCTGAAGTTGGGACATTTTGCCAGATGAAACAGGATCACCTGCTGGATCAATCCCTTGATATTAGAAGTATTCTGGAGGGTGCAAAACCTGCGATAGACAATAAAAAACCGGTAGTTTTGAACCTTCCAGTTGTTAACACCGATAGAGTTGTCGGCACAATAACAGGTGCTGAGATTTCTCGCATTCATGGAAGACACGGTCTTCCGGAAGATACGGTTCGCATTAACCTTCATGGTTCTGCTGGTCAAAGTCTCGGAGCATTTTGTCCGCAAGGTATGACATTTTTTGTTGATGGTGATACCAATGATTATTGTGGCAAAGGTTTATCTGGTGCGAAGATCATAGTGCGTCCTCCTGAAGACTCTCCCTTTGTCGCTCATGAAAATATTATTACAGGAAATGTTTGTTTTTATGGAGCCACTTCTGGGAAAGCTTACATTGCAGGAGTTGCTGGTGAGCGTTTTTGTGTTCGTAATTCTGGGGTTCAGGCTGTGGTTGAAGGTTTGGGTGATCATGGGTGCGAATACATGACAGGCGGTCTTGTTTTGTGTCTTGGGAGAACGGGGCGGAATTTTGGAGCTGGGATGTCAGGTGGAGTTGCATATATCCTTGATGAATTCGGCGATTTTGTCTCCAAAAAGCTTAATCAAGAAATGGTTAAAGTATATCCATTGGTTGAGTGTGACGATGAAGACATAAGCCATGTAAGAAATTTGATTACTGAGCATAAAGAGTTAACTGGTTCTAAGAGAGCTGAAGATATTCTATTGAACTGGGATCGTTTTATAAAAAAATTCATAAAAATTCTTCCCCAAGATTACGAAAGAGTCCTTTTGGCTTTGAAGAGAGCAGAGGAAAGAGGATTAAAAGGGGATGAAGCCGTACAGGCAGCCTTTGAAGAAAATGTTGCTGCCGGCAATTAAATCATCAATTTTTAAGTTATGGGAAAACCAACAGGATTTTTAGAGCATCAAAGACGGCCAATTCCAGACCGTCATCCGCTCGAGCGCATAAAAGATTGGGGAGAGATTCACGAGGATTTCCAAGAATCAAAACTAAGAGAACAAGGCTCACGATGCATGGATTGTGGAACGCCTTATTGCCATACTGGCATGACCCTTAGCAATATGGCAAGTGGTTGTCCCATCAATAACTTAATTCCAGAATGGAATGATTTGGTTTATAACGGAAAATGGAAGGACGCACTAGAGCGCTTACACAAGACTAATAACTTTCCAGAATTTACTGGTAGGGTTTGCCCTGCTCCTTGCGAAGGTTCATGCGTTTTAGGGGTAATTGAACCTCCGGTTACAATAAAAAGTATCGAATGTGCGATAATCGACAAAGGATTTCAGGAAGGTTGGGTGACTCCNNCTCCCCCNCTTAAGAGGTCCAATAAAAAAGTGGCTGTAGTCGGTTCGGGTCCTGCTGGNTTAGCAGCTGCAGATCAATTAAATAAAGCTGGACACACNGTTACTGTTTATGAACGTGCCGATCGCATCGGTGGACTTTTGATGTATGGAATTCCCAATATGAAGTTGGATAAGAAGTACATACAGAGGAGAGTCGACCTTCTTCAGGAAGAAGGGATTGAATTTATCGTTTCTACTGAGATTGGAAAAGACTTACCTGCAAAGAAACTTGTTGCAGATTTCGATGCAGTTGTGCTCTGTTGCGGTGCNACTAAACCCCGTGATTTACCCGTTGAGGGAAGAGAGCTAAATGGGGTTCACTTTGCCATGGAATTTTTGACTACTAACACGCAAGGACTCCTTGAGTTGAAAGATGTAACCCGTTTTGAAACTGCTGCAAAGAACAAGGATGTAGTGGTGATTGGTGGTGGAGATACTGGAACTGATTGCGTGGGAACATCCGTTCGCCATGGTTGTAATACAGTTACCCAGTTGGAGATAATGCCGAGACCTCCTGATGAAAGAGCTCCCGATAACCCTTGGCCTGAATGGCCAAAAGTTTATAAAATGGACTATGGGCAAGAAGAAGCAAAAGAAGTTTTTGGTAGAGATCCTCGTCACTACCTTACTGCAACCAAGAAGTTCATTGGAGATGATGCAGGAAATTTGCGTGCTATTCAAATTCACGATATTGAGTGGAAGCAAGAAAATGGAAGATTCTCGCCCATTGAAGTTCCTGGTTCAGTCAGAGAAATTCCCGCTCAAGTCGCTTTTTTGGCAATGGGATTTCTTGGTCCAGAAGATTTAATTGCGGAAGAACTTGGTTTGGATAGGGATACCCGTTCAAATGTACAAGCTGAGTATGGTAAATTTTCCACCAATATGTCTGGAGTCTTCGCTGCTGGTGATATGAGAAGGGGACAGTCCTTGGTTGTCTGGGCAATCAACGAAGGTCGAGCGGTTGCTCGTGAATGTGATGAGTTTCTAATGGGTGAAACTTCCCTTCCTTAAAGACTAGGTATGCGTATTGTCTGTTTGGATCTCGAAGGAGTTCTCGTTCCCGAGATTTGGATTGCTTTTGCTGAAAAAACTGGAGTAAGCGAATTAACTCGAACAACCCGGGACGAACCCGATTATGGGGTCTTAATGCGCTACCGTATTGAGATACTTAAAAAACACGGTTTTACCCTTAGCCAAATACAAGACCTTATCGAGTCCTTGGATCCTTTACCAGGAGCCATAGAATTTCTAGATCAACTACTCCCGGATCATGAACTCATCATTCTTTCAGACACTTTCCGTGAATTTGCTGGACCATTAATGNGAAAGCTAAAGTTTCCTACATTATTCTGTCATGAGTTGAAAACGGTTGATGATGTTATTGTGGACATCCAATTGAGACTTCCAGATCATAANCGTAANAGCGTTCAATATCTCCAGAAATTAAATTTCGAAGTAGTTGCGTCAGGAGATAGTTATAATGATTTAGGTATGTTAAAGACTGCTGATTATTGTGCTCTCTTTAATCCACCCACTCCTTTGACCCTTGAATATCCAGATATGAAGGTGGTAAGTGATTATTCCAAACTCTTGNACTTCATTAATAATCCAGTCTCATGATTGCTATNATTTCAGGGACAAACCGTGAAGGTAGTTTATCTTCCGTATTTTCTCATGCCATAGAAAATATTTATCAGCAAATGGGGGTTGAATGTAAAGTACTTGAGCTTTCTTTGCTACCTGTGGAAACCTTTTCCCCTTTAGCGTATTCTAGTAAACCTGATAAAGTTTTAGAATTCACCGAAGTCATACTTAATGCTACGGGGTTGGTTATAGTTGTTCCGGAATACAACGGTAGCATGCCAGGTGCGTTGAAACTATTTATCGATTTATTGCCGTATCCTGACAGTTTTGAAAATCGTCCGGTTTGCTATGTTGGCATTGCATCTGGACAGTTTGGAGCCTTAAGACCTGTTGAACATTTGCAGCAAGTATTTGGTTACCGAAATGCATACAATTTTCCTAGACGCGTATTTGTTCCTTTGGTGCACGAAGTTGCTTCACAGGAAAACGGGCTGATGGACTCAGAACTTGAAGCTAGACTCTCCAAACAGGCAAATCAATTCCTTGAATACTGTAGGTCGTTGGATAAATAAAACAAAGTCTTCAAGCTAGAATTGGATTCAGGATTCGTCCATGTACATCCGTGAGTCTTAGGTCTCGGCCTCCGTGCCTGTAAGTAAGATTTTCATGGTCTAATCCAAGTAAATGGAGCACAGTTGCCCAAAGATCATAAAAATCACATTTATTTTCATTTACATGATATCCGAATTCATCCGTTGATCCATAAACAGTCCCACCTTTAATACCTCCTCCAGCCATCCAAATAGAGAATCCATAAGGGTTATGATCTCTTCCATCAGATCCTTGTGAGAATGGAGTACGTCCGAATTCACCTGCCCATATAACTAAAGTTTCTTCCAGCAATCCTCGAACTTTTAAATCTTGAAGCAGGCCAGCTATTGGTTGATCCACTTGGTGAGCCATGGCCGAATGTCCTTTTTCTAAAACACCATGCTGATCCCAGGGNTTTGCTGCTCCTCCTGCACCAANTTTTTCAGTCAAACAGCTTAATTCAACAAATCGAACCCCCCTTTCAACCAACCTTCTTGCGAGTAGACACTGTTTTGCATAACTTGCTTTTTGAATATCTGAAGAATCTAAGCCATAAAGCTTTTTGGTAGCATCTGTTTCTCCTTGGATCTCACACAACTCGGGAACTGCAGCCTGCATTTTATATGCAACTTCATGATTTTGAATGGCCGCCTCAACTTGTTGATTATAACCAACCTCTTGTAGAAACCGTTGATCGAATGATTTGTGGAAATCCAATCTTTTACGTTGTGAGAAAATTGATTCTCTTGGGGTGATATTTATGATTGCTTCATTTTTATCGACTTGGAGGATTGATCCTTGGTTATTTGCGGGTAGATAACCGCTTCCATATAATCCAACTCCTCCATGGGGCGGAACCGACCCTCCACTATGTAAGACAACAAATCCAGGCAAATTTTGATTGAGGTTACCTAGCCCATAATTTACCCAAGCACCGGCTGTAGGGTGTCCCATAAATGGAAAACCAGTATGAATTGCATAATTTCCCTGAGCATGTTCGTTTACCTTGCTAGTCATTGACCGGATCACGGCAATTTCATCGATCATTTCTGCGGTTCGAGGAAATATTGAGCTAACCGGAATACCGCTTTGACCATACCTTTTAAATTTGAAAGGGGAGGGGAAAACATTACCGTTATTATTGAATTGAGTACGCTCGACTTTAACGGGCATGGGTTGGCCCCCAAACTTTTTAAGGGTTGGTTTTGGATCAAATGTGTCAAGGTGCGAAACTCCACCTGACATGTAGCAGAAAATTACGCTTTTAGCCTTGGGCGTGAAGTGCGGTTTTGCAGCAAGTTGATTTTGCCCAAGGAGGCCTTGGAGGGCAAGCATGCCAAAGCCACTTGAGCAAGTGGCTAGCATTTTACGACGACTTAGAAGGCTATGCATTGGTAGTTTATTTTAAATAAATGAATTCTTTCATATTAAAAAGTGCGAGTGCTAAATCTTGAAGCTTTGGTTTATCTGNAAATAGGGTAGCTTCAAGCTCTCCGAGTCTTTTTTCTAAAGATTTTCTTTGCGTGNTAAGTTTGGTATACAGATTTCTTTCATCATCAGACAGCGAGTTCACTACTTCCTCCAAACTNACATATGAATNTGGANGAAAGATTGCATTNATTTCACTTTGAGAAAGGGCTCGGTCATAAANCGAAGCCTTACTGATACTGCNGTCTAACATGCGTTGCGGACTNGCTGGTAGATGCCTCAAGCCAAAAGTAAGTACAGATTTATTTTTCTGATACTTGTAAAGATTCACAGAGTATGGTTTTCCATATATTTCCCCATTCCGATAACCAGTAATTTTTCCATTCGTTGAATAGGTGATGGCAAAATGAATTAACTGCTTATCTGCAAGATTTTCTAGGGGTGCGGNAGNAAAAGNCTTTGTNCTAGAAAANCCATTACTACCTGANANCCATTTTCTAGNGTCTTTTTCGGCAAAGACAATNGAGTCAAAAATACTACCNTTTNAGTTTTGNAGGGTAATCACTCCCCCAGCTCGTTGANTGAGATTATCTAGTTNTACCCAAGCAGAAAGTGTTTTTTCAGTGATTTCTATTGGTAGATTATNGGTTACTGCATAACCTCCTTTNCGAAGAATTAATCTNCCATTTTCGACTTTAGCACCATTTTTGAGGTTGGCTTGTAGACCTATTATTTGATCTTTTAATCCACTTGCAAAATTCCATTGAAGAACGGGATCAAGAGAATACTTATTTTTCGGGCCATCCGAAGATTTTTTATTTTTGATTAATTTCTCACGAACAGGGTCAATAAGTTCAGAAATTTCTTGGCCCAGTTTNAGTTTNTTCTCCNGCAATCCAAGTAACATATTTTTTTCTTTNCCGCTTTCCTGNTCCGAGAGCATTAAATANTCCATTGANTGTTTGACCTCCTCTTGAGTCGGATTTCGACCTAGGGAGTGTCTAAACATCATGGTTATTCTGTCTTTTAAATCCCCATACCTGTGTAAGTTTGCAAATTCTTTTGCTGCTCTGATCACCATAGGGTCATTCATAAGCGTAAGTGACTGAGCAGGAACATTTGTAACATCACGCCTACCTTTGGTTGAGGCAGGAACAGGGGCATCAAAAACGGATAGGAACGGGTCGAGATTATTACGTTTGATCAGTCTGTAGACTGACCTTCTAACACTATTAGCCGGCTCGGAGTTACCTTCAGCAACCCTCTCTAATTTAATTCTGCCCGAAACTAAAAGCATGGAATCATGAATTGCTTCAGCCTCCAGCCTACGAAGATTCGCATGAGAAAGTAGTAAGTTTNTTGGATCGCTCTGTTGTGCTTTNGCTGAAGGTTTTGAGGATGCTCGNAAAGCTTTGGTGGTAACAAGAAACTTGACCATGTTTTTAATAGACCATCCCTCTTTCCGAAATTTGGTGGCCAAGAAATCAAGGAGTTCTGGATGTGAGGGCTTTTCCCCCAATCTTCCAAAGTTGTCCGGAGTTCGGACAATTCCGTTGCCAAATAAATGGTGCCAAATCCGATTTACGATTACTCTGGATGTGAACGGGTTGTCTTTCCGCAACAGATCGTTTGCGAACTCCAGTCTGCCAATGGAATCTTTAGGGTAGGGGGTTGGGTCGATTGCTTCTAAAAATCTCCTCGGTACTTTATGTGCGGGCTTCTTGTGGTCTCCTCTTTCGAATAAAGCTTGCTCAAAAGGTTCTCCGTCCAACAGTCCAGGGGCTAGTCGTGGTGCTTTGATTAAGGATTCAATTTCACGATATTTCAAAACGAGATTTTTACAGGTTGGCATTTCTTTTTGGGAATTGGGTAGTATGCCTTCCTTAATCAATGAATTAAGAATTCTGGNTTGGGCATCTGTTATGGAATTATCCTCCCAAGCTTTGATTGCATCCTTAATTACTTGGGCNTAGAGAATGGNTAAATCCCTTGAGTTTGTAACAGATAAAGAAGTGGNAAATAAAGGAGAGAGAATTTCTGAGACTTCATCTTTTGGGGCAGGTTCGTCGTGAGTGGCATGAAAAGCCTCAGTTAGACCAAACCATGAGCGTTCAGCATTTCCTGCTTCTACTGGATGGTCACCATTAGTGGTTAATTCGAGGTATCCAGTTTCCCCGGCCCAGTAGTCCGTCTTAAAACGGATCCATTTCTCNANCTTTGGTTCGGGNGAGGATTTTGGGTATACTGTTCCTTTCCTCGGATAATTCCATACGGAGTATCGAACGGACGCCNCCTTGTCTCCAATAACTCGAAGCCAAAGGTTGCCTTTTTCAAATTCAAACCGTGGNGAAGAAAGAGTTCCATTTTGTTTGGTGCTTAACANATGAGTGTACGCACCAGCAGGCATGATATTATGGATNATTTCTTCGCCCTTAAAATTTAATGAGAATTGTCCCGCTTTTGATGAATNCCTGCTCAATCCGGTTCCGCTTTTTTTCCATATTTTGTAAGTCTCTTGCACGCCAAGATTCCAATAATTTTTATTGGAGTTCTGGCGACGAGATTCAAGGCGAGCTTCACTTTCTTTTACCTGCTTATTCAATCTGACCCACTCCTTGGAAAATTCCTGATCTTTAAGAGAATAAAGTTTTTTCCATGGCATTAGAAAGTCGAGAGTTTGATCGGAAGGTAGTGTTTTTTTAGTATTATTTTTTAACTCGTTTTCGATATCTATTTTCATCCAAGATCGTACGAATTCATTCTTAATTTGCAGTTTTAGAGAGCTGAGCTTGGAGTTAAATTCATTTATGGTCGAAGGATCATCGATGACTTTCTGTGCCGGTCGCCCATTGGAAAGAATACCAAATAAAGCATAATAATCGTCCTGACTGATTGCATCAAACTTATGGTGGTGGCAGCGAGCACAAGATACGGTTAGACCAAGGAAAGTTTTAGTTACTGCATCAATCTGATCGTCAGTAAAGCGCACATGTTCATCCAATGCATCTGTGGGAGCGAAGCCATGTAGTACAAATCGAAGATGTGCGGTACCAATCGCAGATTCATTAATCCCAAGTGCATTATTAATTCTTGGTTTTTCAAGCAGGTCACCCGCAATGTGTTCAAGGACAAGCTGATCAAAACTTACATCTTGGTTAAGAGCACGAATTAAATAATTCCGATAGCGAAAAGCATTGGGAATTTTGGGGTCTCCTTCACTACCATGGGAGTCTGCGTAGCGAACCCAATCCATCCAATGCCTTGCCCACCTTTCGCCAAATTGTGGACTCCGCAGAAATTCGTCGGTCAATTTTTCGATAGCTATGTCTATGTTTTCCTTGGATAATGTGATGAAAAGGTTTTGTTGATCAAGGGTAGGGGGGAGTCCGGTGAGAGCAAAAGATAATCTTCTCAAAATCGACAGGTAGTTGGCATTGCCATTGGGTTTAAGTCCTAAAGGGATCATCTTATCCAGAAGAAATTGGTCTACCGGGTGCTTGTTATCTGCTGAAGAAGTTTTAACTGCAAGAATGGGCTGAAAGCTCCACCATAGTTTTCTCTTTTCACGAATTCTTTCCCATGAAGTTTCCTTGGCAAATTGTTCTGCAGAAGGTGGNNTTTTTCNTGGATCAAAAGCNCCANCGGAAATCCATTGTTCAAAGTCCTNAATAACCCTTTCNGATAATTTAGGGCCNCCTTTTGGCATTTTTACATTTNTTACCTGATGTCGAATTACCTGTAGGAGTAAACTTTCTTTAGGCATTTTTAAAGATATGGCAGGCCCCCGTTCTCCGCCTTGGAGCAGTCCTTGTTTATAATCCAATTTTAATCCTGATTTTGCCTTACCTAAACTGTTGTGGCATTCATAACAATTCTCAGCCAAAACCGGTCTTATTCTTGATTCAAAAAATTCCAATTGATTGACGGCAAACATGCTAGTGCTAACCAATGTCAAACAGGCAAAAATTGGAAAAATGCGAACCATTGTATTATTGAATTCCACAAATGGAGGAATTGTCAAATATGGAAATTAATAGATTTACAAAAGTTTCTACANCCTTGTGAAAACGAATATGGTTTGACCCTTAACTAGGCATTCAACTTAAGTAAATAATATGAAGCAATTGTTGGTTGTAGCAAGAAATGCCTGTGGATGGCCAAACCTTACGAGGTTAAAGAATGGTCAAGTACTATGCACCTATTTCAATGCACCCAGTCACGGACTAATCGAAGGAGATTTGGTTTGCTCAATTAGTGATAAGAATGGGAGAAACTGGAAAAAGCTTTCGGTTGTCGCTAAAAAGCCAAAAGGAGGAAATCGAATCCATTTAGCCGTGGGTATGGCACACAACGGGGATATACTCTGTTTCAGTAGCGGGTTTTTTGTCAAAGATGAAAAGATTGTAGGTTTTTCTGGGCATTGGTTATCTCGTTCACGGGATCGGGGTAAGACTTGGGTGTCAGAATCTAATCCGGTGATTCCGAAAGGGATAGAATCAACCATTCCTTTTGGGCGTATCATCCAGTTTGCTCCTAACCGACTTGCCTATTCATCCTATCGTTTACGAGGAAAAGATAAGCGAAGTGAAACTTGGATGATCGTTTCTGAAGATGATGGTCTTACTTGGACCAAGAAATCTAGGTTTGGAGCTAGGGACTCGAATGAATCAACTTTGTGCAAATTGAAAAATGGTCAAATAATCGCTGCTACCAGGACCCATTCAGATCATCATGTCAAGCTTTGTGAACTTTCAAAGTTTGGAGACAGATGGAGGGAAAGAGGCCAACTAACGTTACCTATGCAGCATCCCGCTGACTTGACTGTGCTTTCTGAAAAATGCGTACTACTTACCTATGGCATCCGCAATCGGGGGATGATGGGAATTGGAGTTAGAATCAGCATCGATGCAGGGAAAACATGGGAAGCTCCATGGGTGATTCATCAATTTGGAGATCTTGCTAAGGATATTGGTTATCCTTCCACTGTTCTTTTAGATAAAGAAGGATCCTTGCTGACTGCTTTTTATACCGATTTTGAACCGAGTATTAAAAAACAACCAGATAGCTATCGTGTTTTAGCCAAATACTGGTCCCTACAAGATTGGCTACAGCCAAAAATCAAATTGGCCATTTCCGATGGGAAGCATTTGAGGCTTTAATTTATGACTTTTTCCAAAATTGTTGGAAATAATCCTTGCGAATTGAGATATCACTTTTGTCTTCGTAGGATTTCTGTAAGTTTTTTAGCCTTTGCTTAAGCCGATTTTGAAGCTTCAAATGTATCTTTTGGCCATAAATATTTGAAAGTTCATCAGGATCATTTTTGAGATCATAAAACTCCCATTGTTCTCCAAATTGGTAGAAATGCATGAGTTTATATCTGCTTGTACGTATGCCATAGTGTCGGGGAATCATGTGTACGCTAGGGTATTCATAATAGTGATAGTAAATTTCCTTTCTCCAATCTTTGGGTTGTTCCCCTTTCAACAGTGGAACAAGCGATAACCCCTGCATATCTTTTGGTTGTGGGGCTCCAGCAATTTCCAAAAATGTCTGAGCGTAATCTAAGTTTTGTACCAATTCAGTGCGACGGCTTCCAGGCTTGATGACCCCCGGCCATTTCACTATGAGGGGCATTTTTAGTGACTCTTCATACATCCANCTTTTGTCGTACCATCCATGGTCTCCGATATAAAAACCTTGGTCTGAGGAGTAAATNACGATGGTATTTTGATCGAGACCAAGTTTATTCAGTTCNTGTTGAAGCCGCTCTACGCTTTCATCGACACCTTTTACGCATCTAAGGTAATTTTTAGCGTATCTTTGAAATTTCCATCGGACCAAATCTTTCCCAGAAAGTTTTGCTTTGTGAAAAGCTGCATCTTGAGGTGCATAATGGGCCCGCCATGCCTTGAGTTGTTCGGGGGTCATTCTTTTCATGTTGTGCCAAGCCGACCGATCCTGTCTTTTTTGTGAGGGAGGTTGGTCAAATTCTGGAGTCAAATCCAAGAATAAGTCGTAATTTAAATCCATATGACGATCGATCTCAAGTTCTTGAAACCTTGCTGCTGGAACATTGTCTTTCCACTCNTCAAAAAGGGTAGGAGGTTCCGGAATTTCAATGTCGTCGTACAAAGACAAATGCCGCAGTGCCGGCATCCAATTACGATGGGGTGCTTTATGCTGAACCATTAACATAAATGGTTTCTCATCGGATCTTTTTTTATGCAACCATTCGACTGCGAGATCGGTTACAACATCTGTACAGTAGCCATTTATNTGTTTTTTCCCGTCTGGAAAGATCATATCGGGGTTGTAGTACAATCCCTGACCCGGTAAAACCGCCCAATCGTNATAGCCAAGTGGCTTTCCTTTNAGATGGCTTTTTCCGTAGATAGCAGTTTGGTATCCTGCTTTTTGTAATAGCTTTGGAAAGGTTTGTTGANTCCAATCAAANGTATTTCCATTGTTCATNAAACCGTTTTTGTGGCTGTGTTTTCCGGTTTGAATAACCGCACGACTCGGGCCACAAATAGAATTGGTACAAAAGCTATTTATAAAAACCATACCTTCCTGTGCTAATTTATCTATTACAGGCGTAGGGTTAACAGATTTCAACCATCCATCATAGGCACCTATGGCGTGAGGTGCATGGTCATCAGTAAAGACAAAAAGTATATTTGGCCTCTNATTATCCTTGGCATCAATGAAACCAAAAAAGGGTGAAAAGAATATAAGAAAAAAGAAGCTAGGCTTTCTCATAATTAACATTTTATTCGTGGAGTTTAAAAAGGCGAAAGGCGCCGTCCTCCCAAACGGCGCCTCTCAGGATATGCATTCCTTTAAGCAGTATAAAGTAATACATTCTGATGATGGATCAATGTTTTTTTNAAGTTTTTGTTAAAAATTNTATNAAANTACAATAAATAGTTATCAAGGTGANTTAATTTGTTCTTTTTTCCGAGCATTAGGTCCCCTNTAAATTCTCCTCCATTCCTCNGGCATNGGNTCGAGAAGTTTCCCTAANCCCAATTTTTTTCTTTTTGTTATTAATTTTGTTTTTATGATTTCAACTAATTTCGGATCGATTGAATCAACATATAAATTGTTTTGCTCATTTGGGTCCTTAAGAATGTCAAATANTTCCCATTCATCGAATTGATGATAATGAATTAATTTGTACCGCCCGTTTCTAATTCCATAATGTTTTGCCACCATTAATTTCTCAGGAAATTGATAGTGCTCAAAATATAAAACGCGGTTTTTACTAGAGTTATTTTCCTTGTGGAAAGATTGAAGATTTATTCCACCATTGGATTGATTGTTTACGCCAGTAATCGTTGGAAATAAATCGAGAAGTTGAACATTAGAGTCGCAAACTCTATTTCCCACATAATTTTCCCCTGTGATAATTAACGGAATCCTCATAGTTGGTTCATACATCCATGCACCTCCAAACCATCCGTTTTCTCCAACNAAGTTTCCGCTGCTTGCAGTGTATATGAAGGTCCAGGAATTTCCCTTTTCATTTGGATGTAAAAAATCATAGATCCTTCCAATATTTTCATCGATAGCCCGAACGCACCGAAGATAGTTTTTCGCATACCTTTGATATTTCCATGAGATTGATCCATCCATTTCAACATTAGATCTTGCAAAAGCTTCGTTTTGTGGTCGCAAAGCAAGTTGCCAAGCAGATAGTTGCTCACCATTTAATCTACGGATTAATCCNTCCCCTTTGGTTCTATCTTCAGCTGTAGCATCTGAACTCGCAACATCGGGACCAAGAAAAAGATCACTTTCTACATTCAAGTTAGTTTCGATTTGCATCTCTTGGTACCTGGANGGGGGTGCTTTATNATCGTGNCTTGCCNNAAGAGTNATGGGTTCGGGTAACAAGAGGTCATTATAGAGCTCTAAATTTCGAATNGGGGGAACCCAAGGCTGCTGTAAGCCGTTGAAGTGAANAACCATNAAGATTGGNTTTGGANTNTTCCCCTGTTTCTTGAGCCAAGCTAGGGCAATATCGGTAATGATATCAGTAGTATGGCCTTCAATTTTTCTGCTTCTATGGGGGTTTATCAATTTTGGNTTATAAAATTGAGAAGCATCCTCTAAAATCTCCCAATAATCGAAGCCTTCAGGTTTTTTATCTCCAATCCAATTTCCAAAAAAAACNGTACTGTAGCCCTTTTTCTTTAAAATGGATTGAATATTAGCTGGTTGAAGNTGATCCCTTTTTTTCTGCTGTTTAGGATCAACTAGTGNGCCTGTCAGTATGGATTTTAAGCTAAGCTCCGAGTTGGCAGTTGANCAGAAGGCATTCTTAAAAAGAATTCCATTTCCAGAAATCCTTTCAAGGTTTGGAGTAATTTCTAATTCTTTAAATATATCCNGATAACCGGAAATGGATGCAGTCGAGTGTTCTTTTGAAAGACAAAGAAAAATGTTTTCCCCGCCTTGTAAGTCACCCAAGAAAACGAAAACCATAAGAAGAGAAAAAAACTTTATTTTAAACCTCGGTTTCAAAACATCCTGTTTGTATCAGATTAATAATTGGGTCGAGTTAAAAGGTTATAAATTTTTATCTANNTATTCAAATNTTTGATAATANGNCACAACTTCTGATTTCCAAANAAACCTTAGCATTATGATNCNNACAAANNTGAAGATATTTAATTGCTANGNATTTTAATTTGATAGCAATTTAAATTGATCAAATAAATAAATATTTGTATGGTTTTAAGTTATGTGTGGAATTGTTGGTTATCTAGGTAATGGAATAGCGCAAGAGTCTCTTATCGATGGTCTGAAGAGGCTGGAGTATCGAGGTTATGACTCGGCCGGAGTTGCGTTTCATGAAGGAAATAAATTTTCAATGGCCCGCGAAACAGGAAGGGTAAAAAACTTAGCAGAGGTCGTTCAAAAAAAGAGCTCATCTTCATCTCTTGGAATTGCTCATACACGTTGGGCAACGCATGGTGCTGTAACCGTATCAAATACCCATCCCCATACGAGCCATGATGGAAAATTCGTTTTGGTTCACAATGGCGTTATCGAAAATTTTTCGCCCTTAAAAAAGTTTCTCAAGGGAAAAGGAATCCAATTTACATCTGAAACGGATTCCGAAGTTCTTTGTAATTTGATTGCCTTTCATTATTCCGNGTNGCCCGAAAGTAAAGAACGATTTGTTGACGCAGTTCGACTNGCACTNCCTCAATGTAGGGGTGCGTACGGAATTGCGGTGCTTTGCTTGGACAAACCGGATGTCTTGATCGGTGCCAGAAGGGGTTCCCCTTTGGTNGTTGGTTTGGGAGATGATGCCAACTTTATTGCAAGTGATGCATCGGCTTTTGTAGGAAGAGCAAAAGAGGCCGTATTTCTCAATGACGGCGAACTTGCTATATTAAGTGGCCGTGACTTTCGGATCACAACTTTGGAAGGGCAGGAAGCCCAAGCCGTTTCCCATCCTGTTGATCAAATTTCAGAAGAAGTGGAACTGGGAGATTTCGATTCTTATATGGAGAAAGAAATATTTGAACAGCCAACTGCACTAAAGAATACTTTACGTGGACGTTTTGGTGATGACGGAACCACATCAAAATTAGGCGGTCTCGAAGGGCATGAAGATGAATTGAGGGATTTAGACCGAATTATCTTTGTGGCTTGCGGTACTGCTCGCCATGCTTGCATGGTAGGGGAATATTTAATTGAAAGACTGGCAAGGGTACCAGTCGAAGTTGAGCACGCATCTGAGTTTAGGTATCGGAATTCTCCCAATGCCGGCAAATCTCTGGTGATTGCAGTTAGTCAATCAGGTGAAACCTTGGATACCCTAGAAGCAGTTCGTGAAGCAAAAACAAAGGGACTTCTAACCCTTGGCATCACAAATGTAGTCGGTTCATCTTTAGCAAGAGAGACTGATGGTGGGGTTTATCAAAGAGTGGGCCCTGAAATTGGAGTAGCATCAACCAAGGCTTTCTCATCGCAAGCTTGCTTGTGTGCAATGTTGGGCCTAGCCTTAGGGCGTATGCGGGATTTGTCTCCGATGGATGGCCAAACTGTTGTAGAAGCATTGAATGGATTGCCCGATTTAGTCGCTCATGTACTACAGCAAGGGGAACAAATTCGTGAGCTCGCGGTAAAATATTCAAAGGCAGAACATCTTTTGTTTTTGGGGAGGCAGAGCCTATACCCCGTTGCATTGGAGGGAGCTTTGAAATTAAAAGAAATTTCTTACGCACATGCCGAGGGTTACCCTGCAGCCGAATTGAAACATGGTCCTATTGCACTGATAAATCCCGAGTGCCCTTGTATATTTATGGTTGAGGGAACTGAATTGTCTGCAAAAACCATTGCCAATATGCAGGAAGTTAAGGCAAGGAAAGGCCNAGTACTCGCGATTGCACCTGAAGGAATTGACATTCCTGATGAAGCAGCAGACGACATTTTTCGTCTGCCTGTCGCGCATGAAGTGGTTCGCCCAATATTAGCTAATTTACCACTCCAATTATTTGCCTATCATTTTGCTCGCCTTCGTGGATTAGATGTTGATAAACCAAGAAACTTGGCTAAGTCGGTAACGGTTGAATAAGTTTTCTGGCTTTATCTAACTTAGCTCTTTGAGGGGTCAGAATCATCTCCCTCTTGAAAAAATGTAAGACGGGACTCCTTAGTCTGTTAAAAAATTCCATGTAAATCTTCTGCAAATCAGGGATGTGCATCTTTGATTCTATTTTCTCTCTCAATATTCCTTTTTCACATGGTTAAAAGGAGACTGCATTCAATTTAAATATACTTCTCTTCTTATGCATTAAAACCTCGTTGTTTTTCCATTTCTTCCAAAGCTTGCATTCCTCCCAACTGAATGGAGATTCCACCTCTAGGAATTTTATATTCGATTGGATTTATTCTAATGAAGGGAGCTTTTTGGAGCGAATATACAGATTCACACTCCAATCGAACAGTTGGAATATTTTCTCCAGCACCAATTTCAAGAACAACCAAATTTTTGTTTCCATTGTGGTCGAGCCAATCACTGTACTTTCTCTGTTGGATACTCGAATGCTTCGCATCCCAATCCCAATCTGAAAACATCAATATGTTTGGGCGTGCGATTGCTTTGCATNTGGGGCAAAGAGGTAATGGATCCTTTGCTTCCAACGAGNGTTCTTCAATCAATAGCTGAAAGTCTGGGCTCGGCATCCAAACTTCTTGACCACAATTATGGGAGCATTGAAATTGCATTATTGATCCGTGGCACTCATAAATTTTGTTTTCGTCAAATCCAACCTTTTGAAAGTGGGCATCCACATTCGAGGTAAAGATAAAATGATCCAGGCTTAATTCCTCAATCCATTTCAAAATGATCTTGTATCCATTGTGGGGAGTAGTTTTCCGGTAAAGTTGAAGACGATGACCATAAAAGCCCCAAGCAAGTGCTGGATTTTCTCTAAACCATCTAGGGTTCGCCATCTTTTCAAATGCAATCCCTAGCTTCTTGAGGGGTGGATAAGCCTGCCAGAATCCTTTTGGACCTCGAAAATCTGGAAGTCCTGAATCTACTCCCATTCCTGCTCCTGCTCCAATTAGCAAAGCATCTGCTGCTTGAATCACCTCCATTGCATGTTGGATTTCTTCCTTCACTATCCTCGTTAGAAATTCTGTCTTAAATCTCTATTTTACTCTTTAAACTTTGCTTTTCACAAGGTTTGATAAAAGTGGCTTTTTCACAAATTGAAACAAATAAATCGATTGGCTTTTTTTTGCACCACAGCTTTCACTAGCTTGCTAAGTGGATGCTTCTCCTTGGGAACTCAATCCAATAACTTGGGCCATCCAAAGCATAATAATGCTGACCTAACATGGTCTCTTTCTAAAACGAATACAAATTTACCGAGTAAAACCAGTTTGGCTTTTGGAAACCAAGATCAAATTTATTATTCAAATGTCCAAAAAAAAGGAGTTATCAATTTTTCTAGTACCAATTCTTTTAAAAAGATAAAACCATTCATTGATTTAAAAGAGTGGGTTGAAACATCAGTTGGTAAAGTTCCAGAAGCAGCAGGTATGGAAGTAGATCATCAGAATCGAATAGTGGTAGCAGATAAAGGAACTGGGAAATTACTGAGAATTTCTTCTAGTGCAAGAAAGTTAGAAGTTTTGGCCGATTCCTATGATGGTTACCGCTTCTCTTCGGTCGACGACTTGAGGATTGATCAAAAATCCCAGTGTTACCTATCTTCTAAAGATTCAGGAGTCATCTACAAGGTAGACCTAGACTCCGGTCAAATAGATATCTTGAACGACCGAGTAATCAATCCAGAGATGATTTGCATCGACCCATCCGCTGACCGGCTTTTGTTTTCTGAACCAGTAAATGCCCGTATTTTATCTCTGAGTCTTGATGGCACTCCTTCTTCTGAATCTCCCCAAACACTGATCGATTTTGCACCTGAAGTNGTTACCCCCATCGGTTTGGCATTTGATCAAGATGAACTCCTTTATGTCTCCTTTGGAGATCTGAAACAGATTCGTATCTATGATCTTGTCAAAGGTGTAGAACTGAAAATATTACATTTAAATCAATATGCGGGAAAATTAAGATTNCATAATGGGTATCTTTATGTNGGAGGTGAAGAGGTTATCACTCGCTTTAAACTTCGCTCTTTTAGGCCCTAATTACCCCCCAGTAGAAAAGCTTTTAACCGTAATTTTTTATGTAGAAATTGATGTTCTTCACATGTTTGGGCTTCTGTTGATAACTTCTCTTTGACAGCAGATAAAGTAAAGTCAGATTNATAACGAACANTTAACATGAGGAATATGGATGGACGAAGATTTTCTTCACCTATTTGATGAGTCACCAGCTTTGCGCCTAATGAGAGGGCGCTTAGGCTNCTTTGTAGTCGGTTTTTTCTTCAAAACCTTCAAGAACTGGGGGGTTGTAGAGGCTTCGGAAGAAGAACTTGCGGCAACCCTAGCGGAACATATTGAGCAAGTTCGAGAACTTGAGGATTTCGATGCTCCCAAAAGATTACCTCAAGATTATTTAGAAGAGTGGTGTGATGAAGAACATCGTTATATGACTAAGACCTACGACGAGGATAAAGAAGAGTATGTCTTTCGTTTAACTCGTCATTCTGAAAAAGCTCTTAGTTGGCTTCAAGATTTGCTTTCAATGCAACAACGTGGATATGCGACAACTGAATCTCGTTTCAATAGAATCCTGCTTGAAATGGAAGGCTTATCCCATGGAGTAAATGCCGATCCTGAAGCACGAATTCTTGATCTTTCCCGTAAAAGGGACGAAATAGAGGATGAAATTCAAAGAATTCGAGATACTGGAGAAGCTCCTATCTTTGGAGAAGATGTCATCCGCGATCAAGTGTATGATTTATCTGATTTAGTTGAGCATTTCCTCTCCGATTTTCGAGCCATCGAAGAGTTTTTTAAGGATCATGCCCGCCAGATTTCCAAACTCTACGCACAAGGAGATGCCTCGAAGGGAGATATCGTTGAGCATGTACTGGATTCAGACAACGAACTTCGTTCTTGTGATCAAGGGAAGAGTTATTTCGGGTTTCGTTCCATGATGACAAATCCAATTTTGGCTCGGCAATTTCGGAACTTGGCTGAGCAAACCGCCGACATTGCTCGGAGAAGAGGGCTTGATCCTAATAAAACTTTCTTGAGTTTGAGTGATCGTTTGTTTGGAGAAGCTAATTCAGCCCATGGTGCCTATGGCCGAATTTCCCGTAAACTTAGGCAGGTCGTAGGGGATCATGCCGGTGGTGGTGGCAAGCTGGTTCGAAGAACTCTGTCAAGTATTAGAAAGCAGGCATTTCTGCTTCGACATCAGCCCCCAGAAGATTGGGATTTCGAAATCGATGTTAGGCCCCAATTTTTTGGCTTAATGGAATCCGATTTTTGGGAACCGAAAGCAGTTGAACCCTTTGCTCCCCTAACCGTAGCAAAATCAGATGATAGCGTCTGGATGAACGAAATCTTAAATTCGGTCGGTGAACCCTTGGATCTTAAAAAATTCCGTCGACGGGTTGAAGATGTTTTGGAAGAAGAGGAAAAGATTTCTTTAACCGAGATGGTGGAGAGGTTTCCCCTTGAAAGGGGAGTGGTGGATGTAGTCTGTTACCGTGTGGTTGCCGGGGAAGACAGTAGGCATTCCATATTGAATGATGAAATTATAAAAATTGATTTAAACCGTCCATCTCAACCCCGATTTGTCGAGGTTGAACAAGTAATATTCCAACGTAACATTTTATGAACCCTGCCATTACTTATCGCCATGTGATCGTTCGTTTGCTCAACGGCCCAATTTATCAAGAAGATTTAGACCTCTGGGGCCGGTTAGGAGCTGAGTGGGATCGTATTAAAAGCCATTTCTTTGACATGGGCCTAGAGGTCGCAAGGGACGATGCGGCTGGTTACGCATTTGTTAGACAAACTGAAGAAAGTGAAGAGGAGTTAGAAGATTGGGAAGATGTTGCCTCGGCTCCCTTACCTCGGGTGTTGCGGCGNACGCGTCTATCATATCACCAGACAATTTTTATGGTTATTTTACGAGAAGAATTAATGCGTTTTGAACAAGAGCAGGAAGAGGGCGACCATCTCTATCGTTCGGCACAGGATTTGCGGGAAATTATGATCCCTTTCTATCCTGAAATGCATGACGAGAAAAAGGTACATCGTCAAATATCAGGGATGATTACAAAATTCGAAGAATGGGGTATNCTTAAGAAAGTAAGAGACAAGGATGAAGGCTTGTACCGAGTCGAANGGATTATTAAAGCTAAATTACCCCCTGATAAGTTGGCCGAGGTTAGGGATCAAATACGCAGAAGGTCGCCTGAGATAGAAGAGGAGATGGAAGAAGATGATGTTTGATTCACAGCTTGAACTAGAATTCTCACCTGACAAGTCCACGGCAGGCTATCGGTTGCATGAGTTGTCAGTATTAAATTGGGGTACTTTTCATAATAAAGTTTATACGATGCGACCGGATGGACGGACTTGTATGATCACTGGTCGTAACGGAAGTGGGAAATCTACGATTGTGGATGCCTTGCTTACGCTTTTGGTTCCTAATCGGGTAAGGAATTATAATGTTGCAAGCAGCCAAGCTGGCAGTCGCGAAAGAAATGAACGAGACTATGTATTGGGAGCTTACTCAGAAATTCACGATGTAACCACGGGTCAGGGTAGAAAAGAAACCCTGAGGAAACCTGGTGAGTCTTACACTGTACTCGTGGCTCACTTTTATAATGAAGCCTATAAGTCGGATGTGTGTATTGCTCAAGTTCTCTGGTGTTTGCCGAACGGAAAGGTCGATAAGATATATATTGTTGAGAAAAGGAAAATCAGCATAGAAGAAGATTTTAATGAGCTTGGAGACATTGATAACTTGAGAAGAATTATCAAAGAGCGAAACCTCATAACCTTTGACTCCTTTACTGCCTATCATAAGAAATTTGAGTCTCTGTTGTTTATGGATGCAGATTTGGGAACGCGTTCCCCCATGTCCATTTTCAATCAGGCAGTATGCATCAAAGATGTAAAAGATCTTACCCAGTTTATCCGTGAACATATGCTGGATGATGGTGGTTCCAAAACTAAATTATTAGCTTTGCAGGAACGCTTTGATGATTTACGCAGTACGCATCGCAGGATCGAAACCGCCTCCTTCCAATTAGAACAGTTGGACGAAATTCGAGACACTCATCTGTCTTATTCAAAAGCGGTTGATCAAAGGGATCATGCGGACAAAATTAGGCATGCTATAGAACCTTTCTATGCCCAAGTTGAGTCCTCTCGAAGAGAGGAATGGGTCAATGAACTTAAGCATCAAGAAGAAGCAGAAAGAGCACGTTTAAAAACTTCCCGTGGGGAGGTTGATCGGTTGCGTGAAAAACTTAATCATCTTGAGCGAGCCTTGTCCGANAGTGATGAGAACAGGCGTCTGGAACANGTTGGATCAGAATTAGATCGGCTTCGGGATAAAAGAGAGGTAGTAACTAAGAGATCTGCAACCTTTGAACGACACCTTGGCTCATGGGAAAAGGGAATGGTCATGAAAATCGAAGAAGACTTTCTTACCTTACAGAGAGATTTAGGTTCTCAACTTCCTAGAATTGAAGCTAATATTGCTGATTTGGATGAAAGGATACCAGAGATTTCTTACCAATTTAGAAAAGCAAATGAAAGAGTGGAGTCACTTGAAGATGAAAGAAGCTATCTGTTAGAATCCAATACCAATGTCCCACCTGACTTATCAAGGCTTCGAAAATCTTTAGCCAAATACCTAGACCGGGATGTCGCGGAAGTTCCATTCATTGCTGAAATTATTCAGGTTGTGCCAGATGAAAGTAAATGGTCTGGACCGATGGAGAGACTTTTACGTTCTGTTGCCTTGACCATGGTATTACCCAAAAAATTGATCCAGAAGGCAGAACTATTTCTCGAAGAGAATCACCTGTCAGATCGTATTTCTTTGGTCACTCCAACACCTCTTACAAATGTACCTAAGCTCAATTTGGATTCTGCCATTGCAAAATTATCCTATCGCACGGATTTGGAAAAAGGTAGATTAAAGTGGCTAAAATCCTTCCTCGCACAAAGATTTCCGCATATTTGTTACAAGCAGAGAAGCGATGAATACGANCAGAGCCAGAACGCACTTACNTTGGACGGAATCGTGAAAACAGATGGAAATNCTCTGGAAAAAGATGATACCTTTTTCCTTGAAGATACAGCTCATTGGGTGCTTGGCTGGGATGTGAACCCGAAGCAAAAAACCTTAGATGATTCACTTGCTAAATGGAGAGAGGAAGTGGACCGTTGTGGGCGTTCCATTCGGGAAGCAGAGGTTGAAAGGCAAAGTCTTAGAGCTAAGCTTCGTTCCGGAGTACAATTGCAGGCATGTGCCAACGAATTTTCTGATATCGATGGATTAGGTCTGTCATCCCGCATAACCGAGCTTGAAGAGGAGGAAAGAGTNATCGTTGGTGGCTCGGATGTGCTNAAAAAATTAAAAGATGACCATCTTGAAGTTTCAAAAACGCTGGAGGAGGCTCAAGCCAAGAGAGATGACATCTTGCAACGAATNGGNGGTGTGGAGGCTAGGGCGGAAAGAAATGATGCCCGTTTGNTCTCATTGAAATCTTTACTTGAACAATGCATCGATGAGTTTGTACAAAGCCAGGTTATTAAAGAAGAAGATGGTGAAAGAAGTGAGGAGGAATTAAATCTNTTATANAATGAAATAGAGAGTGAATTTGGCAAAGCACCGGATGAACCTGATGCGATTGAAGAAGCTGCCCGTAAGGCTTCCCATAAAATGGATGCTAGAATAACAAAATTAGAATCGGGCCTNGANAAGTTAAGAGATAGAAATGTTGCTTCGATGCAGCGTTTTATTGCGGACGCCAGAAATCAAGCATTTCGCGATGAACTAAGCCTTGATTTGGAAGATGGTTATCAAGACGGAACCTTTGTGATGTTTGATGAAGTCAGAAAACAAATTCAAGAAGAAGACCTTGCTAAGAATAAAGAGAGATTTGAAGAACTATTACGGGTACAGGTTCCCGAAGAAGTTTCAGGATTCAGTGAATCACTTGAATCTCACCGTGACAGAATTAGNAAGAGAATTAACGAACTAAATGATCATCTCTCGCGTGTNACCTTTGATCGCAAGGAAGAAACTTTCATTCAACTTAAATTCGAAGATGCCGGGGATGACGGCGTGCGAAGATTTAAAAAGTTACGCCGACATGCTTTGGAGGCTGATCTTGAATCCGATGATGATGATGAACGCCGTCGTGAAAGATATCATCGGGTGGAGCAATTTCTTGGTGAGCTTGAAAGCGACATGAATTGGACNGAACGGGTTATAGATGTAAGAAACTGGTTTAAGTTCCGAGCAGATGAATTCTACAAAGAAGGAGAGGGGCTAAGGCAAAGTTATAGTGGTGCAGCGGGTAAATCAGGGGGCGAAAAAAATCGTCTAGCTTCCACAATTCTGGCAACGGCTATCGCTTATCAATATGGAATTGATGTTGGCGGAAAACAAACTGAAACCTTCCGGTTAGTTGCCGTNGATGAGATGTTCAGCAAAACAGATGATGAATTTTCTCANTATTTACTCGATCTGTTTAAGGAATTCCACTTACAGCTTTTGATCGTACAACCTCTTGATGCAAAAATCCATGTAGTGCAAAAGTATGTAGAACGTTACCATGTTGTAGAGCGTAGGGATGGACTCTCCTTTGTAGGCGATCTAAGCGTACAAGAATATTTGGGCGAACAACTTGAATCGATTGATACTGAGGAAGACGAGAATACAGAAGAGCAAAAGATTGAATCATAATCCTAAGGCNTTGTTTTNTATTTTTGGCTCNTNTTTATTTTANCTGCCTTCCAGCTTTGTTTCCTTCCATTTAATGCCTGCTTACATTCCAGACTCTAAAAGATATGATGGTAGAATGCCGTACCGCAAATGTGGTCGTTGGGGTCTTAAGCTTCCTGCGATTACACTTGGATGCTGGCATAATTTCGGTGGTGATACCCCAACTAATCTTCAAAAGAATATGATTCATTCCTCTTTTGATTCTGGAATTACACATTTTGATTTAGCAAATAATTACGGTCCTCCCTACGGTTCTGCCGAGATAAATGTGGGNAAAATCCTCCAAGATCTTCCTCGTGATGAAATTTTGATTACGAGCAAGGCTGGCTATGATATGTGGCCAGGTCCTTATGGAGAATGGGGTTCCCGAAAGTATATTTTAGCTAGTTTAGATCAATCGCTCAAAAGAATGGGCGTGGATTATTTTGATTTATTTTATTCTCACCGCTTTGATCCTAATACTCCTCTGGACGAGACCTTAGCTGCATTGGATACTGCGGTTCGACAAGGGAAAGCTTTATATACAGGAATTAGCAGTTATTCATCCGAGCAAACTCAAAAATCTATCGAAGTGAGCAAAAATAATGGATTCTCTCCATTAATCATTCATCAACCTAATTATTCGATGTTAAATCGTTGGGTCGAGGATTCCTTACTTGATACCTGCGAACAAAATGGACTGGGCGTTATTGCTTTCTGTCCCCTTTTTCAGGGTTTGTTAACGGATAAATATCTCAATGGGATTCCGGAGGGATCCAGGGCAAGCATGGATAAATCACCTCTCCGGAAGAACGAAGTGTCCGAACAAAATTTAAAAGTGATTCATGCATTAAATGATCATGCACGGCAAAGAGGTCAGTCTTTAGCTCAAATGGCATTAGCATGGGTTTTACGTGATCAACGGGTAACNAGTGCCTTGATTGGNGCAAGCACAGCAGNTCAAATTCTAGAAAATGTNAAGGCTGTCCAACANGTNGAATTCACNGTGGATGAGNTNGNTAAACTNAACCGTATTTTAGCAAAAGCAAACCTCCCCAANTCTCTTTGGGCAAACTAAGTATAATNAANAGTAGATTAGNTAGCTTCTAATATCTCTTTAATCGCGGGAAATTCTTTTCTCCATTGCTTCGCACTTGAACTTTTAATTTCTGCCTCGACCACGCCTTCCATCCTTTCACCGTCTGAAAGAATTTCNCCCTTTGGAGTAATGACCATAGTTCGTCCTCCGTATTCTAAGCCTTGATCGTCTCCAACTCGATTAACACCAATTACAAAAGCTTGGTTTTCAATCGCCCGNGCTCGTAATAAGGTAACCCAATGCTCAATTCTGTTCTGGGGCCAACATCCGAGAACGACAAATAGATCGGTTCCAAAATGGAGAGCAGAACGAAAAAGCTCCGGAAATCTTAAGTCATAACAAATTGCTGGTGTCACGGTGAAGGAGTTAACCGCAAAACTCTCAACTATATTTCCGGGCAAATGAACTTTATCTTCGCCTAAGACAGGAATCGGGTGAAGTTTTTTATAAATGGAGATTTTCTGCCCTTGTGGATTATAAGAAACTGCGGTGTTAAAGGCTTTTCTTGCTTCCTGGGAAGGATGAGTCATTCCTCCAATAANCCATGATTTCATTTGGTGAGCCAATTCGGAGAGAAACAATTCTGTTTTCTCCGTTTCCTTAGCAGAAGACAAATCAGGATCCAAACAAAATCCAGTGGCAAACATTTCTGGCAACACAATAAGTGAATTCTCAGAAACTTTTCGCTCATTAAAAAGTGAGGAAACTAGAGCAAAGTTTGATTCCTTATCCTTCCACCTAGAATCAAATTGAAGAGCATAAATTTTCATGGTTTTAGGTTTGCTACTCTCTTGCTTTCCCGGTGAGTATAGGGATGAAAAGGGGCAGCTTTTTTCATAGCCTTAAGAGCCTCACGAGCCATTTGATTATCTTTAAATGATATAAAAAGAAGATGGATCCAAATGAACTTTGGTTGTTGATTCTAATCAGAAAGTTTTCAATAGACCAAAGATTACATTACTTTTATTTTTATATTTCTCCAAGCTACCTCAAAGGGCCCACTTCCTTTTTTAATGGAATGAACCTGTAAGCCGATAAAGCCTTTGGGGTGAGATTGGAACTTTTCTTTGTCGGTCAGGTTGGAGACCTTGTTTCCATTCACCCAAGTCTGGATCCGAGGACCTTTCGCAACAATTTTGTACTGATTCCATTCCCCGTTTTTAAAGTGATTATGCGGTACTAGTTTATCTTTAGGTGTCATCCAACCACCGCATGCTTCCCCATAGACATATCCAGATTCCGCACCCTTATCTTTGGTTGCTTCGATCTCGACTTGAGGACCGTTAACTCTTCCAAACTTATCACCCCGTTCTTTTTCCTTTTCAGCCAATTCTTTGGTGTTGGAACGAATCTGCACACCGGAATTGAGTTCGTTGTTGATTAGCTTCACTTCAAATTTCAACTCGAAATCACCATAGAGTTTATTTGTGCATAAAAAGGAGTTCGGGCTTCCTTCCATTGTCTTTCCGATGATAGCACCATCTTGGACTCGATAACTAGCTGTTCCGTTTAATTGACTCCATCCATTTAGAGTTTTTCCGTCAAAGATGGGGGACATTTCACCTTTGTGATGTTTGCCCGAAAGGGAAGAAAGCATGGAGCCTATGATACAGAGTAGGGTATATTTGTTCATTTTATGGGTTGTTATTCTTGGGAAATGCGGGGAACAAGAGTTACTTTTTCTTCTTTTTTGGTTTTTTGCGAGACTCAGCATGTTCTTCCGGAGTCATCCATGGTCCTGGTTCAAAGGTAATATCAGCTTTGGTTGGGAGCTTGATTCGGTTGGTGCGGTCACCATAGTCATCCAGTTTCTCATTGAGTTCGTCTTCCGTAACCGGATATGTGGGCACTCCTGCAACCGGAACTTTCTCTCCTGCGATCCAGGCGATGGTGTTGAGAATCAGTTGGCGGTAGCCATCAATGGCCCAGTTGCGGTGATGGTGTCCGCCGGTAAATCCTGCACCGCGTCCGCCGTCAGGTCGGGTAATGCCCCATAGCAGTGCTTGTGTCTTTCCTTTTGCTAAATAAGCGGCACGAGTCCAAATATTATTAATATGATGAAGGTTTTCTTCCGTAGGCGTAGCCGCACCCAAGTTCAAAGAATCGGGGTGAAGTTCGATATTGAAGTAGAATTCATCCACCGCTTGAATCGGTCCAACCCCTCGAGAGGTTTCGTGGTCTTTTAGGGGCTTAATATTAGCCCGCCAGAAGGGATTCACGGAGATTCCGTTTTTGAAAAACCCTCCGATCCAAGGGAGATAATATTTTTCGCCCTCTTCCACGCTGGGGTGTACCGCATAGTGCATGAAAAGGACGCCAATTTTCTTCTCTTTTACAAGTTGATCCATTTTGGCCCATCCACTTCCAATTACTTTGGTACCATCGGCATAGATCACGATGGCATCGGCTTCATCCAGTATCGATTCGTCAGCTGGCCAACCTTGGTGCATACTTGCCTGAAGGTTTACTTTTTTCTGGGCATTAATATGCTTGGTGAGAAGATGGGAGCCAGCCTGAAATTCATGATCCCCGGATGCATGGCTTCTTGATCCATATAAAAATAAGACTTTCGCAGCGTCCAAGGTGCCAAAAAAGAAGACGGAGGAAAGAAAAACGACNAGAATAGAGGAATTCATTACAAATATTACCTGTTTAGAGATTAACNNTCAGCCTAGAGGGGAAAATGGGGTAGTAAAGACAAAATCCGCTTGTTTTAGAACAATCTAATCTCAAGAATCATGATCAATACCTTTTCTAAATCAACCCAGCCCAATATTAAAAATGAACATCTACTTATCTTTACTTTACTTTTTGATTCTTACCTGTTCGATCGGATTTGCGAGAAAGCCCAATATAATTTTCATTCTTGCGGACGATCTGGGATATAGGGAATTGGGAAGCTATGGACAGAAGAAAATTAAGACNCCCTATNTGGATATTCTNGCTNAAGAGGGGATGAGTTTTACCCGNAATTATTCCGGAAATGCAGTCTGTGCNCCTTCCCGATGCGTCTTAATGACCGGGANGCATCCGGGGCATGCCTTTATTCGCAACAATGGTGAGCTTAAACCTGAAGGACAAAGACCTATACCGTTAAGTGAAATTACCTTAGCCGAAATTTTAAAAAAAGAAGGCTATATTACCGGAGTTTTTGGAAAGTGGGGGCTCGGTGGTCCGGGTACCGAGGGAGATCCTATGAATCAAGGCTTTGATCGTTTTTTCGGATATAACTGCCAGCGTCATGCTCATAGTTACTACCCGGATTATCTATGGAGTGACCGCGATCGGGTGCCTTTACAAAATAACCCACCTGTTCCTGGACATGCATCTCTTGCAGAAGGAGCTGATCCTCAGGACCCCAAGAGTTATGAAATTTTTAAAGGAGAGGATTATGCATCTGATCGTATCAATGAACAGGCCTTAGAGTTCATTATTAAAAATAAGAATAAACCCTTCTTTTTGTACTACCCAACACTTATCCCCCATGTTGCCCTNCATGTACCTGATGAGGAATTAAAACCNTANCTNNAGTTAAAGTGGAATGATCCGCCCTTTACCAGATCCCAAGGNTATGGCTANACTCCGCATTTTACTCCCCGTGCTGCCTATGCGGCTATGATTACCCGTATGGACCGATATGTTGGGAGAGTAATTAATCTGATTAAGGAGACTGGACTGACNGACGACACTATTGTTATTTTTTCTTCGGATAATGGCACCACCCATTTGAAACTTGAGGTGGATTATGATTTTTTTGATAGTGTTGGGAAATTGCGCGGATTAAAAGGCTCACTTTACGAGGGTGGNATAAGAGTACCTTTAATNGTAAAATGGCCCGGCAAAATAAAAGCCGGTTCTGTGTCAGATCAATTNACTGGTTTTGAGGATTGGATTGTCACGATTCATCACTTGATTGGAGCAGAATCCCCTCTCACTGCTCAACAGGACGGTTACAACTTAACTCCTTCTTTATTCGGGGATTCTAATGGGAGCAGACCCTTTCTTTACCGAGAATTTTCCGGTTATGGGGGACAACAGGCGGTCTGGCTCGGCAAGTGGAAAGGCATTCGTCAGAAAATGCTTCGCAAAGGTCAGAATCATGATCCTTTAAAAATTGAGCTTTATGATCTCACCAAAGATGAGTCGGAGTCCAAAGACCTCTCTTCCGTTCACCCGGAAATCGTCTTGAAAATCAAGGATGTCATGAAAAAGGAGCACGCTAAATCTTTGGATTTTCCAATTTCTGTGATTGATTAAAAACAAGATTCCATCAAGTTTTGCGACCCTCCTTCCGACCTTAAAAAACCTATGAAATCTATTTTTTTCTTCTTCTCCCTTTTGTCCTCGTTACCNATTTTTGCGAAAGATCGCCCAAATATTGTTTTCATCTTCGCAGATGATTGGGGTTGGGGGGATCTTGGTTGCCANGGACATCCCTACCTGAAAACCCCCAATATCGACCGNCTNGCCAANGAAGGTACCGACTTCCACCGCTTCTCGGTGGCNAGCGGGGTCTGTTCNCCCAGTCGNACNGCAGTGATGACCGGNCATTTTCCTGCCCGNTACAANATTGANGGNCATTTCGCNTGGGTTCCCAGTAATCAAAGGCGNAATATGCCGGATTGGCTGGATCCANAGGCACCTCTTTTACCACGATTTCTNAAACAGTCTGGATATGCAACAGCACACTATGGAAAGTGGCATTTGGCTAATGACATGATTCCTGATTCCCCTTTTCCCAGTGCTTACGGTTATGACGACTATGGTTCTTATAATTGCGCAGGTCCGCAAATGTTTGTGCATGATGATGTCAAGAGTGCGATTCCCTTTATGGAAAAGAGTCATGCCGAGGGAAAACCATTCTTTATTAATCTTTGGATGCATGAACCGCATACTCCATTTCATGTGGATCCAAAATTACAAAAGTTATTTCCAGACCTTCCCGAGGCAGACAATATTTATGCCGCTACACTTTATCATGCAGATTTAAGGATTGGACAATTACTAGATGCGTTGGATCGTATTAATGTTGCCGATGATACACTTGTAATTTTTAGCTCGGATAATGGACCTGCCCGAGGGAGTCCAAACACTAAATTGACCTTAAGCTATGATTCGGCCACCGGGCCGGGATATGGAGTGGGGGCGGCGAAGGGGATCACCGGAGGTCGTAGGGCTTTCAAGGGTGCCCTGATGGAAGGAGGAATTGGGGTTCCATTCATTGCCAGATGGCCTGGGAAGGTGCCAGCTGGTAAGGTTGATAAAACATCGATTCTATCTGCAGTTGATTTACTTCCCACATTTTGTGAATTGGCNGGAGTTAAATTACCATCGGGGTATAAAACTGATGGAATTAGCCAAGTTTTGGCATTGATGGGAAAGGGGAGTGAACTCCGGAAAAAACCACTTTTTTGGCGTATGTCCGCCCCTTGGCCTGCTCCTAAAGATCGACTAGATCACTGGGTTGCTTATGCAGTGGTTCATGAACAATGGAAACTTGTTCTCAATAAGGACCAGTCCCATGCCGAGCTTTTTGACTTAGTCCAGGATCCTTTGGAGAAAAAAAATATTTCGCAGGAATACCCCAAAATAGTNGTAGCTTTGCAGGACATGTTAGGANAATGGCTTACATCTCTTCCCGGAAAACCAACGGGTAAGGTATTTTCCAAGCTTCGTGGGCAATAAATATTCTTACTTCTGAATTCGATAAAAAGCTTCGTTTGTTCGGACAAGGAATGAGTCTCCGTGTGGTGCTAAAGTTGCCATGTGAGACGAACCATCCAATTCATTTTCCGCTATGATTTGAAGACTTTTTCCAGGTCGAATGACGGTGGTCTTTCCAGCTCGGTCAGAAAGGTAAAGTAACCCATTTGCATAGATGGGGGAGGCACTAAATTCTCCATCTAATCTTTCCCGCCAGCGGAGTTCCCCACTTAAAGCATCCACGCAGGATAGAATCCCTCCGTCGTTTATCACATAGAGCTCATTTCCAATGAGGGTGGGAGAGGGAATCTTGGGGGCACCCTTGGTCATCTTCCATACAAGTTTTGGAACCTCGAGGCCTTCGTAGCGATAAGCATGGATTTCACCCTTCATGAAACAGGTGGATATAAAAAACATGCCATGCCCAAGAACCGGGCGGGCAACATTTGAAAAACCTAAGATACCATATTTAATTTTCCATAGCTCCCTGCCATTTGCAGGGTCATAGCCGTAGACCCAATCGGCAGCACAGGATATCAGAATAGGTTGCCCCATAGACTGGGCAATAATCGGAGTGGAATAAGACTTTTGAAACTGTGGATTGTCTCGCATTTCTCCGGAACGTTTTGTTTGCCACGCAATTTTGCCAGTATCTTTATACAAAGCAACCACACTTTGTCGATCGCTTCCATCAAGGTGAAAGATCATTAAGTCCTGCCAGATTATGGGTGAACTTCCAGGCCCGTTTTCATGCATTACCCAGAGATCTGGTTGATTATTCTTCCAGATAATTTCATGGGATTGAGTATCAATGCAGGCATTCCCAAAGGCACCAAAATGTAGATATAGCCTTTGGTTTTCTAAAACAGGAGTAGGGGACGCATAACTGTTTAACTTATGAACCCATTGGGGTTGTTTTTTTTCAAAAACTTGAATGTTTTGCAGGACCTCTCCAGAATCCGGGTCAATTTGCAAGGCATGCAAACTGACTTTCGAAAGAACGGTAACACTGGGAAGGCCATCGTTTTTCTTTAATCTCTCCATCTTTTCTTTTTCCGAGGCCGGAGTTTCCAAGGCTGTGGTGATCCAGATATTACTTCCTGCTGTCACCGGTGAAGAATGACCACGACCAGGCAACTTGGATGTCCACTCGATATTTAGTTTCGAGTTCCAGGTTTTCGGATAGTTACCTTTGGGTGCATGTCCGGAAGCATTCGGACCCCGCCATTGCTGCCAATCTGCGGATACAACCGCAAGGGGGAGCGAAAGTAAAAAGTAAAAAAAGTACTGCATGCTAGGCGAGCTTAAGGAAGTCGTTTAACAAAAAGATTCCGGAAGAGTACCGTGCTATCCGGGTCGTGTCCCTGTAGAGCAAAAGTTCCTTCTCCCAAAATCCTTTCAAAATTACCACCTCTTTTCCAATCTGCAGGCTGTGTCCAATCTACGATTGTCTTTTCATTAACTTTGGTAATCACTCTTTTGCCTACCACCTTTATATATAAATTAAACCATTCATCATCGTTTGCGGGTGCGTCAAGGCAATCCATGACGCCATACAGACTGGCGGTTTTTTTGGGGTCGTGATAAGTATTATTCACTTGGCATTCGAAA
>NHDN01000009.1 GCA_002171765.1 Verrucomicrobia bacterium TMED60
AATCGTAGTTGCCCCTCTTGATCCAAAACCGTTGAAGATAAAGACCTTTTGGTTTTTGGGGTGCGGACCGATGATGGGGTTTCGATCCCGGGTTCCATTTCGAACGCCACTACCATGGGACAGGAGTTCCAATGAATTAAGATTTAAGAAATCCAAGTCATTTAATATTTTTTTCTTCCCCTCGGCAGTAGGCCCTTTTTCAAGACCTGAATGATCCCATGTTGAGCCAGCTAAGAAACTGGTCGAACTTTGAGGGATTGCCCAGGTGCCGTTACTGGCGGCAAATGAAAGCTTTTTTTCGATCTCCAGAATCTCTCCGCGTACGGGTGCAAAGGGAAGGTAAGAAAACCATGGATTCTGAGCAGATCTAAAACCTTCACAGAATATGATGATATCATAACCTTGATCATCATAAGTATGGGAACCCTGTTTCCATTGATCAGATTCAATCAATGAATGTTTAGAGAATTCTAAAAAGGATTGAATTCGAAGTCGTAAGCATTTGGTAATTCCAATCCCAAATGGAGCTGTCATTGTGGTCTCTTTGGGGTCAACAATTTCTACTTTCTCATAGAAACATGAAATCTTGCTTGGATTAGATTTCCAAATATTTGCCTGTTCCTGATTTCTGAAAATTCGATGGAGCGATAGATTTTCATAAAAAGATTCTCCAAACTTTCGAGAAAAGAAATCATTGAGTTTACGAATTGCCTGCAAACATTTCTCAATATCAAAGGGAGGGTTGAGCTTGGGCCCAATGAGGGGATTTACTAATCCTGCGGCAATAGGACTGGCATGATGAGGTAGGTCAGCTTCAGCTACATGTACAGTTGTCCCGTGCTTTGCAAAGGTTTGAGCAAGGATAGCACCAGCTAACCCATGTCCTACTATCAAAATCCTATTATTCAAAATTGAGAAATATGGTGTAAATCATGTTGCGACTAATTATTAAATACGCGAGTCTCTTTACCTTGAAAGTTAGAATTTCTGTTATCTTAATTGTAATATTTTTAATGGTACTTTTCTTGAGTACCGAGCAGGGCCAATTTTCTAAATCCATTCTTCAGTCTAAAGATGAGGGATTCAATCGGGATGGTTTCGTGAAAGAAGATAAATCCATCATACTTTCAATCGAGAATGAAAGTACGAAGATAGAATCTTCGCAGCCATTAGATATCGCTGATTTCTTGAGCAGTAAAAAGTTTCATGATTTTTCATTACGATTTTCCTCTCCTCGGAAAATGAGTGATTTTTTAGAAAATATAGACAATAAAGGGCTCCGTTTACTTGCCTCATTGCCTCAGATTTCTACCACCCGTCTTCGGGTTATTGATCCGGCTCTTGCATCTCGGTTTCTTCAAGAGGAAGATTCCATATCTAGGTTGGAGATAAATCAGCCTATATATCAGCCGAGAGAACCCCGGCTTTCTGAGAAAATAAATAGCTCAAAACTTGTTCGGACTGTAGGAGAATCCCTAGGTTTAGATGAGGAAAGACTTGATTGGGGTAGGGGCGTAACACTCGCAGTGCTTGATTCTGGTGTTGATTTTTCTCATCCTTCGTTGTCGCATGTTGATCATGAGCAAATCTCTCTTATTCAAAGCTCCGAATCGGTTGGGAGAGCTAATGGTCATGGTACTGCTATAAGCTCGATCATTGCTGGAATTACAGAAGATTTCCAAGGAATAGCCCCGAGTGCAAAAATATTGTCGATTCAAGTTCTTGACGAACAAGGTATCGGGGATGTTTTCACTTTAGCGGAAGCTATTGTGACTGCTGTAGATAAGGGTAGTGAGGTAATAAATCTAAGCTTAGGAGGAGATACTCCGAGCTCTGTTCTCCATAGTGCGATCAAGTATGCGTCCTCCAAAGATGTCCTAATGGTAGCTGCTAGCGGAAACGATGGGTTCCGGGGTGTTTCTTATCCAGCTCGTTATGATGAAGTAATTGGAGTTGGAGCCCTCGACAGTGATGAACGAGTGGCAAATTTCTCCAACTATGGAGAGGGAATTGATATTGTGGCTCCTGGAGTCGGTATACTTAGTGCCTGGGCAGAAGATGAATATNNTTTNTTNGNCGGTACCANCANCGGCNNCTGCCGTAGTAACCGGTGCTTTAGTTTCTGAAATATCAAGGAGTCAAGGGGTATCCTCTAGTCAGATTAAAGATTTGATACTTAAACTAACTAATGAAATCGATAAACCAGGTTTTGATGAATCNAGCGGAAATGGAGCCTTGAATCTAAACAGGGTCATCCATCGTAACACTGTAGATTACAACGATGGAGCTGTGGTTGGCTATTATTTTCCACCTGAGAATTTAAAGAATCTTGGTTCGAGTGGCACCGTTCCTTTTACCGTGACGGTACAAAACCAAGGGACTTCATGGATAAACAGTATGAATTTGAATGTTGAATACCGTGGTTTGTCCAAAAATTACTTCTTTTCTAACCTAAGCCCTGGCCAAACTCGCAGTGAGCAATTGTTTATTGAAGTGGGAAAAGGGAAAGAAGGCTTNGAAATTAGAAGTTCCTTGGAACTTANTGATCAAGTTGACAAAAACCCAAGNAATAATCTTCGTAGCAGTATGCTGAAATTGCCGACAAGAGAATAAATCAAGCAGCGTTGCGCTTGTTTACGGGAATGTTGGAGATCTTGGGCTTGGATTTACCTTTTACTACACCCGCNGAAATCACAACTTGAACCGGATCTTCAATAGATGGTAGATCATACATGATATCGAGCATGATATCTTCCATGATCGATCTTAAGGCCCGGGCACCCGTTTTCATAAGCAGTGCTTTCTCCGCTATAGCTAGGATNGCTTCCCGAGTAAATCGAAGTTCCGCACCCTCCATAAGGAAAAGCTTTTGGTACTGTTTCAACAAAGAATTCTTGGTGTCACGAAGAACTTTCACGAGTTCGGCACGGCTTAGTTCCTCTAAGAGGGAGAGGACAGGTAAGCGTCCAATAAATTCTGGTATGAGACCGTACTTAACCAAATCCTCGGGCCTTACTTCAGCCAGAAGTTCAGCAGTTTCTTTGGGAGTTTCAGAAGAAAAGCCAAGTGTTTTTGAACTTATTCGTTGTTCAATAATTTGATCTAAGTCAACAAAAGCACCGCCGCAGATAAAAAGAATGTTGGCGGTGTCGAGTTGAATGTATTCCTGGTTCGGGTGCTTGCGTCCTCCCTGCGGGGGAACATTACAAATAGTACCCTCTAAAATTTTAAGTAAGGCTTGTTGCACGCCTTCACCGGAGACATCGCGGGTAATGGAAACATTGTCGGTCTTTCTTCCAATTTTATCGATTTCATCCACATAAATGATTCCACATTGAGCTTTTTCAACATCCTGGTCAGCAGACTGCAAAAGCCTCAGCACAATATTTTCNACATCATCACCCACATAACCAGCTTCGGTTAAGGTTGTTGCATCAGCTATTGCAAAGGGCACATCCAATAATTTTGCTAATGTTCTGGCTAAATAAGTCTTTCCACTTCCAGTTGGTCCTATGAGTAAAACATTACTTTTTTCAATTTCAATATCATCCAATTCCCCACTCATAAAAGACTTTGCGTTGTCGGTGGTTCCAATTCCAAGCTCAGAGGAGAGTCTTTTATAGTGGTTGTGAACGGCGACGGAAAGTACCTTCTTGGCATGTTCTTGCCCAATTACATGGCGATCCAAGTGTTCTTTGATTGCTTGTGGCTTTTGTAAGTTAAAGAACGGNTTTGCTGAAGAAGTCTTCTTNTTCTTTTCCTGCTCACCAAGTTCACGGTCTACAATCGTCTTACAGACTCGAACGCAAGAATCACAAATAAATACATTCGCTGGCCCAGCTATCATTTTTTTTACTTCTTGCTGTGGCTTTCCACAGAAGGAACAAAAATTGATTTTTGAAGGCTTGGCCAAAACGACTTATTTNGTAGGTTTTTGAGAAATTACTTCATCGACGAGACCGTAATCCTTCGCCTCATCGGCNGTCATGTAGTAATCGCGGTCCGAGTCTTTTTCAATCTGCTCAACTTCTTTTCCGCTGTGCTTGGATAGAATGTCATTGATGGTTTTTCTCCATCTCAGGATCTCTTTTGCAGCGATCGAAATATCAGAAGTTTGTCCACCTGCTCCACCACTAGGTTGGTGGATCATTACCCTGCTATTGGGCAGTGCATACCTCTTGCCCGGGGTGCCCGCTGAAAGCAAAACAGTGCTCATACTTGCCGTCATGCCAATACAGTAGGTAACAATATCGCACTGCATNAAATTCAAAGTGTCGTAGATTGCCATCCCGTCCGAAACGCTGCCACCGGGTGAATTGATGTAGACATGGATATCTTTTTTNGGATCTTCCATTTGCAGAAATAAGAGTTGGGCAATGATGGAATTAGCCACGAAGTCATCGATCGGCGTTCCAATAAAAACAATTCGGTCTCGCAAGAGCCGACTGTAGATATCCCAAGATCGCTCTTGGCGACCTTCTCTTTCATAAACATGTGGTAGTGGTAAGTAAGCTCCCATAATTAATATTCGTATTAGTTTGTAGGCTCTCCTTCAATTTCGCAAACTTTCTCGGTTCCCATTGAGGCTACGAGTTCGAGTGTTTTATCATGCAGAATATCCAGTCGAAAGCGGTTTAGTCTAACTCGATCCTGAGACAACTCCTTCACATATTCTGCAGGGTCTTTTCTCAACATCATTGCTTCTCTAGTTGCAGCTTGAGCAAGATCTTCATTTTTAACTTCTACTTTTTCCTTTTCGGCAATTCTTCCAAGGGTAATAGTTAATTTGACCCGAGCTTCAGCTTGGGTCTGAGATTGCTTCCAGAGTGCATCCCTTTTTTCTTCGATCTCTTCCTGCTTGGCACCACTTTGTAAAGCTCTTTGGGCATTGCCTTGGAAAATATTTTTGGATTCATCCTCTACCGCTTGCTGGGGTAATGGGAAATCAGGCATTTCAAGAATCTTTTGAGTAACTTGTTGCCGTTTTGCATTCAAGTTTTCCTGTTCTTTCCTAGACTTCAGGTCATCCTTAATTCTTTCTTTTAAAGAATCTAAGTTTTCGACCTTCAGGGATTCGAGAAATTCTTTACTGTTTGGATCCGGAGATTTTTTTTGTCGTACTTCATGAACTTCGAGGCTGTAGGAAACTGTTTTTCCTGCAATTGGAGCCAGCTCAAAATCCTCTTCAAATTTTGCTTCTATTTCAGCTTTTTCATCCTTTGCCATACCAATAATCGCTTGTGCGATCGCGTCCACCCCAAGTCCTTTTTCCTGACCCGCTTCCTCCCAGGTGTTACTTTGTTTTCCATACATTGGTTTGTCTGGCACAAGTTCAGCTACTGATTCTTCACCCATTTTTCCCTCGTATGAACATTTTACATAATCCCCTTTTTCTGCCTTTCGTTCTACGACATCGAAAGATGCCCGTTGATCACAGAGTGATTGTAATTCTTTGGCGACATCATCTTCATTAATTTCGATGGGTTGAATATCGAGTTCAAACTTTTCATANTCTGGAAGNTCAAAATCAGGCTCGACATCAATAGTAACTTCAACCGTTGCGGGAGATTTTGGATCGAGTTCGCCGGGGTCGACTTTCAAAATGGAATGGATTCTTAAATCTTTTTCCGCCAATACCGCTTCATAAGCTTCGGTTGATATTTTCCGATTGAGCTCATCTTTGAGTTCTCGGGAGAACTTTTTTCGAATGACCGCAGTTGGAGCTTTCCCTTTTCTGAATCCAGGAATGTTGGCAACGCGACTTATTTCGTGACAAGCTTGGCTTTCTTTCTTCGAGACCTCAGTGGCGTCGAAGCTAACGGTGGCAATTTTGCGAGCGGTGCCCGCTTCCTTAATTTCTAAGTTCACTTTGTAAATGAATAAATGATGTTTTTTGTAAGAGCCCAGATCGTGNTCAAAGANATAATCCTAAAAAAAACATCCCCTTTGGTCAATGAGATTACCTTTGTATTCTTACCTTCTCAATGGTTGCCACGGGGCAACTCGTGCCTTTGCGATCAGTGACGAGTTTTTTCTAAATAATTGCAAAGTTTTCCTGATCTCNANCGGTTTTATNTCCTTAATTTGAATAATGAATTCATGAGTTTTAGAGTTTTTACCGATAACCCTTTGGATTCTTTCATCTAAATAAAACTCTAATTGAGCTGTATTTTTCTCGGGTTGGAGTAAGAGGTAAATCTCGGAAGCACGAAAATAATCGATAGACCCTGACTGGATGTTTTTCTCTACGAGTACGAATAATCTTTCGGATCTAAAATTCCCAGTTGTCTCTACCACCCAACTGCTGGAATTTTCACTTCCATTTAAGATCGACTGGTTGTAATCATGGAAAACTACAATGCCGTGGGGCAAGTCTTTTTGAGCTTTAAAGGGCAGGGGAGGGAATGCTTTTTGATCAGCAGCTGTTCGTCCAGAATCGTAGTTCCCTGGTCTCTCTTTTGCTTTGATTTCCTTTTGGTTAAACGCATATCGAACCAGCATCGACGAACAAGCCACTCCAATTGCAATCCCAATCCAAATGGTAAGGCGTCTCTCTTTTTTGCTTAAGGACATTTTATTTCTTCGTGCTTGGCTTGAAATGAAACTTCAAATAGGCAAGGGGTCATGCTTTCATCAAGTACTAAAATTCGCGTCCGTTATGAGGAGACCGATCAGATGGGGGTGGTTTATCATGCGAAGTATTTTAACTGGTTTGAGGTGGCGAGAGTCCAACTCCTAGACGAAATTGGGATTCCTTACAAGGAATTGGAGAAAGAAGGGTATTTTTTACCGGTTCTGTCCTGCTCTGCGATTTTTAAGCACCCCGCTCATTTCGATGACCGGCTAATCATAATGCTTGAGATTTCCTTGGCTTCATTATTGAGGCTAAAAGTGGCTTATGAAGTATGGCGAAAGGATTTAATGATTGCGACAGGTACGACCGAACACGCATTTATTTCGAAGGATGGAAAAGTGATTCGACCGCCAGCATCCTTTGTTTCATTACTTGAGGGAACCGATCCTTAATTTAGAAGTTTGGCCCAAGTCTTGAAATTTCGATGACTTCATCAGAAATTTCCTCTGGTGAAAGATTATCGGTTTCAATCTGGTGATTTGCAGATTGGTAAATCGGGCTTCGTTCATTTAATAATTGAGCAATTTTTCGCTCTTGATCTCTACCGCTTAATAGGGGCCGGTTCTCTTTTTCTGTGACTCTTTTNAATATNTCACTTTTGGAAGCAGAGAGGCATATNACGANTCCTTTCTTTTTNAGTGNATCCATCATTCCATCCGCNATNCATAAACCACCCCCGCAAGAAACTATGGCTGGAGCCAAGGGGAGNTGGTTTTCGATAAAGTTNTTTTCCTGCGANCGAAAAAAATCTTCTCCCATTTCCTTAAANATTTCTGGAATGCACCTTTTTAATTTGGATTCAATCCAAGTATCGGAATCGATGTGAGTAATNCCTAATTTTTCTGAAACCAATTGACCTACGGTACTTTTACCAGTTCCCATCATTCCTACTAAAAATAATAATTCACTCATATTTTTTACGGGTGCTTTAGCTAACGGTTAAAAGTTTAGTAATGAGCTTGCGAACAGGAATGGGAAATTGAATAATATATTCATGAGTAATGAGTCTTTCGAAGTTTCCGTCAAAGGTGTAATGCCCACCTCCAATGGGTGTGCTATATTTCTAGGTAATGACCAAAAGACTTTCGTTATATATGTCGACCCTGCAATTGGAAATGCAATTAATATGACCATTAATCAGGTTAAGAAAGAAAGACCCTTAACTCATGATCTGATTGGTTTAATACTGAAAGGCTTAGAGACATCAATTGAAAGAGTATTAATNAATGANGTGGACGAGGGCACCTTTTTTGCTCGTATAATCTTNAGAATGGAGAATGAACTGGGAAAAAAAATAATTGAACTGGATGCNAGNCCGAGCGACTCCATTGTTTTAGCTTTGCAGATGAAAAAACCCATTCATGTTGCCTCACGCGTGCTTGAAAATGTCGAGGATATGTCGGAAATCTTGGAACGNATCCTCCGAAAACAGGATTGATCTNCTGGAGCTTGCGAAGAAAAACTACCTTCGCANTATACCATGGTGAATATTTGGGAATCCTCCTGGCCCACTGCACTTGCACCGATGCAAGATGTCACCGGACTTCCCTTTATGCGAATTATTGCAAACTATGGNGCACCCGACCTNTTTTTTACTGAATTTTTTCGGGTCCATGAGCATTCTAGGCTTGATCCTGAAATCCTNACTTCCATCACNGAAAACCCTTCAGGGAAACCNGTATTTGCNCAACTCATTGGAGANTCAATTCCGGAGCTTTGNCGGGTTGCNGATTTACTTAAAGAGTATCCGGTTGCTGGCGTTGATCTAAATATGGGATGCCCGGCCCCTCGGGTNTATAAAAAGAAAGTAGGAGGTGGNTTGCTAAAAGATCCTCCCAAAATTGCTAAAATTCTNGAATCTCTAAGNTCCCNCATTGAAGGTAGGTTGACNGTTAAGATGCGTATTGGNTTCGAAGATGATTCTAATTTCGATGCTATTCTTGAAATNATAAAGGATTCAGGGGTNGANATGCTNAGTTTACACACCCGAACCGTTCTTGGCGGTTACCGGTCTACCCCAAACNATTCCTATGCTGCAAGGGCNGCAGAATTTTTACCATGNCCTGTTTTGCTGAATGGAAATGTAACCACCGCACAGGNNGCTNTAAGGTTGAAGGAAATGAANCATGTATGNGGTATTATGGTGGGCCGCTCTGCGATCCGAAACCCTTGGATATTTCGACAAATNCGGGAACTACANCAGGGNAGACNAATCTATCAACCNNAAATGAAAGAACTGTANCAATACATAAGCTCCCTTTTCGAAAGTTTAAAGAAGCCTGAACTCTGTGATATAAGATTGGTTGCGAGAATGAAAAAATTCCTGAACTTCGTTGGGTTATCTGTCTGNNCNAAAGGNGAATTNCTTCATGATATGAGGCGAGCTCGTACTCCGNATCAATTATTTTCTGTNTGCTCAAAATACCTTNTGGAAGATGGGATTGCAGATAATTTTATGCCNCTTGAACCTTTCGAAAACCTAGTAGCCCGTCCGNGNCAAGAGTCCTGNCAGANTAATCCAGTGCCATCTGTTTTGGCATCATGAATTTCTATTCCCTTTTTCTATCCTTAAANCAATGGNTTAGGCAGTGGGGAATTCCTTTTCTTTCNGGGTTCTCCACCTTTGGTCTACTCCTTNTTGCNCAGCCCCCCAATGATTGNCCAGAAGCCGCATTTATTTTCCTTTTACCTGCTTTAATTTGGTTTTCTTTCAAGCCCAGTCTCAAAAAAANAGTATGGGTCTTTTTTGTTTCCGGANTCGCATACCATATTTTNCTGATTGGCTGGATGCGGCACATNACTCTCGAGGGCANGNNACTGGCCAGCATNCTTCTTTCAGTTTACTACCTTCCATGGTTNATNCTGGCACGGCAATGGNTATCATATGCTNTNAATCAATCGTTTTCTAAAAGATTACTNTATTTAATCTGCCTTCCTGCAGCNTGGGTGGCNATGGAATGGATCAGGTGCCAGTTCACTCTTGGGTTTCCTTGGTGCCCACTTTCGGTCACCCAGTGGGAGAGACCCATGATCCTNCAAGTNNTANCNTGGNCNGGAGCTTGGGGNCTTTCTTTCTTTCTGGTCTGTTTTAATCTTTGTATCGGATCNTACCTNCATCATTTGTTNGTAAGAAGAAGATTATCAGNAGGNGGNNTTCTTTCNTCNTTCTGCCCGGATTTCTATTTTGGAATTGGNCTTTTTTGCCTTACCGTTNCACCCTTTTTTATCNATAAGAAANTTTTTTCGCTGGAGGATGANCANAAAATAAGAGTGGGAATCTGCCAGCCTTATCTTCAAGATAAATGGATAAAGGAAAATGCTCGGATGCACAAAGAAACGCTCCAGAGACAGACAAGGCTTTTAGCGGGGATGGAGCCCGACTTAATCGTTTGGCCAGAAGCATCCACCCCATATGCTTTAAATTTAGACTCTCAGTGGGTAGAGGAATTAGTAAATGAGTGTAANATNCCNCTTTTCCTTGGNGCCGTAATCAGGGAAGGNAATTATTCTTACAATACCGCNTCTAAGNTGATGCCNCAGNCAGGCTTGGATCGCCAATGGTATGCCAAAAGAACCCTTGTTCCCTTNGGNGAATATGTTCCNTTNCCATTCCGCTGGTTGCCNGGTTTGAGNAGGTTGGTGGGNCCNGTNGGGAATTTNACCAAGGGCGACTTTTTNGTTCCGTTNGATNTCCCTCTATCCANGGGTCGAAATCTANCCTTTGGNCCCCTGATTTGCTACGAGGACATTTTNCCTAATNTNGCCAGAGATGCAGTCCGAAAAGGAAGTGAAATTCTTTTTGTAACAACCAACGATGCATGGTTTGGNGAGGAAGGATGTGCGGAGCAACATGCNGCTCATTCTGTTATGCGTGCCGTGGAAGCGGGTTTGCCGCTTTTGAGGTGTGGCAATGCTGGTTGGTCNGGTTGGATNGACCCATTAGGGCGAAAGCGTGAAGTGCTGGAGGATCAAGATGGANGCATATACTTTNAGGGGGCGGGAATTGTGGAAGTTTCAACCAAATTCAATCGGNAAACNTTATACTCTAAGCTGGGNGATTNNTTTGCATATATNTGTTTCTTTATCTTTTTGNTCCTGATTTGCCTTTGTATTTTTGATCGAAAACGAAGACNNGAAAAGGTCGAGACGCTGANAGCATTNTAAAATGNAAATATTTTNCCGNCTTCACCTTATTANNATAATTTAAAAATCTTTGTTGATTTGNACATTAATCTATACTANNNTTGNCNAATGGTGGGTGGAGTGGATGNGAAAGTAAATTATGCTTTCCTTAAGGATCAACTTAAGGANAATTTGCCGACCCTTCCCGCTATTTTTGATGANTTGTCGTGNATGCTCAAGGATCCAAACTCACCCACTCATTCCATTCAGGAAATCATGAAGTCGGATCAAACTCTCTCCATGAAAGTTTTGAGAGTTGCCAACAGCGTTCAATACCGTGGAGAGCGTGAAAGAGTAACTGATGTAGGTGAGGCCATCGCTACTCTTGGATTCGATAAGATCCATATGGTAATTTTGACATCTTCAGTTTTCAAGGCATTCAAGGTCGAGAACGCAAATAATTTAAATTATGATCCCACTGAATTATGGAAACACAGCCTAGGTACTGCGGTTGCTTCTTCCACCATTTCTGAGCTAACCCAGTTGGTCCCTCGTCAAAGAGCGTACAGTTGCGGTTTGGTTCATGATATTGGCAAAGTTGCCCGTCTTCAGTTGCACCCGAATGAATTTTGTCTGGATGTCGGGGATGCATTATACGATGAGACTACTCTCATTGAGATTGAGCATAAGAAAAATTCCCCCTCTCACGATGTCCTTGGTCAAATTGTTTGTAAGGAATGGGGGCTCAATCGTGATGTTGAATCTGTGATTAGATGGCATCATGAAGGAAATCCGGAAAACAGGGAAACTGTGGTCGACCCGGAAATTAATACCCTGATTGATGTGGTGATGGTTGGAAACTGGTTGGCGCACTCGATGAATTTTGGCTTTAGTGGACATCGTTCCGGTAAACTTTTATCAAAGGAGGTCCGGGAACGGCTCNCTCTGGATGACGAGCAATTGGATTTCTTCAAAGAAGAAACTAGAGAATCATTCAAAGANTTTAAGAATTTTTTAAAGTTGATCGAGCGGTCAGTCGTTTAAACGCTATCTTATTGCCTTGCCATTTTGCAGGGTTTCTTCATTTCAGAAAGATCAAATCTTTTTTTAAACACTAAAAAATAATGTAAATGGCTACAAAAATAGGTATTAATGGTTTCGGCCGCATCGGTCGGTTGGTTTTTCGCGCTCTCGTTGATCAAGGTTTACTTGGTAGCGAATTTGAAGTTGTTGCTATCAACGACTTGGTTCCNTCTGATAATTTGGCATANCTTTTAAANTACGATTCNACCCAAGGTAGGTTTAATGGAACGGTTGAAGCACCAACCACTGATTCTATCGTGGTTAATGGACATAGCATTAAATGCCTTGCCGTCCGTGAAGGCCCTGCCGCTCTTCCNTGGGGTGATTTAGGAGTTGATATTGTAATCGAATCAACTGGATTATTTGTGGATCAAGAAAAAGCTTCCGGACATTTACAAGCAGGAGCTAAGAAAGTTATTATTTCAGCACCTGCCAAAGGAGATGTTAGAACAATTGTTCTTGGGGTAAATGATGAGCAATTATCTGCGGATGATCATATCGTTTCAAACGCTTCCTGCACAACCAACTGCCTTGCCCCAATTGTGAAGGTAGTGCTTGAGAATTTTGGAATAGCTGAAGGTTTGATGACAACAGTACATAGTTACACGGCCACCCAAAAGCCAGTGGACGCTCCTTCCGTAAAGGACTGGAAGGGGGGCAGGGGGGCTGCTATTAATATTATTCCCTCNACTACAGGTGCTGCAAAAGCTGTGGGTCTGGTTCTGCCTGAGGTTCAGGGTAAGTTGACCGGCATGGCCTTTCGTGTGCCAACTCCGACTGTTTCTGTAGTTGATNTAACCGTGAAGACAGAAAAGTCTACAAGNTATGAAGAAATTTGTGCTAAAATGAAAGANGCTGCNTCANGTTCTTTATCNGGTATTCTTGAATATACGGAAGATGAAGTTGTNTCANCTGATTTTATTCATTGCCCCGCCTCATCCATTTTCGACGCCGGATCTGGTATGGGATTGAGNGANACTTTTTTNAAATTAGTTTCTTGGTACGANAATGAGTGGGGATACAGCAATCGCTGNGTTGANTTNCTCAAAAACGTNTCGAAATNCATTTAAGGNAGTTTCACCATCTNTTATTGCAATCTTAGNTTGCAGCAACAGTTGTCATCATGATCAAAACAATTAATGACTCTGCCNTNNGNGGCAAAAGAGTCTTTGTTCGCGTAGACTTTAATGTCCCTCTTGATTCTGATGGTAAGATCACCGATTTTACCCGAATCAATGCAGCCCTTCCCACAATCAAAAAATTGGTAAAGGATGGAGCCAAGGTCGTGCTCGCAAGTCACTTGGGGAGACCAAAAGGAGAACGGGTGGATGCTATGAGCCTGAGCCCAGTTGCTCCAGTGCTCGCTGAAAAACTTGGGGTGCCAGTTTTGTTTTTAAATGATTGTATCGGTCCGGATGTTGAAAGGGCGGTACAAGAGATGGCGGAAGGTCAAGTTGCTCTTCTTGAAAATCTCCGATTTCACAAGGGAGAGACCGACAATGACCCCGAATTTGCAAGGCAGTTATCGAACTTGGCAGAAGTTTTCGTGAATGATGCCTTTGGCACCGCTCATCGGGCCCATGCTTCCACTTTTGGGGTGGCTGAACTTCTTCCCACCCGTTACTCTGGTTTGCTCATTGCGAAGGAACTTGAATACCTTGGTCAAAAGACTGACTCTCCCAATCGTCCTTTCACCGTGATCCTTGGTGGTGCTAAGGTAAGTGACAAAATCAAGGTTATCGACAAACTATTAGATAAAGCGGATAATATTATTATTGGTGGTGCGATGGCTTACACCTTTGCTATGGCTGCAGGTAAGAAAGTAGGAGATAGTCTTTGTGAACCTGATAAAGTTCAGCTTGCCTTGGATGCTCTTAGTAAAGCCAAAGATAAAGGAGTTCGGTTTTTGCTTCCCGTAGATACCCTGATCACCAATTCCCTTGATTTTGGAGCGAAAACTTTAGGGGATACCCAAATCATAGAAGGTGATATTCCAGATGGTTGGGAAGGAGTCGATATCGGTCCCAAAACGATTGATCTTTATACAGACGCGGTAGCGGGTGCCAAGACCGTACTGTGGAACGGTCCGATGGGAGTTTTTGAAATAACGGACTCAAGCAAAGGAACCTTTGCCGTTGCCGATGCAGTCGCTAAAAGTGACTCTACCTCGATTATTGGCGGCGGAGATAGTGTCAAGGCAATCAACAGTAGTGGTGTTGCCGAGCAGGTTTCCTTCATGAGTACAGGGGGAGGGGCTTCCCTTGAATTTTTGGAAGGTAAGGAATTACCCGGTGTAAAAATTTTAGAACAAGATTAATTCATCATTTAAAAATCTAATTATGTCACGAAAATATTTGATTGCAGGAAATTGGAAAATGAACAAGACGGCTTCGGAAGCGGAGGATTTAGTTGGAGAAATCAACACTTCTGTTGGAAGCCAGACCTCAGTGCAAGTCTGCGTGTGTCCGGCTTTCACTGCCTTGGCAAAAACCTCAGAATTGGTGGAACAAACTGAAGTTTTTCTCGGTTCCCAAAATATGAACGCCGAGAGTTCTGGTGCCTACACGGGTGAAATTTCCGCAGAGATGTTAAGAGATCTATATGTAAGCTTTGTTATTTTAGGACATAGTGAGAGAAGACAATATTATGGTGAAACAAGCACTGCGATTAATCTAAAAGTGCTGGCTGCAGTACAAAATAATCTCAAGCCCATTTACTGTATCGGGGAAACTCTTGAAGAACGTGAAGCCGGTCAAACTCTTGCTGTGGTGCGCGAGCAAGTAAGGGAAGGTTTAGCTAATTTCCCGACCAATGCAATCGAGCACTTGGTTCTGGCATATGAGCCAGTTTGGGCAATTGGAACGGGGAAAACTGCAACTGATGAAATGGCTCAAGAGGTTCATGCAGACATTAGGCAAGTTTTAACCGAGATGTTTGGAGAATCCGCATCGGCTTCGGTTCGGATATTATACGGTGGTTCGATGAAGCCTGATAATGCCCAAGGCCTATTATCCCAGCCAGATGTAGATGGNGGATTAATTGGTGGGGCCTCGCTTACCTCCAGGGCTTTCTGCGGGATTGTTGAAGCAGCCCAAGCATTGAGTTAAGCACTGATTGCAGAGTTTTTAACTTTAAGTGGTTTTTACGCTCTGTAATAGATCCGAAAGAAATTGTTTCGGGTGATCTTTGGCTTTTACCTTAAGGTAAGTCTCAATAATGCAACCTGCCGCATCGATATAAAATGATGTTCGGTGGATACCATCAAAGACTTTTCCCATAAATTTCTTTTCCCCAAAGACTCCGAAAGACTTGGCGATCTTGAAATCTGGATCGAGAAGCAGAGGGAATGGAAGTTCTAATTTGTTGCGGAATTTCTGATGAGAAGCTTGGTCTCCGCCTGAGATCCCAAGAATAAGGACCTTTTCCTCTCTAAATTCNTTGATTAAATCCCTAAACCCACATGCCTGAATTGTGCATCCNGGAGTATGGTCTCTGGGGTAGAAATAGAGAAGATACTTGGATCCTAGNAGACCAGATTTACTATATTCAATTCCTTGATCATCTGTAGTTTTAAATTCAGGGGCTTGTCTCCCCATTGAGATTGGCTTGATTTTAGGACTCATCAACGAGACAAAAGCTTGCAGTTCTACCTACCGTTGAAATGTGGCTTAGGCCTAAGGTTTGAGCAAATACTTGAGTTTGTTCCTTTCGTTTCCTTTTGTCTGAATCTAAGGAAACTTTAATCATCTTATCTACCGAAATAACTTTCTTGGCTTCTTCCAAGAAGTTTGCAGTCAGCCCTTTTTTTCCAAGTTTTAAGTCCACTTTTCTAGTCTTGAGGACAGACTTCATCTTCCCTCTATCTTTTCCGCTCAAGGTCATGGCTTTTGCTTAAGATCCAGTAGTTTTAACAAATCCTGAGAATTACTTGCTGCACGGACTTGCTTGTCCATTAATAAAAGCTTTCCTTGTGCTGAAATCACAAAGGTCCACCTATTTGAGGTTACTCCGCGGTGAAGTGAATATTTCTCACCATCAATGAAACGATCGATCTTACCGCCTTTACCAGTTGGTACACCGAATTTTTCCGCTATTTTACCTTCCGGATCGGAAAGCATCTTGTATGAGATTCCGTGTGCTTTCTTAAATAGGGAAAGGTTTTTAGGTTGGTCCCCGCTTATTCCAATCACTTCAAAACCTGAAGACNTCCAAAGTTTATGGTCATCCTGGAAGCCGCANGCTTGCTTGGTGCATCCANCTGTCATTGCAGCAGGGTAAAAGAATAAGACGATACCACTTTTCTGGACCGCTTTAGATAGACTCCATCTATTTTCTGTATCGTCCAATGCAGTAAAAATAGGAACTTCAGTACCGGTCGTAAGCCCATAGCTTGTGGAACAAAGAATCCCTGAAATCAGAAATATTTTCAAAGGGGGTAGTTTCATTATTGAATCAAAGGCAAAAGCGACTCTTTGCACAAGAACTTAGTACATTACCAGGGGATTCTTTCTCCATCTTCTCCAATAAAAATACCGGTTTCCTCATCTGCCAAGCTCTGAAGCACGGAGAGTATCATGGTGACGGATTGGTCGGTTTCATATTTTGCTTTCTTCCCTCCCATTTCTGTTTTTACCCAACCCGGACTCATTGAAATTACTGATATTCCTTTTGCTTTGAGCTCAAGGGATGTCTGCCTGGTAAGCATATTTAAGGCAGCCTTTGAGCATTGATATGCCAGAGCTCCACCAAGCTGGGTATTGCCTCGTAATTCAATCGACCCCAAACGTGATGAGAGGTTTATAATTCTTGATTTCATAGGACTATTTTGGTGGAGGGTTTTGAGGGAATTTCGCATAACCATAAAAGCACCGATCACATTCACTTCATAAACATCTGCGAAAGATTTTGGTTCCACATTGTCAAAGTCGCTCCAATCAATGATGCCAGCATTATTAAAAAGAAGTTCAAACTTGAGCTTGGACTGTAAGAAATTATTAAATGCTCTTTCGACGGATTCCTGATTGGTTACATCCATTTCAAATGGAGTGAGGTTATGAAATGATTGAGTCATTGAGAAGAGATCCTTTGCACTACTCTCATCGCGATAACTCGCCCAAACTCGATGCCCAAGTTTAAGGTATTGCTTGGTGATCTCGAAACCAATTCCTCGATTTGCACCTGTNACGATTATGTTCTTCATATCATTGGATTCTAGTTCGGCTATTATTTTGGGCAAGGGGAAGTGTGGTTGATTTATCTTTAAATACTAGGNCAAATAGAGTTTTATAACTCTTCATGCCGNCAAATCAAAATTCTAAGAAGCAAACGATTGACAAGGAAGTGAGTACCTCTNCNCAAAAGGTTCAGNNTGAAGGTACGCCTTCAAGCAGTCAATCCAGAGAAAAGGNCTCTTCCCCCAAAGCTAATCGNCCTAAAAACNCTCGGAAAAGTAAGCCTTTTGAGAAAAGTCGTCCAAAGCATTCTCCTCAAGAACATGAGCCGAGAACTCGAACGACGCTTGAATTACTTAAATTAAAGGGAAAGCGTAGCATTGTCGGCTTGACTGCTTACGACGCACTCCTTGGTAGGCTTGTGTCTGATGCCGGTGTAGATTTTATCTTAGTTGGAGATTCCGTGGGAACTACATTGCTTGGGCATCCTACCACGATACCTGTCACGATACAGGATATGATTCATCATACTGCAGCAGTTCGAAGGGCTAATCCTGATTGCTTATTGGTTGCTGACCTCCCTTTTGGGGAAGCGAGCTTATCCTTCGATCGCTTGCTTGAATCAGCTCGAAGCTTAATGCAGCAAGGAGGAGCAGATGCAGTTAAAATTGAAGGAGGTCGGGATGTTGCGGATGATATTGAAAAACTAGTACTGACCGGTATCCCTGTTTTAGGCCACATTGGCTTACTTCCGCAAACCGTGAAGGCGATCGGGGGGTATCGAAAATTTGGTTCCGAACGGGAAGAGGCAGAAAGTTTATACACCGATGCGATTGCCTTAGAGGAAGCAGGATGTTTTGCATTGGTTGCAGAGATGGTGGAAGCAAGTGTTGCTTCCGAATTGGCCAGGCAAATACTTCCTCCCCTGATTGGGATTGGTAGTGGAGACGGATGTGATGGCCAAATTTTAGTTACTCCTGATCTTCTGGGCCTTTCCAACGGAAGCATCCCTTCTTTCGTGAAGCCAAAATTAAACTTGAACCAAGAAATTTCCCGAGCCTTATCCGAGTATGTCATCGATGTGAAAAAGAGGAAGAAATCCCCTTCATCATGAATTTCTGTATCCTTGGAGCAGGTGCTTGGGGTACTGCGGTGGCAATTTACTTAAGCAAAATTGGTCATGTGGTTACTCTGGTTCCTCGGAGGGTTGAGCAAGCNCTTAGTATGTCAAGTGCGCGGGAAAACCTGGATTATTTAAAGGGAGTGCCCTTTGATTCCGATCTACAAATCGGTTCATCGCTTAAGCCTGCACTCATGGAATCCGATTATATATTCTTTGCCTGCCCGTCTCACGCCCTAGGGGAGACTTGCCAGCAAGTTATTGAACAGGCCATCCCAAGTTCTTCTCGGCTCCGGGGTGCCCTCGCACTTTGCAAGGGGCTAGAGCCTGAAAGTAACTTATTTGCCCATGAAGTTATGTCCCGGGAGTTTGGTTCTAATTTTTCTACTGGATATTTGACTGGCCCTAGTCATGCCGAGGATATTGCAACGGGAAAGCCTGCAGCCATGGTTCTTGCTATGAATGGTTCAGATCATGATAGAAAAGAGCTCCAAGCCGAAATAAGTTCTCCTTTTCTTCGTATTTACCGCTCCGATGATCGAACTGGAGTTGCATTGGGGAGTTGCATCAAAAATGTTTACGCTATCGCAACNGGTATTTCAGACGGTCTTGGACTNGGGGATAACGCAAGAGCAGCTTTGCTTACAAGGAGCATGAACGAAATGATTTCCCTTGGAAAAGTTCTTGGTGCTTCCAGTGATACTTTTTTTGGTTTAAGTGGCTTTGGAGATCTGGTGGGTACTTGCATGGGGCAGTGGAGTAGAAATCGTAATTTCGGTTTGGCTCTCGCAAGGGAAAACCAACCTGAGAAGATTTTGACTTCACAAAAGACTGTAGTTGAAGGATATTTCGCGACCGAATGTTTCTACAATAAATGCAAGGACCTAAAGCTGGAAATGCCGATATTGAAACAAGTACATGCTATCCTTTACTCGGGTAAAAATCCTAGTACTGCACTAAAAGACCTAATGACCCGTGATTTAAAGGCAGAAATCAATCAGGAATAGAAAATATTTTCTATTTTCATTTTTTTCGTTATAAATTTATTCGTGAATACAGCCTCAAGACCAAAGCTCGAATTACCCGAGGGACATGATCAAGTACTTCTTCATTCCTGTTGTGCACCCTGCGAGGGGGAGGTGATTGAAACGATGCTAGAATCTGGTATCACCCCCACGGTATTCTTTTACAATCCCAACATACATCCTAAAAAGGAATATGAGATTCGAAAATCTGAAGATAAAAAATTTTGCGAAAAAGTGGGCGTTCGTCACATTGATGTAGATTATGATGTGCGTAACTGGTTTGATCGGGTCAAAGGATTGGAGTGGGAACCTGAGCGTGGTGCTCGTTGCACCGCTTGTTTTGATATGCGTTTTGAACGAACNGCTTTGNACGCCNNCGAAAATGGATTTAGTGTTTACACNAGTAGCTTGGGNATTTCCCGCTGGAAAAACATGGCTCAAATAAATGGTTGCGGTGAAAGAGCTGCTCAACGNTATCAAGATCTCTTTTATTGGACCTACAACTGGCGTAAGTCAGGAGGGTCGCAGAGAATGATTGAGATTTCAAAAAAAGANAAGTTTTACCAACAAGANTATTGTGGNTGTNTNTTTTCTCTTCGCGACACCAATAAGTGGAGAACTGCTCANGGTCGTAAAAAAGTGGNAACTGGAAAGAATTTCTACTCTTGAGATNAAGTATTTAGANATCAAANTTAAATGANTCACTTACAAGATACGATCTGGGATAATTTAAGAAATGAAGCAGAGCAAACCTCCCTTAGTGAGCCTATCCTCTCGAGTGTTCTCTCTGAATTTGTAATTGATAGAAAAAGCCTAGTGGATGCACTCAGTTGGCGAGTGGCCTCAAGGTTAGCTAAAGGTTCGGTTTCGGAATCTGACCTTCGAAGTTTATTTTTTGAATGCTTTTCGGATGATGCAGGAATTCTTGCTTCGATTGCTCATGATTTAGATGCAGTCAAAGAGCGGGATCCAGCCTGCAATGATTACCTCAGCCCCTTTCTTTATTTCAAAGGTTTTCAAGCTCTTTGTTCCTACCGTGCATGTCACCGGCTTTGGTCACAGGAAAGAAGTCAATTGGCATTGTACTTACAGAGCTTGGTCTCGGTGATTTATTCCGTTGATATTCATCCTGCTGCCAAGATTGGAAAAGGGATTTTACTTGATCATGCAACCGGATTTGTCGCTGGAGAAACTTGTGTGATTGATGATGATGTGTCTATTCTGCATGAAGTGACCCTTGGAGGAACCGGGAAAGAGCGTGGAGATCGTCACCCCAAAATAAGATCAGGTGTTTTGATTGGTGCGGGTGCCAAGATTCTGGGTAATGTTGAAATTGGTCAGGGTGCTCGGGTCGGTGCAAGTAGTGTGGTTTTGCATGATGTTCCACCTCGGGTTTCTGTAGCGGGTGTACCTGCGAAGATTGTCGGGCAAGTTGAACATGGCGAAATGCCTTATCTAGGGATGAATCATTCTATCTCATCAAGCCCCCATTACGAGGACGGAGGAGGGATTTAATTCTTTTTCCTGAAGTTGACGATGTTGTGTTTTATATTATTTATTTAATCTTATGTCCACTAAGTTGACTGAAAAAAACGATGTTGAAACTGGTTCGAATAAGAAAGGGTCAGAATCTTCAGGCTCAACTTCTCCTGTAAAACCTTCAAGGAAACAAGTTGAAGACCTTGAGGTGAAAGATGCTCAAATGATCTTTCAAACCATTTGGCATGAAATTGAACAGGATGTCGGTACCGAGAACTTACGNTTTCCGGCAGAGATCTTTTGGCTCAATGGTGCNCCAGGGGCTGGAAAGGGCACGCAAACTNCGTTTATTATGGAGTTTCGTGATCTNACCGAAAAGCCAATTATTGTNAGTGAACTTCTTNNGTCNCCNGAAGCNCGTNNGAAGATTGATGCTGGNTTATTGGCNGGTGATCGTGAAGTTACCAAGCTGGTTTTACATTCCCTGCTAAACCCGGAATATGAAAGCGGTGCCATTGTAGATGGTTTCCCTCGTACCAAAACNCAAGTTGAATGCTTGAAGCTTTTNCATGGTCGTNTGTCAGAACTCAGAGGTAAATACTTGGGGACTTTTCAAGAATCTCAATTCCCAAAACCTAGGTTTCACATCATCATGTTATTTATTGACGAAGAGGAAAGCGTTAAGCGACAGTTACTTCGTGGTGAAAGGGCAATCGCGCACAATGCCGAAGTAGAAGCTTCGGGNGTAGGAGAGANATGGGAACTACGAAAGACCGACCTCGAAGAAGAAGCAGCTCATCGAAGATATAAGACATTCAAGGAATCAACCTATGATTCNCTGACCACACTCCGGGAAGTTTTNCATTATCATTTCATCAATGCACACGGCACTGTTATAGAAGTTCAGCANCGGATCATACAGGAACTCAAATACCAGAGTTCTCTTGAGCTTGATCAACCTACTTACGACCGAATTTCTTCCATCCCTTTGGCTCAGAAACTTTCACTCCATGCCAGGCAGTTATTAGTACACCGACTGGATTCCTACGAAAAGTTTCATTCTGAACTATTTGAGCAGGTAGTTTCTTTGATCAAAACGAAATTTATTCCGGTCGTGGAAAAACACTCGATTTCAGGTTTGGCTTATATCAATTCTGAGCATCATGTTTTTGATGATCCACTTGCGATAGCAATGCTTATTGATGTCTTTACGGAGCGGGGCTTTACTGCNGTGGTNGATATCCGAAGAATGGAAGTTCCTGCTCGTATTGATCCTAAATCCTATGAAATAATTAANCGGGTTAAGAAGGTCTATCGNGTGAGAATNAATTTTGCAGGCTCTAAAATNAGACGGGGNTTATAATTNCTCTTTAANATCAGTTCATCTATGGATCNTCGTTATCTAACCTTGGCTCGTAATCTAGTATCCCATTCCACGAAAATTGAAANAGGAGAGAATGTCCTCGTTCACTCCTTCGATATTCCNGAAGAAATGTCGATCGCANTNATTCGGGCAGTTAAGGANAAAGGCGGNNACCCTTATTCTNTNATCCAATCAGCTCGTGTGGACAGGGAGTGCATATTGGGTGCTGCGAAGGAGCAGTTGGANAAAAGNTTGGATTGGGAGTTAGAGAGAATGAAATCAATGCAGGCATANATTGCTGTGCGCGGGAGCAATAATGTTTTCGAAAATTCTGATTTGCCGACCGAAGATATNAAATTAGCTAATAAGGNACTNAAACCTGTNCTTGATTGGCGTGTTCAAAAAACAAAGTGGTGCATTTTGCGCTGGCCNACNCCTTCTATGGCTCAACAAGCCAAGATGAGNACNGAGGCATTCGAAAACTTCTTCTTTGATGCCTGTTGCATGGATTACTCGAAAATGACCGAAGGTATGGCTGNTCTNGAGAAAAGAATGAGAGATGCGGATCAGGTTAAGATTATCGGTCCAGAGACTGATCTTAAGTTTTCAATTAAAGGAATCGATGCGATTTCCTGTGGCGGGACTCATAACATACCAGATGGTGAGGTTTTTTCCTGTCCTGTGAAGGATAGCGTCCAAGGAACCGTAACTTTTAATGCCGATACCATTTATCAGGGTAGTGCATTTTCAAATATCAGCTTAAGCTTCGAAAATGGTAAAATTGTTGAGGCCAGATCTTCTTCCAATCAAGATAGGTTAAATGAAATCTTAGATTCAGATAANGGATCCCGTTACATNGGAGAATTCGCTATTGCATTTAACCCGATGATTAAAGAGCCGATGCTGGATATTCTTTTTGATGAGAAAATTGATGGNTCTTTTCACTTTACCCCTGGGCAAGCCTACGAAGAAGCAAACAATGGCAATAAATCACAAGTTCATTGGGATATGGTTTCGATTCAACGCCCGGAATGGGGTGGGGGAGAAATCTGGTTTGACGGGGAGTTGATTCGAAAAGATGGAATTTTTGTAGCCAAAGATTTGGAGAAATTAAATCCGAGTCATTTGTTAAACGAGTGATTCTCCTATGAATTTTGATCCATCGGCGATACTTCAATTTATTGAAAAATTACCGAAGACTGAAACTCATCTGCATATAGAAGGTGCTTTGCCTTGGCATTTGCTTGAGTTGAAAAACCCTCAAAAGTTTTCAAAGAAGCCAGAATTTCGTGAAGATGACTTTAGGTACTCAAGTTTTGAACAATTTGAGTCTATTTTGATCGATCACGCTCTCGCTTTTTTTGATTCTCCAGAATCTTATCATCGTGCAGCNAAAGCGATTTTTGATATCCACCTTCAACAAAACGTTAAATATGTGGAAATCAGTTTTCATGCAGGGATGATGGAATTTCTAAATATTCCTGGTGAAGAAATTCTATCTGCAATCAGGGCAGCAATTCCAAGGGGTCTGGAAGTTCGGGTTTTTCTCGGAATTAGCAGAAACGCATATACTGATTATTTAGGTCCAAAGCTCGAGGAGGCNATCAAAGATTGGGATGAATTATCCGGTATTGATTTACATGGATTAGAAACATTACCCATGGAGTNTTGGACTGAANCNTTNTGGGCTCGTGCCTCNGANTANGGNAAATNGGTAAAGGCACATGCNGGTGAGTTTGGCCCNGCNGAAAATGTTCGTCACGCAATTGAAAAACTNAANGTCAGAAGAATTCAGCACGGAATTCGTGCGATTGAAGATGAAGAGGTACTNAAGTTGGCNNAAGANAAAGGGGTGATNTTTGATATTTGCCCNATTAGTAATTTNAANCTTANGGTANTAAACGATTGGGATCAGCACCCNTTGTCAGCATTTATGGATAGAGANCTTCTCTGTACCATCAGNACAGATGATCCTCTTTCATTTAATAATTCTTTGTCTCANGAGTATGAGGTGTGCCATAAGNGGCTTGGATTAAATCCACTTCAATTNGCAAAGCTTGCTTGGAATGGTTTTGAGGTCGCCGATNTGAATCCTNANGTACGAATGGATTGGCAAAAACAAATCAAAATTNTAGAGNCNGAATGGCTTTAANGATATGAGCAAGGATAGATTNATTTGTCCGGAAGGAAAAATGGGGCGGGTAGATAAANTTCTTGCTGAATCATTCCCNGAAATAAGTCGGTCTTTGATTCAAAAAGCGATTGAAGAAGGAAGGGTCTCCCGAGTTNANGGTGAACNATTAGAGCCCAAAACTAAGCTCATGTGCGGCGACGAATTAATAATTGATCTAAGGAGGCCTTCGGTTCAGATGCATGCTCCTTTTGAATATCAGCTTAATATCCTTTATGAAGATGATTTCATAATTGTAATCAATAAGCCTTCTGGGATGGTAACGCATCCAGGAGATGGAACGGGGCCGGATACTATGGTTCATGCTCTCATGCATCATCTCGACATTCTTTGCCCCGTCGGCGCTCCGGATCGACCGGGGATTGTTCATCGCCTAGACAAGGATACAAGTGGCGTGATCGTTGTGGCCAAAACTGAAAAAGCTTACCACAACTTGGTTAGTCAGTTTTCAGAGCGTAAAGTGGGCAAGGAATACCTGGCCTTGGTACATGGTTCTCTTTCCTTAGATTCAGGAGAATTTACTGGTCCTATAGGACGACATCCTAAAGTGCGGGTGAAAATGTGTGTTTCAGTAACGGGAAAGAAAGCGGTTACCAACTGGAAAGTAGCAACCCGCTTTTCAAATGATTTTACCTTGGTCAGCTGTACCATACTGACTGGTAGAACGCATCAAATAAGAGTGCACTTTTCTGATGCCAATCATCCTTTGGCAGGTGACTCTACTTATGGAGGAAACAGAAAAAACCAGACCAATTTATTTCCTCGAGTTATGTTGCACGCCTGCAAACTCAAGTTGCTTCATCCAATCGAAGGAATCGAGATGGAGTGGGAAGCTCCTTTTCCGAAAGATTTTACTGAACCAATCGAGCAATTATCCGAAATTAATGGTGATTGCTGATCGCAAATTTTCTCCCTCTATGGATTCATTCTTTGAAGGTCAGCAGTGATCAATTCAAATGCTTCATCCACTTCATCCACCACTTGAAATAATTCTAAATCCTCGGGTGAAATAACACCGAATTTTACAAATTGCTTAAAATCAATCAATTTGGACCAGAAATCTTTTCCGTATAAATAAATTGGAATTCTTTTTCCGATTTTTTTGGTTTGAATCAGGGTCAAAACTTCAAAAAGCTCATCCATGGTTCCAAATCCTCCTGGGAATGCGACTACTGCCTTCGCGTGATAGAGGAAATAGAATTTACGGATGAAGAAATAATGAAATTCGAAGGCAAGCTCAGGAGTGGCAAATTGATTTACACCTTGCTCGAAGGGAAGACTTATCCCCAGGGCCACAGACTTTGCATTTGCTTGGTGAGCACCCTTGTTGGCAGCTTCCATCATGCCTGGGCCGCCACCGGAGCAGATATGGAATTGATTATCGGGTGCGAAATTTTCCATGGACCAAGTAGAAAGCTTCTGGGATAATGCAACAGCAGCATCATAATACGGCGACAAAGAAGCAAGACTCTCGGCTTTTTGGAGCTGTTTTTTTTGCTCTTCAGTGCGTTGTTCAAGTGCAGGCAATGCAGCGATCAATTTCTCTAAATCATTACTTGCTTCATGGGAAGGCTTTGATCTTGCGGAACCAAAAAAAACTAGGGTATTTGAAATATTTTCTTTTTCAAGTCTGACCGAGGATTCAACAAGTTCGCAAAGAACCCTAATCGGACGGGCGTCATGACTATTTAGAAATTCTAAGTTTTCATATGCCTTAAATATTTTATTATCCATCAGGAANCATTGCTCGAAGTAAGGAAAATGAAAAGGGAAAATGAATTTTATTTAAAAAAAGACTAAAGTTTTTAACNGAGGGGACGATTATCAAATCAGTCGCATGGATGTGACTCTTACTAAATTGGTTCGATCCACAGGAGGTAGATTCGAATCACAATCAATCATTTAAGCTCAAAGCGGAGCAAAAATTCTTTGTTGTGATACATATAACAGACTTCCTTGATACAAAATCTTCCACCCAAGTCCAAGAAAATGTTGGCTTCGAATTTTGTACGGATTTGGACCTAATACCTTTTGAAAACAAGGAGGTAGAACCAGACATTTCAAGAGTACAAGTTGCTCTTTTAGTGGATAAACTGATGGCAATGCCAGAAGATGAACCCTTACCAGATTTCGATNAAAGTTATAAGCTTTCTGAAGATCCCTTTGAGCGAGTCGCGGAAAGTATTCTTCNGGATTTTTAAGAATTCTTTTTGGGGTAGTCGTAATCTTCCAGCGAGCAACTGCCGACTTCAAGATTTCTCCATTGTATTTCGGGGAATTGGAGGGTTACCACTCCACAGGTTGCGACATTATTGATTCTTTGTTGGGCCAAAAGGTTGGTCAATATTGTAATGTTTGGATTATGGAAAACCGCGACTACCGAATGAATCTCGTCGGCTACACTTGATAGTAGATCGAGGATTATTGATGGAGAACCTTCATACAATTCTGAGCATATTTTATTATCTACTTCTTTCCACCATTCTTCTTTGAAAAACTCAGAAGTTTGGATCGCTCGTTTTGCTGGTGAGCAAAGAACCAGTTCTGGCCGACTCCATTTTTTCGAAGCTCTTTGGGCCATCAAGGGAGCATTTTCTATTCCTCGTGAATTGAGAGGTCTTTCTCGGTCAGGTAAAGTATCATCAATCCAGGAAGATTTAGCATGACGAATTAAAAAAAGCTTTTTCATTTACCTATTCATTTCTAGAATACAAGCTATGGTGTCAATGAACATGATATTTAAATGGATTCTATTGTTAGCCCTTCTTTTTTCTAGTTGTAGTGAAGACAAGGTTTTACCGATAGATTCCCCCTCGGATGTTTCTGATTCTAATGGTTCTATTACTGAAGTCGAAAAAGAATCTAGGTTTAGCTCCAATGATCGAACGGAGGAAGAAATCATAAATGATTTCCCCAAGCCTATCAAAACTTATCCACTTATCGAAAAAGAAGATGTTGAGATTTTAAACGGCGGAATTCTTTATCGAAAGAATATAGACCGTCCGTTTACTGGTAGAATGTTTGAGAAATATGCCGATGGATCTATAGCCTTAGAATCTTCGTATTTGGATGGTTTACCGCACGGACAGCAACTGCGTCGTTTTGAAAATGGGAAACCAGCCCTTGAAGCGGTTTTTGATCAAGGAGTATTATCTGGCGTAAAGACTAAATGGTGGGAGAATGGAAAGATTCGTGAGGAGGAATATTGGAGTGAAGGGGAGTTTTTCGGCAGGCGTTTATGGGATCAGGAGGGCAGGATGATTCGAGAGGAGCTAGTTCCCCAGGAATGATTACCTAAGATGTCTGCCTCTCTATCATTTTTAAGCTTAATTTTTCTCTTTTCGGCCTTTTCATTACACGGGAATACACCGGACTCACTCGACGCCAATGAATCTGCCCCTAGGAATGAAATCATTCGAGTTATTCAACCAGGTGTTTTCGATATTCAATCTCAAGATTTTTTAATTCGGATGCGAGCATGGGGCGTGGAATTTCCTAAGCGTGGGCAACCCGGATATGAAGCTGCATTAGCATTTACTGAAAAAAAGCTAATTTCAACCGTTCCCCGTATCTCAATCAAAAGAGAATTTGATGATCTCAATTTGAAAGTCGTGGATATCGAACTTTTGGACCAGAAAGTTAATTTCAGTAAAGAAGCTATTCTGCTTGGGATCGGCTGGCATAATGAAAAAGAAACGGGGCGTTTTGGTCCATATTTAATGGCTCAACTAAAAGCTAAGAGATTGAAAACTGGAATATGGAGTACTGGATTCGCATACAGTTCAGCCATGGGATCGGTTAGTCCACAGCCAAAACTTCCAACTCTTTATGACCGCAGGCAAGGTTTTATTCCAAGTTTATCCTTCTGGGTAACAAGCTTTGGGAAAATCCACCGACCAGGGTGTAGTTTCTATGAAAGGGGCAGAGGTACTTTAACTTCCAAACCTACCGGTACAGACTGCCGGATTTGCGGTGGTAGATATCCTAAGAAGTAGAGAGCTTAGGATTGGAGGATAGAAAGAAGCTCATCCTTGGTTTTGACACCAACAACGGTTTCTGACAGGGCTCCGTTTTTGTAAACTAAAATAGTTGGGATNGAATTCACCCCGTGCTCTTGGGCAAGGTCCGTGTTCTCATCAACATTAACTTTATANATCCCNACNGAATCACCGAGGTCATTTGCAATNTCNTCAAGGATTGGAGCTAAAGCGAGGCAAGGTCCGCACCAGGGTGCCCAAAAATCNACCAGTGTAGGTTTCGTGTCANTGACGGCTTTGTTAAAACTTTCTTTGTTTAAGTTAATGAGTTCACTCATTATGAATTGGATTGATTTGGGTTGATTGGANTAAAACAATTAAGGTTGGAGAAAAAGAATAACTGCTAAGGCTACTGCACCTCCAAANACTAAAAAATCTAGGATCATAAAAAANATGCTCGGCCGNGCTGCCTTTACTGGCTCCGCAGTCTTGTTCCCAGGAGCAGCACTGGCAGCAGGTGAATNCATGGGAGGAGCCGCNGCGGGGGNACCCGGTGGNGGGCTAATGCTCGGTGAAGGTAGGGGCCCTCCNGGTGCAGGCATGGCGGGCAAGGCGCCAGGTGCGACTGGTCCTGCGGATGGNACGGGGGAGGGGGTCAAGCTTGGAGCGGGAACAGCTGGAGCAATGGGAGGTCTTGTNGAAGAAGGGGAAAGAGAAGGTACGGAAGGNGCACTGGGTGGGGAAACTGCAGGGCTGGGAGCGGTGGGAGNAGGAGATGGGGGTGCAGGNCTTATTCCCGCTGAGGGTGGAGGGAGGGCACCTGGGGANGGAGGCTTTATNCCAGCAGGAGGGATTGGAGATGGAGTNGGTCCACCAGNTTGAGTCACTGTAGGTGCAGGCTGTCCAGGCNGGGAAAAAGGAGATTTAGTGACCTTAAACTTCGGGGTCACACCCGGTGAAGGTTGAGCTGGAGGAGTAAGTTTTAGGCCCTGAGTGCCACCGCTCGGTGCTGGTGGGGGCGGAGGTGGAGGTGGTGGTGGTGCAGACATGATAGTAAAAGAAGAAAAAAGGGGTTCAAGAAGGGCTATTTTTTCGAATAAGGTCAGAAATTTCATCCATGGAAGCATCCTGCAAACTCTTCCCTTTATTTTTCAAATCCTCGAAGGTCTTGCATAGAGTTTCAGTCATTTTATCGTGGGTCTGTTCTGAGCCCCCCATAATGGAAAACTTATCAGCTTGGGTTAATCTTTTATGACCATCATCACAATCCAATCCGAGGCCAAAAAGGTGAGCCATTACTTTTGGGTCTTTAACGGGCAAATTATTTTTTGGCAGACGATTTTCCATGTTCTTAATTTATTTACGTAATGTAGAAATAGTCAACCTTCCATAATCTCCCCTCAAAACCCTAGAAAGAATGAAGCTTGAATCCGAAACTTAATTCAATCTCGTCTTCCTTNGTGGTTCCTCTTCTTTCTGAGAGAGAAAGCAGGTAAATGAAATTATTTCGAGCATCGATTTCAAAGGCAAGATGCCAATATGGGAAAGTTTTTTGGTCTGAATCATAGCGAAGTGAAAAAAGTAGTTTTTTCCCGTAATCAATTAGCTTGGACGCACTCAGAGCCCATTGTTTATTGGTATCTGGGAAGTTAATCTGTGAAATTTGATATTGATTTTCATACCCATCATTNAGNAGAGCAGAGTAAATATTAATGGTACGAGCCTCAAAATCATTGGTCTTCGTTTGGCCTCTCAATCGAAGCCATCTAGCCGGAGCAAATTCAAATTGAGCATAGAAGGATTCAGCTTCTNCTTGTGGGTCGCCAGATTCTTTCCATAAATCCTGNGTTAACTTCAAATAGACCAAGTCTCTTGTGCCATAGTCTCCATTGGTGGTTAGGTTTTGGATCCAGTCAAGCCGTACTGCATTCGAGGCAGTTAAGTGATCCGCTTCGATTAAATCCATTAAGTTAAGGGGCTCCAGATTTAAGCGAAAGTCAGATGAGTCGAGCTTAGGAATGAGTTGGCTCTGTTTTTCACTAGACAACTCAAGGTGCTGATGAGTTAGAATGAAATCCATTGAGTGTTGAAGGCCATCAACCTCCCATAATTTGTTACTTATCTCATAATTTGAAAATAAATGGAGCCTCCATTCGTTCGCCCATTCAGTCCATATGGTTTGGGGCCTGGCCCCTTCGAGTTGATAATTCTGGCTTCGAGCAGTGATGGAAGGGGTGTAAGTCAAGCCATTCGTTATCTTGAATGGNCGAAAGGTTCGAATGGAAGCATCTAACTTGGTGGATTCTGCGATGACTTCTCCACTCGAGTTTCTATTTCTTAAATCCGAATATTCGATCACTGCTGAATGATGAATCGACTGCATAGGAAAGGAAAGAGGTGCCATTTCTAATCGGAAGTTAGGTCTTCTTTCTAAAACTCCCTCGTGTTCATTAACTTGCCATCTTTGCAAGCCAGAAAAACCTCCCCAGTGCTGTTCGTATCCAAGTTCTAGATAGTAATCATTCCACTGGCTGTTACTGAAATTCTCAATTCGAAAATCGCGATTAATTTCAGAATCACTTTCATAATTTATTTTCCCTGCCACTCTTATGCTTTGTTCATTTATATAAACCAGTTGAGTGTCCAAATAAGTCCTTTGGTCGGAAAAAGGTAAACCCCTTCGATCCAAACCCAAACTTCCTTGATCATTGAGCCATCCAAATTCAAGGAAAGTATCGATCCAGGGCAAATCCTCAGCTTCCTCCTTCGATTCGTAATTCAGCTTGGAAGAGAGCAGTATTCCGCGCTTGAAATAGCCAGTGATTTCAGTTTCGGTATTGATTTTTGCTACTTCCCATCGAGCTCGTTTCCCCAAATACCAACCCATGTTCGCTTTTTTTCCAGCTTTCGCCCGAAACCTCCAAGGTTTTTTAGTTCCGCCTAAATTAAAACTTAGAGGGGGGATCGGAGAAAGTGGAAAGTTTCCAACCTCTATCTTTCCAGTACTGGTTTGCAGGCGGCTGTTATTTTGATCGAAGGTTAGTTCCTTAAAAGAAATCGTTGGGCTAAGCTTACTTTCCTCTGCATATTCCTCCGAAAGTTTGATTTGGCCAGCTACTACCTTTTCACCTTTTCGGGTAAAGGAGTCCGCTGCGAAGCTCCAAGGGTAAAATCCTGTTTTTACTTCTAAGGCTAAGTAGTCCCCATTTTTTAGATTAAGTTTTAATGAGTTGCACAAGAGACGAATCCCAGGTGCGGTAAGAATAACATCTTGGTCCGCGAGGACAAGGGAGGCATTTTTTTCCCAGATAATGCTTTCTGCATGTAAAAGAAAGTTTTGAGTGCGAAGAACCGCATTTTGATTGGCCTCAACAGTCTTTTTTAGATCATCATAAAGAAGGGGCAATTCGGCAGTAAGGACCGCTCCATCCTTGCTTGATAATGTCTCTTGGTCGGATTGACCGAATGAAAATAACGCCAAACTGATAGAGGAGTTGATCGCTAAAGCTAAATATTGTATCCGCACCGAAGCTAAGATGAAGAGGAGTTGAGCAAGAACAAGAAAGAAATTTAATTCTTTACCTCGGAATTCCCTTTCTCTGGAACGGATGGAGGAGTATAAATAGAAATGATCATTCAGGATTCAGAGATCAAAAGTTGCTTGAGCGGTCAACTTGGAGACCCTCATTTTTTTCTTGGAGTCCATCGATTAGAACCAGGCAATAAGTGGGTGGCCAGAGCGTTGGATACCCATGCTTTAGAAATCACTTTGGTAAGTGAAGCAGGAGAATTTAAAGTCCCCCTAAAAAAGGTTGCGGAGGGTGGTCTTTTTGAAGCCGTATTTAAGAGTGTTCAACCACTTGGCCAGTACCGTTTTATTTCCAAATACAAAAACTCCATAAATGAATGGACAGATCCTTATTCTTTTAAGCCTTATTTTAAGGAGGAAGAACTTCGGAGTTTTAACCTAGGAACCGACCGTAGACCCTTTCAGAAATTAGGATCGATTCCGGTGGAGCATCAGGGAGTTTCTGGTATTTCTTTTCTGGTTTGGGCCCCATCCGCTAAAAGTGTTCATTTAGTCGGGGATTTTAATTTATGGAATCCTGTTAGTTTACCGATGAGGTCCTTGGGTTCCAGTGGATGCCGTGAATTGTTTGTACCCTTTGCTAAAATCGGTGACAAATATAAGTATCGAATTTTAGGGGTGGATGGCATCTTGCGTGAAAAAACCGACCCATTTGCCTTTCGTTTCGAACCGCCGACGGGCAATGCATCCATTATTCAAAGTCGGAATTCACTGGTTGGATGTGACTTGCAAAGCAGGAGGGATCCCAGGACTTCTCCGCTTTCTGTTTATGAGATGCATCTNGGGTCCTGGAAACACCATCAAGNAGAAAATCGCCCACTTTCTTACCTTGAGCTTGCAGATGAACTCCCTGCTTATCTCAGTAAAATGGGTTTTTCACATGTTGAATTTCTTCCACCTAGTGAATATCCATATGGTGCCTCATGGGGATATCAAGTTACAGGATATTATGCCCCCACATATCGATATGGAACCCCGGAAGAATTTGCAGTTTTAATCCAAAGACTGAAAGAAAAAAAGATTAAAGTCCTGATTGATTGGGTACCCGCTCACTTCCCGGCAGATGATTTCTCCCTTTCTCGCTTTGATGGGACCTGTTTGTTTGAGCATGAAGATCCGAGGCAAGGCAGGCACGCTGAGTGGGGAACTCTTTGCTATAATTACGGTCGGGCAGAGGTAAGGAGTTTTCTTATCGGAAGTGCAATTTCATGGATTGAAAGATTTGGCGTTGATGGTTTCCGTGTCGATGCAGTTGCTTCCATGCTCTATCTTGATTACGGGCGGAANGATGGCGAATGGGTACCCAATTGTCAGGGTGGAAATCACAACCTTGAAGCGATTGAGTTTCTCAAACAATTTAATCAAGCTATCCATGAGGAATTTCCCGATGTAGTCAGTATTGCAGAAGAATCCACGGCATTCCCAAAAATTACCCAGCCACCTCATTTGGGCGGGTTAGGCTTTGATTTTAAGTGGAATATGGGTTGGATGCATGATGTTTTAGGATATTTCTCCACCNCACCAGAAAAACGGTCNCATTCTCATGATCAACTTACTTTTGGGGCCATGTATCAATTTTCAGAAAATTTTGTTCAAGCCTTTTCTCATGATGAAGTAGTCCACGGTAAAGGATCACTCGTTAATAAAATGAATTTGGGAGAAGAAGAGCATCGTTTNGCAAACCTTCGTTCGATGATTGCTTTGCAATGGACTTGGCCAGGGAAAAAGACCTTATTTATGGGTTGTGAATTTGGGCAATGGAAGGAGTGGGATTTTGAAGCTTCACTGGATTGGGAGCTTTTGGGATTTTCTTCGCACCTTGGGCTGAGTACACTGGTGTCCGATTTGAATAAAATGTACCTAAACCATCCAACTTGGGCTGAATCAGACCATGAATCAGACAAATTTGAATGGATTGACTGCAATGACGCCGAAGGACAAACTTTGTCTTTTGTAAAGTTTGGGACACATACTCAGGATACTCTCTTGGTTGCCTGTAATTTCTCCAGTCAGTTGTGCCATCGTGACTGGGGATGTCCTCATCCTGGGAAGTGGAGTGTTGTANTCGATACGGACGCTCGAATTTATGGGGGTGATGGGGCTTCCGGTGCCTCCAAGTTTCAAACTTTTAATCAAAGTTTGGATAATCAATTACAAAAGCTTTCCTTTTCAGTNAATAAGTGGAGCGTACGAATTTTGACTCCTGAAAAAAGTTAAGTTCTAGATTAGACCCGACTCGGAGAAGCTGTAGTATCCTAATTTTTTTGGGCAGTTTTCCGGCTCACCGAGAATGACATGATCATGCATCTCGAAATCCACCACTTTCGATGCTTCTAAAATCTTCTTGGTTACCCGGAGGTCAGCAGAGCTCGGGGTGGGGTCNCCACTGGGATGATTGTGAGCGAGAATAATNGCAGTGGCNCCATGCCTGATTGCAGGACGAAAAACTTCCCTTGGATGAACCAGGCTACCGGTTGCAGTACCTGAAGTGATCGCCTCTGCTCGGATCAGTTTATTTTTTCGGTCTAAGCAAAGNACCCAAACTTTTTCTACAGTATCGGAACGAATTTCAGGGTACAAGTACTCCCATACCATTTCGGGATCCTCCAAGATGACCTCCTGGTTTCTTTCTCCCCGGATCATTCTTTTAGCAATTTCGATTTGGGTCGAAAGTTGAAGTGCCTTTACTTTTCCAATCCCAGAAATTTTTTGAAAGTCAGAAAGATCCCATCTCAGGAGCCCGGAGAGTGAGCCGGCTTGGTTTAGCATTTCATCGGCCAGACAAAGCACATCTTTTTTTGCGGTACCAGACCGTAAAATCATAGCGAGTAATTCTCGATCAGCAAGGGCAGGGGCACCCAGTCTTTCCAACCTCTCTTGTGGTCGTTGATCATCTGGAAGGTCTTTAAGGGAGGATCCTGCCACGAAAATATTAAACCCTATTGCCTTGGGGCCTTGTCATTCGGGAGATTTACCTGGATAAACGCATCCCGTTTGAGCCGGTTAAACCATTGTCTCTGACTTTTTGCTTCGATTCGGGAAGCAAGAATTTTCTCAATTTCTGGACGAACTTGATCGAGACTCTTGATCCCTGCGGGTTTAAGGTCTTCTACTTTCAAAATATAGACCGCAATCTTCCCGGACTTTCCAACTTGTCCGTTCGGTTTTCGCTCCAAGAGTTCAATCGTAAAGGGTTTGGATACTTCACCCTTTTTCATCTTGAAAGCGGTTTCCCGGATCCCATCGCTTCTGATTTCTCTTGAGGAAACCATTACACCCCAGTCTCCACCCTTGGCCCGAAAGGGACTTTGTCCATGTTGAGAGGCTAGGACTTCAAAAGGAGAGCCTGATTTCAGCATGTCCTGAATTTCCTGGGCCTGTTGCATGAGGATAGCTTCGGGCTCACCCGCAATTTGTGAAAACACAATTTCACGAAGTTTAACCTTTGCTTCAGTTTTAAACATTACTCCATTTTCCCGATAAAAACGCTCCACTTTTTCCGGGCTGATTTCTTCTTTCATCCGTTTACGGGTGGAGAGCATATGCCCATAAATAATATCCTCTCTCAATTCATCCCTGAATTCGAGCTGGGACTGTCCCTTGCTTCGTAATACATCACGGAAAAGCTTTCGGTCACCATTAAACTCTTGAATTAAACGTTTATTATATTCCTGTTCGATAATGGATTCTGGTATGCCCATACCTTTTTCTTCAAAGGCATAGATGGACAAAAGACGATCAATCTTACCTTCAACAAATTCGGAAGCTCGAAGTTTTTTTTCCTCATCGGTAAAATTGAGTCGATCCATCGCTCTTTCAATTTCCCCCCAAGTTACGATTCGATCATTTACCTTTGCGGTAACCCGATTGATTTCTATGAGTTCTCCATAAGCAGGGTTAGAAAGGATTGCCAAAGTCCATCCGATGCCTAGGAAAAGTTTATAAGTATTATTCATTTTGCTTCCCATGAATTGCAATCTTGAGAAATCGAATGATTTCCTTCAACTTCAAAAGCGGTTCTTTGGAAGAAATTCTTGGAATTCGACCGGCGGATCGATGGAATTTCTTGCTTCCGTCTCGATTTCTTCCCATTTCTCGACACCAAAGTTCATGCCCTCTTGTTTCAATATGATCAAACTCTGCTTCTTCGGCCAAGCATCGAATTCTGGCTTCATGGAGTAAGGCAAGCCCCTCTTGAGGAAGGGGACCGAATCGGTCTTCGAGTTCCTCCTGGAAGTCATCGACTTCTTCCGTAGTTCTGAATTTGGCCAACCTACGATAGCATTCTATACGTAACCTTGGCTCACTTGCATATTCCTCAGGCAGGTAAGAAGGAAGGAATTGGCCGGTGAAACTGGTTTCTTCATCTGGCCCAGCAGAAAGAAAGTCCAGTCTTATGGTCGCGTTTGGCCGAAGGCTTATCTCTTCCCCCTTGAGACGGCTAACACTTTCCCGAAGTAATCGACAGTAAAGTTCAAAGCCAATTCCAGCAACATGACCACTTTGTTCGCTTCCCAAAAGATTTCCGGCACCGCGCAACTCCAAATCACGAAGTGCAATTTGCAAACCAGCCCCAAAATGACTCACTTGCTTGATTGCGGATAATCGCTTCCTCGCCTGATCAGACACAGTGAGGTGACGATTAAGTAAAAGGTAGGCATAAGCTTGTTTGTCAAAACGGCCCACTCTTCCACGGAGCTGATAGAGTTGAGAGAGTCCAAACTTATCTGCTCCTTCGATGATTATAGTATTGCAATTTGGAATATCGAGCCCGCTTTCAATGATGGTTGTGCAAACTAAGATATCATATTCGCAGGCAACAAATTCGGTCATTATTTTTTCGAGTTCATCTTCGTTCATCTGNCCATGTCCCACNGCGATTCTAAGTTTTGGGAATTGNATTCTCAGTTTTCTNGCTACGGANTCAATGGTTTTAACGCGGTTGTGGAGATAAAAGATTTGTCCACCTCTATTAACTTCAGTCTGTATCGCCCGTTCTAAAACTTGGGGTGAGTAGTTCATGACTTCGGTTCGGATTGGGCGTCGAGTGACCGGTGCTGTTTCGATTGAACTTAGATCGCGGGCTCCGACCATTGCAAAATACAAGGTTCTTGGTATCGGGGTTGCGCTTAAGGTTAAAACATCCACATTTTCACGGATTTTTTTGATCGTTTCTTTATGTTGGACCCCAAACCTTTGTTCTTCGTCGACCACCAGTAACCCAAGATCATTAAATTTTAAGTCCGGGCTCAAAATCCGATGAGTTCCAATAATAAGATCAATATTTCCACTTGCTACTTTGTGCACTATTTTTCGCTGCTCGCCACTGGAACGAAAGCGACTCAGCATTTCCACGGTTATTGGGTAGTCCGCCATTCTTTCACTGAAGTGATTGTAGTGTTGTTGGCAAAGTATGGTAGTTGGAGCAAGGATGGCCACCTGTTTCCCGTCCATAATTGCCTTAAATGCTGCCCGAAGGGCAACTTCAGTTTTGCCAAAGCCAACATCACCACACACTAGTCGGTCCATGGGATCTTCTTCCTCCATGTCTTCTTTTACTTGATCAATCGCCTTTTGNTGGTCCGGGGTTTCAACATAGGGNAAGGCATCTTCAAATTCCTTTTGCCATTGGTCATCAGGGGAAAAAGCAAACCCGCTTTTACTTTCCCTGGTTGCTTGAAGGCGAAGCAGGTCAGCGGCCAAGTCTAATGCTGCTGATTCCGCAGCCTGTCTTGTTTTAGCCCACAATTTACCTCCAAGTTTTGCAAGTTTTGGTTTTGTCTTTTGTAGTCCAACATAGCGTGACAGCAGGTGTGACTCTTGTAGGGGTACATGGAGCATCAAACCATCTGCAAACTCTAAGGTGATCGCTTCTTCATCTCTTCCTGCATTCTCAATCTTACCAAGCTTTTCAAATCGACAAATTCCATGCTGGTGGTGAACCAGAAAGTCACCGCTTACCAGTTCGCTAAAATCCAAGGCTTGATCGACATTTTTTCTCTGAACCCTGGCTTTTTGTGATCGTACCGGTCGCCGACTCCGCTCACGGCCAAGGATTTCCCTCGCCGTGGCCAGGCTCAAGCCATTTGCATCGGACTGCAGGAGATGGGATAAATAAAGCTGAGCATCTTCTTTTTCGATGGAGAAACCATCCCTTAGGCCAATCTTTATAAAACGTGGATCTAGCCTTTTTAGTGAGCTTTCATCTTTGATGAGGTCAAGGATACGTTTTTTTTCTGCATCCGCACCGGCGGCAATGATGATTTCATGTCCCTTATCTTGCTTTTCTAGGAGTTCAAAAAGGTAATTTATTCGATACCTACCTTCTTTGCTCGACAATGAATCCTTCACTCCAGTCCCAAGTGCTTGGCTTGAAGTTTCACACTGGATGCTTCGAGAGGGCATCTTTTCAAAGATCCCAGACCCTGCATCAATTTCGCTAAAACCTAGAAAAATATTTTGACTGGAGGTGTCTTTCCAAGCCAGCTCAAAGCATGCTTTTTGAAATTTCTTTTCTTCACTTTGGTGAAAGGCTAAGGGGAATTCCGAGATCAGGGTCTCAGGTTCGATGAATGCCCATGTGGTTGAATC
>NHDN01000010.1 GCA_002171765.1 Verrucomicrobia bacterium TMED60
GTGGCTGGCCTCACCACCGTAGTTTGCCGGGATGTAGCTAACTTTTTTTTCCTCGGCCTAGAGGAAACTTGGCCCGTACCAGAAGTTTGAGCAAAGGTAGTAGGGCTCGAAGACTCTGGCCTCGCCTTCTTCTTCTTTTTGCCCAGTAACTGATCGAGTGTGTCGTGAAGCTTTTTTTTGTATCGATCCTGGGGGAGCTTGTACTTGAGAATCGCCTGAAGATCCCCCATCCGTAAGCGTAAACCCGGAGGCAGGGCTGACTCCTCCATATGAACCGCCAGAAATGGTTTATTCTCATTTAGGGCAAGATTGATTTCATTTCGGCAATTTACCGAGGCCGTTGAGCGTGGGGAAACAAAGACAAGAAAGGCCGCACATCCAATCACGGCATTGGCAATTTCTTCGGGCCATTCGTTACTGGCTTCAATCCCTTCATCGTACCAAATATGGTAACCCGCTTCATGTAGAATACTAATTTCCTCAAAAACGAACTCTGAATCCTTATGGGCATAACTAATGAAAACATAGGGCTCATCTCCGGTGTAAGCTTCAAAAGGGGGAACCAAATGTCCTCCAACAATATGCCCTCCGCTTATTTCCTGAATACCTGGTATATCCATAACCGTAATCCAGTCCTGACAACCCTCGTACCAGGCAGGATCTTCCATTTTAACATACCCGGCACTGATCCAGCCCTGTACATCCTCGAGCTTATAAGGACCGACTTGGGTGCCGTTAAGCATCAAATAAATATCCATTTAAATAATTAAATCCAAAAGTTGTCTTATTGTAAAGACTGTGGTCCCATATAGTTAATACCTGCTTTGGGCCTTATTGTCCTGATTTTCTCATTTCAAAAAGTTCGGCCACTTTATCTTTAAAATTAGTATCATCTATTTTGAGATAGCCTCTCATCCTGGAACCTGCTGCCATCGTAAAAATAAGCTGATCGCCTTCCGCTTTTAAAATAATAATTTGCTTTTCGGGATGAAGATAAGTGGATACTGCCAACTTGCTTTCATCCACATTAGTTATGTTCAAACCCTTGTCTGCATATTCCAGGAGCTTCTTGGTGGAGGGGGTTTTATTTCTCTCTGCCATAACCTTATCACCGCTCATCTTGGCCTGCATCGGACGAAGCACACTTACTCCTCCGAGTGGAAAAACGGATTGCGGAATTTTTTTCCAATTCAGGACTGCGGCAAGAAGATCAGGACTAAACCTTGAGTTGGGATCCTTGGCTTTTAATTCCGCCTCTTTCAATTCGTTTGCTTTTTTCGTTTCCTCTTTACTACGGCTTAAGCTTTTGAAATCCGCTAGCTGAAAAAGATTTTGAACTTCGACACTCATAATAGCCCGATCATAAAGTCGAAAATCATCAAGGATTCCATGAAAATAAGAAGTCTCTGACCAAAAGGATTTGCCGATAAACTTCTTTCTCCGAAATTTTTCTTCAGCAAAGCCTTTTCTCTCCATAGTTTGCTCGATCGTATCCCGGAAGAGTTTTGTTTCACCTGCCTCATTTACGGAGCAAGTAAAATGAATCCATTTACCAGGCTCCCAATAGCCAGCATGCGAAACCACTTCCTCACTTTCCCCAACCCAGTTCTCAAATCTTACAGTAGAAAATTCCGCTGCACTCGAGAGCAAGAGATTGTCACTTTTCCGACCGTCTCCAAATTCAAAAATTCGGGCCCAGGGTTTAGGAGATTCAAACTTGGCCCATAAAGAGACCGATAGCTCTCCACCCCAACTAAATCCGACCAGATCGATAAAATCATTTTTACCATCGAAGAAAAGTGCCCCGTCTACCGGGCCCGCACACCATGATTTCTGATCAACCTCATAGCCGTAAAGCTTTCCTTTCCGGTTTTCCCCACTTGAGTCTAAAACTTCAACACCCTCTAATTCGTCAAACTTCCACCAAGCCACCAACCCCCTGGCAAGGTCAGGTTCATCTCCCAAGCTTGGGAGCTCAATTACATTACCTTCATCTGGTTCATTCCATTGGCTTAATGATTCTACCTCTTCGGATCTAAGGGCACGATCATAGATTCTGAATTCATCCAACAGTCCTTTAAAATATTGATTCTCCTTAGAATTTGATTTTCCAAGATATTGATTTTTCCTAAAGATTTCCGGAGAAAATTCGCGCTGAAGGCTAAGCAGGAGTTTTCCATCCTTAAATACGACGGAATTTCCACCCGCAAGGCCGAGCACTGCAAAGTGAACCCATTCATCTTGTTTCCAGAAATCAGGATAAGATATGGTTTGACTCGACTGGGAGTAATACTTGGAAAAGAATAGATTCGCACCGTAATCTTGGTTTCCTACCATTATATTTTGCTTGGCTTCTCCATTCCCAAAATCAATCACGCAGGAGCCTTGATGGAAGGATTGATATTGTACCCATCCAGCAATAGAAAATTCTCCACCCCATCGAAAAGCACCCATATCAATGTAATCGTCAATCCCATCAAAAAGAAGGGCATTCCCAACTTTTCCTTTCACCCAGTGTTTACTCTCGCTTGTAAATCCTTTAAGAGATCCATTTTTGAATAAACCACTTGCATCCGAAAGCCTCAAACCGGTTGACTCATCAAATTTCCACCAGGCCACTAACCCTTTTTCTAGCTCGGTATCCGCAGGATCAAGTTTCATATCTTCGCCCCTTGAGATCGGCGGACTACCAGCTTTTAAGAGATCTAAGACTTCAGCGGGTTGAATAGCACGATCATAAATCCTCAGATCGTCCATCAAGCCCTGAAAATTTGAATAATCAGAAAAACGATCTTTTCCAATGATTAAATCTCCGGCAAGAGAAGACTTTATCGACCTCTTAGCCTCAATGAAATTTTTACCGATTGGATTCCCATTTATGTAAAAGTTTAAACTTCTTACGGAGTTCTGCTGACTGGGAAGAATGATTGCCAGATGATTCCAACCCTCATCCAGCAATGAATCCGTCAACACATAAGAGCCTTCAATGTCCAGATGAAGCAATCCATTCCTACCCAATTGATTACGAACTCGCATTAACCACTTTTCAGAACTTTTCTTTTCCCCCCAACTTAAGATGGTGGCATCCCCATGACTTGTCTTTGCCCAGAGTACAATCGATCGAGGATTAGAGCCTCCTATTCCCTGGTAACCATTCACCCGAATAAAATCATCCATTCCATCAAAGCGCAAAGCTCCACCCATAGGTCCCTGAACCCATGGAGATGTTTTACCCTCAAAATTAGACAGTTCACCATGCCTTTGATTCCCACTTGAATCGATGGCAACCATACCCTGGCCATCATCCATCTTCCACCATCCCACGAGGCCTTCATCATCTAGATGCCCCTCGATTTCTAAGGCTTGATCCCCAGATCCAAACTGCTCTATTTCAATTGGAGCAAGACAGATTCGAAACCCCTGAGCAGGGTGAATCAGATTCATTTTTTTGTATACTCTCCTTGCCACTCGCATAGCATTACTTTCATCGACCCAAGCATTTCCACGAACAACGCGATAAGTCCCGACTACCGGACCCTGTGGATCGGAATTATCGGATAAATCAAAGGGGCCGTACCAATCCTTACACCACTCGGATACATTACCAAGCATATCATGAATCCCCCATGGATTTGGAGGGTAAGAACCTACTGGTCGAGTATCCTCTAGCCCGGTGACCGAGTAGTTTGCTTGACTAATGGTGATGGAAGACCCCCATGGGAAGACACTTTCCGTACCAGCTCGACAGGCATATTCCCATTGGGCTTCCGTAGGTAATTGATAGATCCAGCCATCTGGCAACCTTCCCTGATTTCTCTCTGAATCGGTCAGCTTCTTACAAAATTCGTTAACCATATTCCAGGAGACTGATTCTACTGGAAGGCTAAGCCCCTTGAACTTACTGGGTGAAGTTTTCATAACGGTATCCCACTGTTTTTGGGTAACCTCATACTTGCCAATAAAAAATCCCTTCTTGAAAAATATTTCCCTTTGAATCTCGTCCTGATTTCTACCGCTTTCAGTGCCAGGACTTCCCATTATGAAACGACCAGGCAAACACCATACCATTTCGGCATCAATCGAGGGAATGGTCCAGGGGACTCCTTCTTTAAAAACTTCAGATTGTTTGACTTTCGCTTGTTCGGAGCCACGCGACTGAATGAATTCATATGCCCCCCAAACACCCAAAAAAACCAAGCCGACCATAGGCAGAACCCATTTTGACCAACCAGACTTTTGGGGAATCTTGTGCTTCGATGTTTTAGAATTTAAAGCATTGGAAGAGTCGTTTGGAATGCTTCTTAAAGCTTTTCCTTTAGCAACCTTTTTTCCTAACAAAAGATCCAGAGAATCATCTAACTTTCTTTGATAACGATCTTGTGTATTCTTGTACTTAAGAATCGCCTGTAAGTCTCCCATGCGCAGTCGCAATCCTGGAGGAAGAGTGGAATCCTCCAAGTGAACCGCAAGAAAGGGCTTATTTTCATTAAGGGCAAGGTTGATCTCATTTCGACAATTTACTGATGCCGTAGAACGGGGGGTTACGAAAACTAAAAAGGCGGCACAGCCAAGTACTGCATTGGCGATTTCCTCAGGCCATTCCGTACTTGCTTCAATACCCTCATCATACCAGATCTTATAACCTGCCTTATGCAACCTACTAATTTCCTTAAAAACCTGCTCAGAATCCTTATGGGCATAACTTATAAAAATATAGGGATCTTTTCCTACATAGGCCTCGAAAGGGGGCAATAAGTGCCCCGATAAATTGTGCCCAACCTTTTTATCTTCAATCTCTGGAATATCTTTAACTTTTACCCAGTCTCCACAGCCTTCATACCACGCTGGATCTTCCATTTTAACATAACCTGCTTGGATCCAACCTTGAACATCTTTAATTTCATAAGGTCCCACTTGGGTACCGTTAAGCATGAGGTGAATTTCCATCCGACTTTATACAATCAAAATGATGATTGATTGTAAAGTCTTGGGTAGCTTTGATAAAAAGCCAGAATTAGACTTAAAAAAACTTAAAACCCCATTGACGAGACATATACACTAAATTAAATGCTCAAACGGACATCTTAACGCCCGATTAAGTAAGTTTTAAAATAGCTTACTTCTGAAAAAATCTGGANCTTATAANCTTATAAGACCAAGAAAAACAACCGATGCACAAGCAAAAAATACCCCAGCCGAAATCGCTACGATGAAACGAATGAAATCTTTGGTTTTGCAGTTCTCTATAATGTCGAAATCTTCCATGATAATATCCCCCTTTTTTGAATGAAATGTAACAACCCTTATTCATAGTTCGTGCCAAACTAGATTTCGGGACTAAAAAGCAACGAAATGGTAAAATAATGAACAGGTGCTATTGATTCATTTAAATATCAATTACTTTCATTCATTACGCAGGTGAAAGGCTTTCGTTCTTCGTCAAAATGTTGAAGCCCATGTATAAAATTTATACAGGCAGAATTTCTTAAAATTAGCGGTTTACAGCCGGGTTCCCCACTCCCCCTCCTCCAGGTGTTCGGATAATCAACCTGTCTCCTGGATTCGCAAGACCAGTGCAACGTCCTTGCAGCCTTTCTTTTTGTCCGTTTTTCCGGATAATGAATTGTTCGCCCGGCAAGCCTGCTCCTCCTCCATGAAGTCCTTCTGCACCTTTTCTCCGACGTTCAGTTAGAAAAGAAAAAGTTGTAGTTTCCTCAAATAAATACACGCGCTCAACCCCATCCCCTCCCTGCCAATCCCCGATCCCACCTGAGCCTTTTCTGACTTGATGGGAAAGTAATCGAACAGGAAAACTAGACTCCATAATTTCGGGGTCCGTAATCGCAGTGTTGGTCATATGTACTTGTACCGCGGAAGTTCCTCCATGACCGACTATGGCTCCTGCCCCACCTCCAAGAGTTTCGTAATGACTAAAGTTATCATTTCCGAAAGTAAGGTTATTCATGGTTCCCTGAGAACAAGCCGCTTGTTGAAAAACCGAGCTTATGATCAAATCCACCAGACGCTGACTGATCTCGACATTTCCCCCTGCAACTCCAGGCTGCATTTTTGTCTCGGGCATAAAATCAGGATTGAGTAAGGTACCTTTGGGCACGACAATTTCAACGGGTTCAAGTAAGCCTTCATTAAGTGGAAGATTCTTGCCAATTAGAAGCCTTAGGCAATAACACACCACACTTGAAACGATCGCCTCGGTGGCATTTAAATTATCTCCTCGAACGGGTCCAGTCCCGGAGAAATCAAAGACTGCTTTTCCATGATTGATTTTCACCTTGAGGCAAAGGCTGACCCCATCATCCAGTTGCTGCTCCCCTACCAAATTTGCAGTCCCAAATTCTTTGAGGAACTCCCTACAACTGGAACTTGATTCTTGCCGCAAATGATTCATTTGGGTTGTTATCTCATCGATTCCATAAGTGCCAAGAAGTGCTTTCATGGTTTGGGCTCCGATTCTCAAAGAGGCAACTTGAGCAAAGAGATCAGAAATATTTTCCTCCACTTGTCTTGAAGGAAATTCTGCGTTCCTTAAAATTTCTTCCACTTTCTTCATTCGAGACNGACCAGACTTGAATAAATATTGAGGATAGAGAATGACGCCCTCCTCGGACAAACCNGCTACAANTCCCGGCATCGAACCTGGGGCTATGCCTCCAATTTCTGCATGATGGGCTCGATTCGCAAGAAAGCAAAGAGGTTCGTCACTCTCCATAAATACGGGTGCAAGTAATGATATATCGGGCAAATGAGAACCACCAAATGCAGGATGGTTTGAAATCAAAATGTCGCCCTCTGAGAGCTTGGGGAATGCCTCTATTAAGTGTCGGGTAAATAGGCCCATGGCCCCAAGGTGTACCGGAATGTGTGGCGCATTAGCCACTAAGAAGCCTCTAGAATCCAGTAAGGCACAGGAGAAATCTAGCCTTTCTCGAACATTTACCGACATCGCTGTACGTTCAAGTTGCTTCCCCATTTCATCTGCTAAACAAAGAAATCTACTCGAAAATAATTCCCGCTTAACCGATTCAGAAATCCTACTGACTCCCATCTCTGGATCTGATTTCAAGCATAGAGTTCCTCGGTCTCCCATCTGCCCAGTCCAGCCCTGATCAATCCAAAGTGTACCGAAATCATCAACCATAAGGCAAGGGCCTGTAATCAAGCTACCTGGACCTAGTGATGAGCGCTCAATCACGGACTTGGCTTGGTGATTTATGAGCTCATTCAATTTCGGAAAAGACTCATCTATTTCTTCCGGGGGGGGACCTCCAATTTGCACTCTCAGAGAATCAACTTCCAACTCCTTACCCTCGGGATAATAACCGAAAATCTTCAAAAACCTTGCCCTAAATAATGGATTCAAATCACTTGATTTCTGATAATTAATCTCAAGGCTCGATTCCTGCCCTTTGAATCGGACTAGGGCAATTTTATCCAGAACCTTTCCATCCGATCCAGACTGGGCGACGAAAGCCATACCTTGCTTTATCATTTCACGCTCCAAAGATTCAATACGGCCCGAGTCAATAGGGCCCAAAAAAGACCGTGTAATAATTCTCTCCACCCTGGAGCGGGAAAGCCCATAAGCACTCAGTAATCCAGCATCCGAAGGAGATAGAATGGTTTTCATCCCGAGTCTTGCCGCGACTCCGCANGCATGCTGCCCTCCTGCCCCACCGAATGCAAGAAGAGCATGATCGGATGGNTCATACCCTTCTTGNATTGAAATTTTACGGATCGCGTTGGCCATGGATTCATCGGCAATTGCCAAAAAACCCTGNAATAGATCATCGGTNGATTTACCGGTGGAATCGATCATTTCCATCAATCTATTTTCCGCATCTTCAGGAACAATTGGAGTCGAGAAACGGGTACGATCCAATCGCCCAAGCAGAAGGTTTATATCAGTTAAGCACAGAGGGCCACCCAATCCATAACAAGCAGGACCAGGGTAAGACCCCGAGCTTTTGGGCCCTACTCGTAAAAGTCCATCTTCAACCCAACAAATGGATCCTCCCCCTGCTGCCACCGTCTCGATCTTGAGGGCAAGGTTACAAACTTCAGCAAGTCCAACTTGATGGAAGGGTTGGTAGGAATAACCACCTGAACATCTGGAAACATCGGTACTGGTTCCTCCCATATCGAGATTTATGGAGTTTAAAAATCCGCAACTTTTTGCAATGATGGATGCTCCCACTACTCCTGCAGCGGGTCCACTTAATAAACTATCCACGGCTCGGTATTGGGAACGGTTGATCAATCCACCAGAACTCGAATTCACCAAAAGTTCCCCGTCTTCTCCCAATTCGCTTTCCACACGGTCTAAATAATCCTCTAAAATCCGGCATAAATAAGATTCCACTACCGCACTTTCGCAGCGCGACCGCCATTTGATCAGAGGGGATACCTTCGATGACTCGATAACATGTTCAAATCCGATCTCCCGCAGCACCTCCGCTACTTGAATTTCATGATTTGGGTTAAGGTATGAATGAAGAAAGGAGACCGCAGCACATCGATATCCTGAAGCGAAAAGCTTTTCCGCTTTTCTCCTGACCTCCTCCAAATCCGGAACGGTTAAAACTTCTCCATCTCGATCGATTCTTTCCTNAACCTCGACCACCACCTCAGATAAGGTTTTTCGCTTCTCGGGAATAAGATCAAAGAGTTGATTTCTTCGCTGATCCCCTATTTCGAGGAGGTCAGGAAAACCGGCGGTCAGGAAGAGAACCGGATTTTCTCCGGAACTTTCAAGCAGGGCATTGGTGCAGCGTGTGGTTGCCAATCGCATCCGGACAGAAATTTCATGGAGTTCCAATCCATGACGAGCCAATAGGAGTTGCATCGCCAGAATAGGTGCCTCCCACAACATTTTTACTTCGATTGCGGTTTCCGGCCCCACTTCACTGGGTAGAGTATTTTCAAAAACCAGAATTGATTCCTCAGGGTACCATTCTAAAATTGTCAGCTCTAAATCTTGATTTCCTTGAAAGGATACCTTCTTTCCATTGACAAATTTTTTGGGCCAATCGGTTCCGCTTTCAAGCCTTAGTTTTTGGGGTGATAAAACCGCATCCACTTGAGCAGAAAGGACTCCTCGGGATAACACTTTGGTGCGGAAAAACCCCCGACCATCGGAATGAGCCAGGCAATCAGTAAAAGTTCCTCCGGTATCGACAAAAAAATCCCAAGTCTCTTTATTTTTCATGCCCGAATTATACCGGAGGGCCTTTCCCCCACTTTTCTAAAAACTGTAAATAATCTTTTTTCAATTTAAGATCATGCCCCCCCTGCATGACGATTTCTTGATAAGCTGAACTCGGNTTGCCGTATTCATAATTATTCGACAAATATAAGCTGGCATCTACCTCCTTCGATCTATCTAAGTCACCAGCAGAAACTGTTATCTTCACTTTTTGATAAAAACCCTGATCTACTGCTTCATACTGATCGAGGGAGACCCAGTGAAAATCTTGTAATTCCCAAATCCCTCCGAACACAACCGATCCCTCCTGTCGCTCGATCCCAGCATATCCATTTCCATTAATGAAATACCTCCAATTCAGAATGTAGCCCGGTTCTTTCAAAGAAGCTCCTGGACACCGCCGTTTCATTTGCTCGATATTCATGTTTGAACCGTATGCGAAGTAAAGATCCATCAACCCCATTGGATATCGCGGTTGTCAAGAGAGGCAAGAGCATAGGATTGGAGCTTGTATATTCTAAAAAAAAAGACATTATATTTCGACATCGTTAGAGGACAGCCGTGAGGCTTGCCTCCTTGGATTCACCAAAAGCTCTTTGAGTTGATGGACGAAACGGCAATCCGGCATCTGCGGGGTTGCGAGTTCACCCAAGTGAACTCAACGGTCCAAGAAATTAAAATCAATCATGTCAAAACAAGTAAATAAATTAAATATAATCGAAGACAATCGTTCCCACGATAAGGATACTGGATCCAGTGAAGTTCAGATTGCTCTACTTAGTGCCCGTATTGCTCATCTTACGGAACATTTAAAAACCCACCGTAAGGATTTCCACTCCCGTCGGGGTCTTCTCATGATGGCAGCCAAAAGAAGAAAGTTGCTGGACTACCTGAAAAGAACCGACTTAAAGCGCTACCAAGCCGTTATTGATAAGCTTGAATTGCGTCGCTAATCCTTCCTCAATCTCATTTTCATTCTCGTGGTTTCACGAGCAATTTTCCCCTCTCACTGATCGCAACAAGCACATGCTTGTAGGATCAAAAGGTAATAAGGGGACTTCGGTAAGACAATCCGGTCGAGCCTTAGCCATGATGAAAACAACAAACATAACGTAAGTACGAATAATGAACCAAAAGCATAATGTAACCGCCGAAAAGCTCGGCATTCAACTTTCCACGGGTACCCTTGCGGGTTTAGCTGGTGGAGCTGTAACTGTAGCCATGGGGGAAACCACCGTATTTGTTTCCGCCACAGCCGCCTCCACCCTTCGCCCAGGTCAGGATTTCTTTCCTTTGACCGTTGACTATCGCGAAAAATTTACCGCTGCAGGTCGATTTCCCGGCGGATACTTCAAGCGGGAAGGTAAACCTTCTGAAAAGGAAATTTTAACTTCACGTCTTTGTGACCGCCCTTTGCGTCCTCTTTTCCCCAAAGGTTTTCTCAATGAAGTTCAAGTAATTGGGTATCTTCTTTCAACCGACCAGATTAACGAAGCTGATGTTCTCATGGTAAATGGAGCATCTGCAGCTTTGATGATCTCCGATATTCCCTGGAATGGTCCCATTGGATGCGTGCGCTTGGGTGAAATTAACGGCGAGTTCGTGGTTAATCCAACCAACGAGCAAATGTATGATTCTTCCCTTGATCTCATTTATGTCGGAAGCGAAAAAGAGATGATGATGATCGAAGGTTCTGCGGACCAAATTCCAGAAGCTCGATTTGTTGAGGCTTTAGAGTTCGCCCACCAAGCGATCCAGGAAATTATATCCGCCCAACGTGAATTAGCTGAACTTTGTGGAAGAGAAAAAAAGGAATTCGAATTAGTAAAAGCACCGGACGAAGTTCTTAATCTTTGCCGTGAAATTACCGGAAACCGAATGGAGGAGGCAATCTTTGCCCCCTCTAAGCAAGAACGACAGGTTGCAGTTGACATGGTAAAAGAAGAAGCCTCCAAGGCATGCGAGGAAAAATTCGGCGAAGACTTTGACCCTGATCACATCAGTATGGCTTTCGAGATCATACAAGAAGAGGTCTACCGTGAAAATATCTTGATTCGGGGAAAAAGAGCAGACGGACGTGCTCCAGCTGACTTGAGGGAAATCACTTGTGAAACCGGGGTTCTGCCGCGCGTTCACGGCTCCGCAGTCTTTACCCGTGGTGAGACTCAGTCTCTGGTTCTAAGNACCTTGGGCACAAGTCGAGATGTACAGGACCTGGATGGTTTAACCGGGGGTCCAACCGCAAAGTCTTTCATTCTTCACTACAACTTCCCTCCGTTTTCGGTTGGGGAAGCAGGTCGTTTTGGATTTACTAGTCGTAGAGAAATCGGCCATGGAGCCTTGGCGGAACGATCCGTTCTTCCAATCTTACCACCAGAAGACGAATTCCCTTATGCCATCCGTATTGTTTCAGAAATTATGGCTTCGAATGGTTCCACCTCGATGGCCAGTGTCTGTGGCGGCTCCCTTGCTTTGATGGATGCGGGTGTACCCATCAGTCAACATGTTGCCGGGATTTCAACTGGTTTGGTCACGGAAATGAATGACCAAGGTGAAATTGCCAAACATGTTGTCCTTACCGATATCATTGGTGCCGAAGATCACTTTGGAGATATGGACTTTAAAGTCTGCGGAACCCGTGATGGGGTAACTGGATTCCAACTTGATCTAAAAATTCAAGGGCTTCCCTTTGACATCGCCAAAGAAGCGGTCAAGCAAGTTACCGAGGCCAGGATGAAGATTCTTGATAAGATGGATGAAGCTTTACCTTCTCATCGCAAAGAATTACGGGAACATGCTCCTCGTATTGAAAGCGTTCAGATTGATCCTGAAAAGATCGGTGCATTGATCGGGCCAGGAGGTAAGAATATCCGCAGGATTACTGAAGTTACTGGTGCCAATATCGATATCGATGAGGACAACAGCGGGAAAGTTCGCATTTATGCAACCGATACCGAAGCTATGAACCGAGCACTTCAAGAGATCGAACTGGTAACCGGAGAAATTGAAGTGGGTAAAATTTACCGTGGAATTGTCAGAGGCGTGAAAGAATTTGGCGCCTTTGTAGAGTGTCTACCAGGAAAAGAAGGTCTCTGCCACATCTCTGAACTTGCTGACTTTAGGGTCAACAACACCGAAGACATCTGTAAGCTCGGAGATGAAATTCTGGTTAAATGTATCGGTATTGACGATAAGGGACGGGTAAAATTAAGCCGTCGTGCCGCTATGGAGGAAGCCAAACCATCCGAAGATTCTGCTCCGACAAATGAGGATGCTCCTTCTCCCCAAGAAGATGANGCCGAGTCAACCCAGGAAGAAACTGAAAATGTTTCAAGCTGAATATCGGTTGCCCTAAATAAAAACTTAGTTATCAAGAAAGGGGAGGATTGTCTTAGGACGATCCTCCCTTTTCTTATTTTTNCAATGAGTTCAAAAAAACCACTAATCTTAGCAACCAATGACGANGGGATNCAATCGGGATTCTTGAAAGCCCTCGTNAANGAACTTGCTAAAGTCGGAGAGGTATTCGTATGTGCTCCCGACGGAGAGCGTAGCTGGATTGGTCACGCAATTTCCCGTAATCAAAAGCTCATTCCAAAAAAAGTTAAGGATTACAATGTCTCCGCATATTCATTAAACGGTACTCCCGCCGACTGCGTCAACCTGGCCTACGGAAATCTTTTGCCTCGAACACCTGATCTGGTGGTTAGTGGAATCAATCTAGGTTACAACATCACCCTACCCATGGTCTTATCCTCAGGTACGGTTGGTGCTGCTTTGGAAGGATCTCTCTTAGGAATTCCTTCGATTGCGGTAAGCATGGCACTGGCTNCCGAAAAATTTGAGGGAATTCGTCTAAGCGGCGGGCAAGAACTTGATCCCAGCACTCGTAAGGCCCTCGCACATTCAGCTAAAGCCTCCGCCAACTACGCAAAACTAGTCCTTGAAATGCATCATCATGAGGGTCTTACCGTGCATAATTTAAATTTCCCCTCTGAATATGATGGAAAGACCGAGCCTCTGATCGGTTTTGCCGATCATCTAAAATTAGGTAGCCTTTTTCAGAAAGAAGAGGGTAAAAGACATCATCAACTTATATACCGCACGGAATGGCTTGAAGACGCTAAACCGGAAGTGGGCTCAGACCTTTGGGCNTACAAAGAAGGACTGCCCTCGGTTTCTCGTCTCGATTTTTCCCAACTGAATGGAAAATCTTATCTGATACCTTAGGGCAGTTGAAACCTTACCGTAATGCTTCATAAAATTTTCCAGTGGTTTTATCATCGGAATCGTTCTTCTTACGGACAATCATACCAAAAGATTGATCGCCGTTCTAAAGATCGCGATTTGATTCACTACTTCCATGATTTTGGTGGGGATGGAATGAATGTGCAAGGTTCCCACTGGCTGAGGAAAAAAATCCTATCCTTGATTTTTTGGATTATTTTTTTGATCTTTGCCANTTGGTTTACCTACGAGAGTTACCTTGGGTTGCTTATTTATGACAGTTAAGCGTCATTTGACTTGATCGAAGCAGGGGAAAAAGCTATAATTATCGTTTTTTCTCATAACACCATGAAGAAGACGCACAAAGGAATCGCCAAAAGATTTAAGCTAACTGGCTCGGGTAAAGTGAAATTTCGCAAACCTGGACAAAGACACTTACGCAGGAAACGCTCTGTTAAGCAGGTTCGTGCTGGTCGCCAAGACCAAGTTTTAGCAGACGGCATGTCTCGCCGCGTAATCCGTGCCCTCTCCGTCTAACCGTAACTTAAGCCCACCTCAACTAGGAGTTTTTTGATATGCCACGAGCACGCAATGTTCCCGCCACCCGTAAACGCCGAAAAAAGGTTTTAAAGAAAGCAAAAGGCTATTTTGGAAACAAATCTCGTCTCTTTCGCTATGCTAAAGACGCGGTCGANCGNGCTGANGCNTATGCCTATTCTCACCGCCGNAAGCGCAANACTGAATTTCGTCAGTTATGGATTGTACGCATCAACGCCGCTTGTCGTGCAGAAGGTATTCGTTACGGTGAATTCATGCATGGCTTGGCCAAAGCAGGTATCGAATTAAACCGTAAGGTCATTTCGGAACTCGCCATTCACGAACCAGATTCCTTTAAGGAGTTGGTCACGAAGGCGAAGGCTGCCATCGAGGCCTAAGGGCCTTTTTATGTAATACGGCGTGGAGAACGATCTCCAAGCCATTGTCGTCCAAGCGGAGACAATCATTGCTCAGGTAGCTTCCCAATCGGATTGGGAGCAGGCAAAAGCCTCCATACTCGGGCCTAATGGTAGCCTGACCCAGGCAGCTAAAGGAATCGGAAAGTTATCAAAGGAAGAAAGACCCTCTTTTGGACAAGCCCTCAATCAGACTAAGAAAAAAGTTGAATCCCTTTTCAAATCCTCCCTTGAGGNAATCGAAAACCAAGCCGATCTTGAATCCTTAGGTAAAAAAATTGACCCCACCCTGCCCNCCAGTCCCGGTTANCTAGGCGGTACTCACCCCTTAACCAATGTCCGGCGTAAGGTCGTCTCCATTTTCCGAAAAATTGGATTTACCGTAGCTGAAGCTACCGAAGTGGAGACAGAATGGTTTTGTTTTGACGCACTCAATACCCCGGAAGACCACCCTGCAAGGGATGCACAGGATACGCTCTTCTTCCCTCCTCATTCTGAATGGGCCAATGTTAAAAGAAAAACTCAGGAAGCACATGTACTTCGTACTCATACCTCTTCCGTTCAAATTCGTACCCTTTTAAAAGAACCACCACCCCTACGCATCATTGCCCCAGGAAGATGCTTTCGTAGAGATACCGTAGATGCCACCCATTCTGCAAACTTCCATCAAACCGAAGGGCTTTATGTTGACAAAAAGGTTACGGTTCGTGACCTCAAAGGTGTGCTGGACTTCTTCCTTAAGGAATTATTCGGCAACCAACTGGAAACAAGACTACGACCNAGTTTCTTTCCCTTTACAGAGCCCAGTTTTGAAGTCGACCTTAGGGCACCCAGCCTCGGGAAATTAAGCAATAAATGGATCGAGATCATGGGTTGCGGTATGGTTGATCCTGAAGTTCTTAAGTTGGTCAACCTTGATCCGGAAGAGTGGAATGGTTTCGCATTTGGATTAGGAATCGAACGAATTGCGATGATCCTTCACGGCATTGATGACATCCGTCATTTTTACCAGAATGATCAACGCTTTCTAAATCAATTTTCCAACGCCACATGAAGATAAGTTTAGATTGGTTAAGGGATTATGTTGAATTGCCGAAAAATTCAGATGAATTAATCGATACACTTCCCATGCTTGGATTGGAAGTCGAAGAAGATGAAAACGATGCNGNTTCTAAGCTTGAAAAGGTAGTTGTCGGAGAAGTCCTTAGCAAAGAACAACATCCCGAAGCAGACCGCCTCAGTGTTTGCACCGTTGAAGTGGGTGGGGATACCCCTGCCAGTATCGTATGTGGGGCAACTAATTTCAAGCCCGGTGACCGGGTTCCCGTTGCCTTGCCTGGTGCCAAGCTTCCCGGTGGATTTAAAATTAAAAAATCCAAACTTCGAGGGGTTCCATCNGAAGGCATGATGTGCAGTGCCAAAGAATTGGAAATCGGTGAGGATGATCAAGGGCTCTACCTTTTACCCGACAACCCAGAGGTGGGAACCCCCATTGGTCAGCTATTTACTAGCGATAAGGTTTTAGAACTGGAAATCACCGCAAACCGGGGAGATTGCCTCAGTTACCTNGGGGTTGCCCGAGAAGTGGCAGCTTACTACCAGAAAGACCTGATACTTCCCAGAGTGTCTGACTTAGGNACCCCCCATGAAAATTGTCCNGATGGACATTTACTACAAAGCGTGGGTGTGGAATCGAAAGATTGTGCCCGCTACGGAATGTGGTCTATTCAAGGGGTTTCCATTGCCCCTAGTCCAGATTGGTTGAAAGCGAGATTAGAGGGGGTTGGATTAAGGCCAATCAATAATGTCGTCGATATTACTAATTTTGTTCTTCTGGAAACGGGGCAACCGCTGCATGCATTCGACGCTTCCAAAATTTGTGGTTCTAGCATTCTCGTTCGCCAGGCAAAGGAAAACGAATCCATTACCACCCTGGATGAAGTGGAAAGAAAATTGGACCCAAGCATGATGGTAATTGCAGATGCAGAGAAACCTCTGGTTGTGGCTGGGGTGATGGGAAGCGTGGATGCAGAAGTAGATGATACCACCACCAATATCGTAATCGAATCCGCTTGGTTTAAACCCGGAAGTATACGAGCAACTTCACGAAAACTTGGATTGCACACCGATAGTTCCCAACGTTTTTCAAGGGATGTAGACCCGCATGGGCTTGAATCTGCTGCCCAGCGGGCNGTTGATTTGATCCTNGAAATTGCCGGTGGTCAATGCCTGCNGGANTATGTCTCCCTGGGCAATCATCCAAGGGGAGATCGAAGCATCGAAATTACTAGATCTTTCGCCGAAAAAATTTGTGGTTTCTCCATCGAACCAAATCAACTAACCGATGCTTGGAACCGATTGGGCTTTACCGTTTCAGGTGATGATCCATGGCAAGTTCTGGTTCCATCCTTTCGATCGGAGGTGGATCGCCCCATTGACTTGGTCGAGGAATTTCTTCGTATTCATGGAACGGATCATTTGAAAGATGATCCCGTTGCCTTCCCTTCTTCCTTCCGTGAAAACGACTCCACTTATGAAGTTTGCCAAAAGGCCATTGACAACTTGGTCGGTCAGGGCTTCCAGGAAGCTTGTAATTACAGCCTNCGCTCGGGAAATGAGGTTGAAGAATGGAACTGTAATCTGGAAACTGGAAAACTTGCCCTTGCTAATCCACTTACTTCCGATCACACCCATGTCCGGGCATCTCTTCTACCCGGCTTGGTCGAGAACCTCTCGCACAATCAGAAGAACTTCAACGACTTAACTCGATTCTTTGAAACCGGTAGAGTTTTTGTACCGGGGCCCCGAGGCAATGTGGAATGTATCAGCATTGCTTTTGCCTCTTTTGCCAAGCCCAATTCCCGGCAGTGGAAACCGAGAGAGGAGCTCGATTTCTTTGAGCTCAAAAACCAACTTCAACGAGTCTTACACGCTTGTGGTCTCAATCAGCCCAAGGGATTATGGAAATCGCTTTCCGGACAAGCTCCATGGCAAAGTGATTATTCTGCCAAGTTGGGCGATTGTCATCGAAACAAATTAGAACTAAGCATCGGGATTCTTGACCTTCAACTTACAAAGAAAAAAGAAGCCAAAGGTCCGATTTTTGCGGGAGAAATCCTGATCGACCCCATTCTCTTAGCTAAAGAAAAAAAGGTCGTGGGCTTCCAGAAATTTCACTCCTTTCCTCCTGCAATCAAAGATCTTTCTTTGGTCGTCGATCAAAACGAAGCAGCGGAGTCAGTACGGGCTTCTCTTGATAAGATTGCCACCGAAGTTGGGGAAAATAAGTTTCAGGTAGATCCTGTATCCATCTTCGACATCTTCCAGGGTAAAGGCTTGGATGAAGAGAAAAAAAGTGTCGCCTGTTCAATTCGTTTCCGTGCTCCTGACCGCACTCTGAGTGAAAAAGAAGTGAACCAAGCCTTGGACGAAATTTTGGAAAAGATTGAAAAGGAAACNCCTTACGAACTGAGAAAATAAGATGAGTGAAGAAAAAGGAATGGANATTGATTATGTCTCCAACCTGGCAAGAATCGAATTATCGGAGGAAGAGCGTTCAAAATTCCAATCTCAGCTCGGTAATGTTTTGAAATACTTTGAAAAACTTCAGGAGGTTGATGTCGAAGGGGTTGAACCCACCGCCCATGCATTTCCAAGGTTTAATGTTTGGGATCAGGATGAAGCCAAGCCTGGATTAGACCCGAAGCAAGCCTTGCAAAATGCACCTAAAGTACGAAACCAACAAATTGTTGTACCCAAGGTAGTCGAGGAATAGGACCGAGTCATGGATCAAACCAACCTTACCTCCGCAACCGCTACGGACTTAGCCCATTTATTAGACCAAGGTTCTTGTTCCTCGATTGAAATTACTCGGGCCTTCATTGAACGAGTTAAAACCGTGGATGATCGGGTTCATGCGTTTCTTCACTTGGACGAAGAAGATATGCTTGCACAGGCAAATGCTTCAGATCAAAGAAGAGCCAAAGGAGAAAGCCTGAGTTCTCTGGATGGAATCCCGGTAGGTATGAAAGATGTTATCAGTGTAGAGGGTCAACCGCTTACCGCTGCCAGTAAAATTTTAGAGAATTATATTTCCCCTTATGATGCCACTGTGACTCGAAAGCTCAAGGAGGCAGGAGTGGTGATCGGAGGTCGGCTAAACTTGGACGAGTTTGCGATGGGTTCATCCACTGAAAATTCCGCTTATGGCCCGACCAGAAACCCTTGGAATCTTGATTGTGTACCGGGTGGAAGCAGTGGAGGAAGTTCGGCTGCCGTTGCCGCTCGAGAAGTTCCATTAAGCCTTGGATCCGATACCGGTGGNTCTATTCGGCAGCCCGCCTCCCTTTGTGGGGTGGTTGGGATGAAACCAACTTATGGAATGGTTTCCCGCTACGGCTTAGCCGCTTTCGCATCTTCTCTCGATCAAATTGGGCCCTTTGCTCAAACCGTCGAGGACGCCGCCCTGCTACTCGAAGTCATTTCTGGCCATGACCCCATGGATTCCACAAGTTTCCCTACTGAAGTTCCTCGCTATTCTTCTGAAATCCAATCCCCGATCAGTCCTTGTAAGCTTGGACTTCCTGCAGAATTCTTTGGACCCGGGATGGACGATGAAGTTCGCAAGTCCATCGAAGATGCGATTAAATTCTACGAATCCAAAGGCTTTGAAATCGTTCAGGTTTCCTTGCCCTGTACTGATTTATCCATCCCCGTTTATTATGTAATTGCAACCGCTGAAGCCTCTTCGAACTTGGCTCGATATGACGGGATTCGCTACACATCCCGAAGCCTCAAGGCGGAAAATGCAATCGATGTCTACTCGAAAAGCCGGGGAGAAGGATTTGGGGAAGAAGTGAAAAGAAGATGTATTCTGGGAGCTTATGCCCTAAGTAGTGGATACTACGACGCCTATTACCTACGGGCTCAGAAAACACGAACCCTGATTCGCAAAGATTTTGAAAAAGTGTTCGAGCAGGTGGATGCCGTCCTGACTCCCACCTCCCCCACCCCTGCTTTTAAATTCGGTGAAAAGAGTGATGATCCAATCGCGATGTACTTGAGTGATGTGTACACCATTTCCACAAACTTGGCCGGCTTGCCGGGGATTTCGATACCTTGCGGATTTTCCGATTCCGGTCTTCCCATTGGCATGCAATTGATTGGTCGTGCTTTTGAGGAAAGCCATTTGCTTTCCATCGCCCAAGTTTTTGATCAGGAACATGAATTTGGCCGGCAGGCTCCAAGTTTCTAACCAGGATTACGAGGTCAACAAAATGAAATACGAAGCTGTCATTGGTTTGGAGGTTCATGTTCAATTAGATACCAGTTCTAAAATGTTTACCCGGGTAGGTACTGGATTCGGAAGACCGCCCAATTCGCTAACCAATCCAGTGGTCCTTGGTTTACCCGGTGCATTACCGGTAATGAATCTGGATGCCATCGAGAAATCTATCAAAGTTGGTTTATTGCTAGGATGCAAAATCGCCTCGATCTGTAAGTGGGATCGTAAGAATTATTTCTATCCTGATATGCCCAAGAATTATCAAATCTCCCAATTTGATCAACCGATCTGTGAGGGAGGGGAAGTCGAGATTGAAATGCCCGGTGATTCTCCCGCGGTTATGGGCCCACACCGAAAGGTAAANCTTACCCGGATTCATCTGGAGGAGGATGTTGGAAAACTGACCCATTTTGAATCCGACAGCTTGGTCGATTACAACCGTGCCGGATGCCCACTCTTGGAAATTGTAAGTGAACCGGATCTTTTTTCTCCTGATGAAGTCTTTGCTTATCTAACTTCGATTCGAAACTCTTTAGTATCCGCAGGTATATCCAACTGCGATATGGAAAAAGGACAGCTTCGATGTGATGCTAATATTAGCGTTCGCCCAGTCGGAACCGATACATTGGGAACTAAAGTTGAGATTAAAAATCTTAATACAATTTCTGGGGTTCGTAATGGAGTTGAATATGAAATTCGCCGGCAGACCAAAGCTATGAATGAGGGCGAGACCATCATTCAGGAAACGAGGCGTTGGAACCCCGATCAAAAATACACCACTCCGATGCGTACCAAGGAAATGGCTCATGATTACCGCTATTTTCCTGATCCAGATTTGATGCCGGTTCAAATTGAGCAAGAATGGATTGATCGAATCTTGCTGGAACTTCCTGAAAAGCCATTCGATAAGCAAAGAAGATACCAGTCAGAATTGCAGCTCCCTTATACCTTAACTTCCGCACTCTGCGGAGATCGCCCTCTTTGCGAATACTTTGAAGAAGCAGCTGTTTTAACCCAAGTGCCCTCAAAAGTGGCCAACTGGGTGGTAAACGATTTGCTCCGTGAACTTGCTCAAAATACCGTTCAAGATGAGGATTCAACTGCGGAGGTGGTTACCCTGGGGAATTGTAAGGTATCTCCGGTAGCCCTCGCAGAACTCGTAAATTTGATCGAAGATGGAACCATCTCTAATAATGTTGCCAAGGAACTTTTCCCCGAAATGTTTACCTCCGGGAAATCAGCAAAAGAGTTGATTAAAGAAAAGGGCTTGGAAATGAAATCAGATGGGGATGAGATCGAAACTCTTTGCTCGCAAGCCATTTCCGATGACCCGGATGCTTCCGAGAAATTCAGAGGCGGGAAAGAAGGAGCAATTAATGCTTTAAAGGGTGCGGTAATGAAAGCTACCCGAGGACAGGCAAACCCAAAAATTGTGGACGAGACTCTTCGTCGCCTCCTCTCCTCCTAAACCTCTACAACCCTTTTTTTTGCAATCACTTCAAATCAGTGCACAATACTTATTGAGATTGAGTCTCATAAAGGCTTTCCATTTTAGTTATTTCCTGTAGGGTAAATTTTCTATGGTAAACTTTCGCATACGCTGCCTTTTTCTCTTCGGGCTATGTTTCACTTATTTCCAACTATTTTCGGAAATAAAAGAAACCCAGCAGATCATTGAGGAATGGATTGATACCGAACACCTTATTTCACAAGAATCCACGCAGTGGAAATCGGAAAAGGCTGCCCTCGTGGATCTTCAAGATGCCCTCACCCGAGAACTCCTTGAATTGCAGGAAAAACTTAAACTCTTTGAAGAGGAAGCAAGTGGAGCCGCACAACAAAGAAGCGAGCTGATGGAAAGAAAAGAAAAGGCGGAAAACACCACCCAATCTCTGATTCGCGGTCTCCTGAAGATTGAACAACAAGTTGCTGAAATTTTTTCTTTTCTCCCCACCCCTTTGGCGGAAAGACTTTCTCCCTTCCTTAAAAAACTCGAGGACGGTCCCCAAAAAGCTCGGTTGACCTTACGCCAAAGAGTAGAAGCCATTGTCTCCTTACTCCAATCCATTCATCTCTTTCACCGGACCGTCACTCTGGAACGCCAGGAATTTACCCTCGATGACGATAAATCTCGTGAATTTATGGTTTTGTACTTTGGTCTGGGTGCCGCCTATTTTGTCAATGAATCAGGTACCGTTTCTGGATATGGTCTTCCCTCCAATACGGGTTGGATATGGACTCGGAAAGACGACATTGCCCGGGAAGTTACCACCGGTGTGCAAATGATGAACAATCAGGCAATGCCCCGTTTTCTTGAGCTTCCTCTTCCTGCTCCCAACCAATTGACCCGATGAAAACATCATTCTTTTTCTACCTGTTTGTTCTGGTTGCTTTTTCGGTTGGCCTTCGAGGGCAAGGAATTCGGGAAGTACGGGTAAACGCACGACAAGATTTACAGGATGCAACCCGTAGACTTGCGGAAATTCGCAAGCAGATTGAAGATCAGAAGATTCCAATCGCCCAAAAAGTTGCATCCCAAGAGCGCGGGGCTGCAGAAAAACGCAAAGAGTTGGATCGGAGGCTTCGATTAAGGGACAACCGAGATGCCAGCTTACTACAGCTCAAGGAAGAGGTTCAGCAAAACGAAAGCGAATTGGAATCATCACTTCGTTTGCTCAAAGACTATGCCCGAAGTTGGAGGCAAGCTACTCCACCATCGGAGCAATTCCTCTGGAGTGATTCCTTGGCTGAATTACTTCGCAAAGATGATCAGGGTCTAGAAGCATCGATGGAGGCTTACCTGCAAATCCTTCAACTCAGTATTCGAACAAGCAAGGAACAGGCTGGGGGTATGGCCTTCAGGGGAAATGCCATCGTTCCTCCAGAAGGAATGAGGGAAGAGGGAACTTTTTGGTCTTTGGGACCGGTTACTTTCTTTTCGGGTATCGAAGGAAGTGCTGGCTTTCTAGAAAAATCATTTCAGTCCGAACCATTTTCTTCTCTGGANNTATCTGCGGATTCCATAAAAAAACCTCAACCTTCCCGTCTCTTAAAAGCTTCTGATACCACATCTGCTCTGATTCAATCTGCACTTTCTGCCCCTCCAGAATCCATAACCAGTATTCCCCTCGACCCTAGCCTGGGAAAAGCATTTGTGATGGAAGGAGGAGAACTAACGGTCTTAGAAGAATTGCAGAAAGGAGGGATTTGGATTTTCCCAATTTTATTCTTTGCTGCTATTTCCATCTTAATCGCAGTTTATAAAGCCTTTCAAATTTTGGGCGTTTCCACTCCGCCTGGGCCTGCCAAGCTTGATGGTTCCTTCAGCGGTCCCTTTGAGCTTCTTCGGAAAACGGCCCATAGTTATCAGGGAAAAACACCTGAAATTCTTGAAGAAATCCTCTATGAACAAATCATCGACTTTCAAGTACGCTTAGAAAAAGCTCTCCCTTTGATTGCAGTGACCGCGGCAACCGCCCCGCTCTTGGGACTCTTAGGTACGGTGACTGGAATGATTGATGTGTTTCGTCAAATTACCAACTTTGCAAACCCTGAAAACAGTGAATTAGCAAGGGGCATATCTGAAGCCCTGGTTACCACGAAATTTGGTTTAATCACGGCCATTCCTGCCTTAATTGCCCACGCTCTGCTCTCACGCAGAGTACAGGGTATGATTTCAAAACTGGAAGGATTTGCCGCCCGCTTGGTTCATTTAAAAAGAGACGAAACCCAGTCGCTTGATTCGATTGATTCCACAGATGAATCCACTCCTTGAATTTTTCTCCAGTGCGAGTAATGTTTGGCAAAAAGGTGGCTCCTTAATGCCGATCATCGGCGTTCTTTCTCTTTACACATATTATGTGGCTTTTGATTTATGGCTTAGGCTTCGAAATGTAATCCCTAAAGACCTAAAGGCTTTTCCAAGGGAAAAATGGGATGCTTTTCAGGGAGGGGGAAAGGTAGACCGAATCATCCGTTATTGCATCGCCACCGACAAAGACCCCAAAGAGACCCGTCGCCGCTTTCAACAGGTTCGAATATCAGATGCTTCTTATTTGAGTCGCAGAATCAAGTTCTTGCTTGTGCTTGCAAGTGCATCCCCCCTTATCGGTTTNCTTGGCACCGTNATTGGCATGCTCCAGACTTTCAACGGACTAAGCATGCAAGATAGTTACAAGATGGACCTTGTAGCGAGTGGCATCTCACAAGCTCTAATCACCACCCAAGCTGGATTGCTGGTTGCCATTCCCGCACTTGCATTCATCCATGTTTTACAAAGGCAAAAGAAAGATTGGCTCCATTGTATCAACAGATTGGAAAGCATTACCATTCGACAAGTCAGCCCCGCCCTATCCAGATGAGACTATACGGAAGATCAAAATCTCTTGATGACGAGCAGGATGGATCCATCAATGTTTCCCCTTTGATCGATGTTGTTTTCATTCTACTGATCTTCTTTATCGTTTCCGCTACCTTTGTCAGCCTACCAGGAGTAGAAGTTGTAAGACCCGACGCCCAAACCGCAGATTCTCTAAAGCGAAATTCCATTCTCTTTGCTNTATCCGCTGAAGATAAGATTTTTCATGGNGGCGAAGAGGTTCAGTTACCTGAAATCCCAAGACTGATCGAACTTGGTAGCAAAGACCGAAATAAACCCGTGGTGATTCAAACCGACCAATGGGCTGATGCCACCCTCCTTGCAAAAATGATCGCGGAAGCTCGAAAGATTGCCCCTTCCGTATCCATCGCCACCCGTAAACCAAGATGAAAAGACGGGCTCATTCCCTTCCTTCTGATCAAGCGGAAATCAATGTTTCTCCTTTGATCGACATGGTTTTCATCCTGTTAATTTTTTTCATCGTCGCCACCTCCTTCGTGAATGAGGTCGGTATCACTCCAAAATACAAAGACTCCGCCAGTCCAACCACTGAAAACAAGCCTCCCCTAACCTTTCGGCTTTCTGCATCCGGACAAATTTTACAAAATGGATCTGTCATTGGTATTGAAGAGGTGGCTCCGATTGTCCGCACCTCGCATTCAGACTCCAAGGCTTCGATCTTGGTTCAAGTATCGCCTGGATCCAAAGCTGGACTTGCGACTGAGGTTATGGATCAGGCACTTCTCGGGGGGGCCAAAGCAATCAAGTTGAGTCCCCTGTTGCAATGAAAAAGCCACCCGTAAATTTTGAAGGCGTGCCCGGATTGGAATCCGAAAAAATAGAGGGTTCTAAAAAGCTCAGCTTTTTCTTTTCCATGCTGATCTCCTTAGTTTTATTTGGTTTGCTTCCGCTATCAGAATTTATTCGATACGATGAATGGCTTGTGAGAAAAGTAGATTCTCCGGTTTTTACCGCACCACCTCCTCCGAAGTCAAAAATGGAAAGAATTCTTGAGAAACAAGCCAAGCAATCCATACCCGAACCCGTTCTTGACCAGACTGTAGCAAAATTGGATACCCGTGCAGTTAATGTCAGCCTCGATGTTGGACCGGGAGATTTCAGAGCTGCTTTTTCTTTAGCTGGTTTCAATCCAATACCCGACGGATTTGGGCAGGAACTGATTTTCGATCTGCACGAGTTAGACCGCAATCCGTCGATTCTGAAACGCGGCATCCTTCGTTATCCTTCAAATTTAAAGAGAAAGGGCTTGGAGGGTGAAGTAAGGCTGCTTGTTCTCATTGATGAAAAGGGTAAGGTGAAGGTACTTGAAGTTGTTTCCAGCACCCATCCAGACTTTGTAAAATCCTCCCGGGAAGCTGCAGAAAATTCAGTTTACGAACCACCCCGCAGAAATGGAGAAGCTGTAAAAGTACAATTTTATCTTCCCGTCCGCTTTAGCCTTCTAAACCAATGAAATTCATATTCCCTTTCTTCTTTTTACTTTTTTCCCTCGCTCATGGTCAGGCTCCTAAGCCCGAATTAACCCAGGATTTCTGGAACAATCCATCTTTCGTTCGTAGTTTTATGGGGGACTACGGATTTCGTAGTGAGATCGAGCCAAGAATAAGTAAATCCGAACAATCGGTTTTAAGGGAAGTGGTTGCCAAGGCAGAAAATCAATTGGTTGAAGCCATCTTGTACCTGGAAGAAAAAGTGGATGAGAAAAGTAGTCCTGCTCTGGATTATGCCCTGGGCTCGATGTATTATCAAAACGGTCGTTTGACCGCAGCTTCTCAATCTTATCAAAAAGCCATTCAAAAATTCCCCTCTTTTCTCCGAGCTCATAAGAATCTTGGATTGGTACAATTAAATTTGGGCAACCTCGATCAGGCCTCTAAAAGTCTAATCAAGGCAATTGCATTAGGAGATGGAGATGGAGTTACCTATGTAGCACTTGGATACTGTCACCTAAGCCTGGAACATTTTTTATCCGCGGAGAATGCTTACCGTATGGCTCTACTCCTTCTTCCAAAAAGTAAGGATGCCCGGAATGGATTGGTAAATTGCTTCCTCTATACCGAACGCTTCCCCGAGGCCTTGGCCTTACTTGACGAGCTCTTGGAAAAAGAACCCAACGATACTTTTTGCCATCGGGCCAGAGCACAAGTCCTGCAGGCTTTANAAAAAGAAAAAAAAGCGGTGGTTGCCCTTGAGACGATGAAACGAATGGGGAAGTTAAAACTTTCAGACTATATGGTTCTTGGAGACCTTTATCACAACCTTGAACTGTATGACCAATCCCTTCAAGTATACGAAGAAGCAATCCAAAAAAAGCAGAAACTCCCCTTGCTCAATTANGTTCGAGTCGCCCGAATTCTTATTGGGCGTGGATCCTATCANGATGGCTTTTCTTACCTTGAAAAAATCGAACTTAATTTTGGGAAGGGTTACTCCGAGGAAGATGAAAAAAAAATCCGCCTACTCCAAGCCGAGGTATTGAGAGCAACCGGAAAAGATCAAAAAGCATCCGACATCCTTCTTGATTTAGCCAAGAAATTTCCACTGGAGGGTAAAATTCACTTTATCTTAGGTCAAATCGCCTGGAAAAAGAGGGAATTCGTTGAAGCTGAACTTCGATTTGAAAGAGCGGCAAAAGACCCAGAACTGGAAAGTTCTGCCTTGCTTGAACATGCGAGAATGCTGGTTTCTAATCAAGATTATCAAAAGGCGGTTGGTCTTCTTGAAAGGGTTCAGGACATCAACCCGCAAAAACGGGTGGAGAAATACCTTAACTCAGTCAGCAACCTCTTAATTAGTTCCCGTATCCGTTTGTAGGTCCCGGTATTTACCTTGAACATATCAACATATCATGATATGTTGATATGTTTATGAGCAAAGGTGAATCAATTGGTAAGATTTTAGAAAAAAGAAAAAAACTTTTTTCGGTTGAATTCTTCCCGCCCAAAGATGATGCAGGTGGTGAAAGGATGCTCAAAACTGCGGAAAGGTTTCAACCTTATGACCCTGACTTTGTCTCCATCACATATGGAGCCGGTGGCGGGACCCGAGTGACTACGATGCGCTATGCAAAACTGCTCCAAGAGGAGCATGGGTTTGAAGTGATGCCTCACTTGACCTGCGTGGGACATACTCGGGATGAGCTCCTTACGATTCTGGAAGATTTTGCTACTGCCGGCTTCTGCAACATCATGGCGCTCAGGGGGGATCCACCCAAGGGAGAAACACAATTCAGGCCCATAGAAGGTGGCTTTTCCTATGCTTCCGACTTGGTTAGCTTGATCCGTGAAAACTTCCCTCACTTCGGGATTGGTGTGGGCGGATACCCAGAGAAGCATCCCGAAGCCTCGGATCAGGCTACTGATTTAAAGAATTTAAAAACCAAAGTGGACGCGGGGGCTGACTTCATCACTACCCAATTATTTTTTGATAATCAGGCTTTTTTCAAATTTGTATCTGACTGCAANAAAGCTGGAATATCCATCCCGATCCTTCCTGGTTTACTGCCGGCTTTGTCCCTGGGTCAGGTGAAAAGATTTTGCAGCATGTGCGAAGCCCGCCTACCCCGTGAATTGGAGCATAACCTGCAACAATCTGAAGAATCAGACCAGCCTGAAATTGGAGCTGATTGGGCTTTGGATCAAGTCAAGGAATTACTCNATGGGGGTTGCCCNGGCTTTCACCTATATGCTCTTAATAAATCGAAGAGCACCTTGAAAATTCTCGAGGGCTTGGGGAGAAAGCAATCCTAATTAGATTCCTGATACTTCCTCAATATTTGCTTCCGCTTTTAAGCGGTCCAGAAAAGCCTCGAAAGTGGCATCCTTTCGTCGTTCAGTAAGATACTCCGTTACTTTTTCCTTAATCGCATCATAAGGAGTCAACTTTCCTTGATGTCTCTCCTTTACCTGAATCAAATGCCATCCAAACTGAGTACGAACCGGTTCGCTCAACTCTCCGCTTTTCATGGAAAAGGCAGCCTTCTCAAATTCGGGAACCATGCGGCCCCGGCCAAATTCTCCAAGGTTTCCATCATTCCCGGCATCATCTGATTCTTCCCTTACCAGTTCNGTAAAATCCGCACCTTTTTCCAATTTTTCCCGTANNAGTAAAATGGCATCTTTAGCTTCGGAAAATTCATCTTCNGTCGAGGCTTTTTTGAGCAAATGTGAAGCAGATACCGTCTCCTCCGCTGTAAACAAATCAGGGCGGGAATCATAATATTTTTTGGTTTCCTCTTCAGATACGGGTGCACATTTTGACTCTTCCTCCAGAAGCATATTGAATTGGATCTGATTGGTAACTTCCTTTCTTAAACTTTCCTTATCCTTAATCACGGGATGCTTTCCGTTTTCAAATGCTTTTTTGCCTCCATTCTCNCGGANCCATCGCTTCATCTGCTTATTCACCTCAACCGGATCCACCTCGTATTTCCTTCTTTGGCTTTCATGAGACATCAGAGTCTGGTCGATTAAGCGGTCCTTAGCCATATCGATTGCTGCCATCTGAATCACCTCCTGTGGCTTGCCCTTCATTTTTTCCGCTACGCTTTGATACAATGATTGAGCCTGCCCTTCGATTGCCCAATCTGGAATTATATGATCATTTACCTTCATTGCCATAACTGATAAATTTTAATGCATATTTGGTTCTTGTAAACAAACCATTTGATCTCAAGAGAGTCTCAATAAGGTTGACCCAAGATTTCGAAGGGTTTAAGAAAAAAGAAAATGGTATCTGTATTAAACGAGAGCTTGGAAAGTTTTTCAGACTTTTTAGTNAGTAAAGGCTTACGAATGACCGGGCAGAGAAAAGGGGTTTTTGAGGCTCTCTTCAAACAAAAAGGTCATTTTACTGCCGAGCAGTTGCTCCGGGATGCCCANAGTCTGGATGATACTGTTTCCCGGGCCACGGTCTATCGCTGCCTTCCCTTGCTGGTGGAAAGTGGTGTCATCCGCAAGATCGATGTCGGCCAGGATAATAAGTTTTATGCCCTCAATGGATCCNCCGAAACTTTTAAGGCCCAAGTTATTTGTTCGGACTGCGAAAAGATTTTTGATATCGATGCTCCCTTCATGGAGTGGTATGGAAAAAATGTATCCGCTAAGCTAGGTCTTGATGTAAAGGATCAACGCCTNCAGGTCCATGCNGAATGCCCCCAGTTCCGAAAACAAGGAAATTGCACCCTCAGCNCTCATTAGACTTACCCGATGACCGAAACCCTTGCTGCCCCTCCCCCNCTCCAAATCTTTCAACATCAGGACTCGGTTTCACGAACCGAACAACAAGAAGAAATTCTCCGGCTGAAAAAAGAGAAGAATGCAATTCTTCTCTGCCACAATTATCAAGTCGACCCTATCCAGCAAGTTGCTGATTATGTCGGAGATTCCCTTGGCTTGGCCCGGAAGGCAGCCGAAACTGATGCCGAGGTAATCGTATTCTGTGGGGTTCATTTCATGGCGGAAACCGCAAAGATTTTAAACCCCAGCAAAACAGTTTTACTTCCGGACTTGGATGCGGGCTGTTCTCTTTCCGATTCCTGTCCTGCNGATCAACTTGCAGCGTATAAAGAGAAAAATCCAAATCTCTATGTGGTTGCCTATGTGAACTGCTCGGCCGCGGTCAAAGNGCTGAGTGATGTAATTTGTACCAGTGGCAATGCAGTAAAAATTGTGGAACAAGTCCCCGCAGATCGTGAAATTCTATTCGTTCCCGATCAAAACCTTGGCCAATGGGTAATCGGGCAGACGGGAAGAACCATGCAACTCTGGCCCGGGAGTTGTTATGCCCATGTGCTTTTTACCAAAGAATCAATTGAACGGTGCCGGTTGGAATTTCCCCATGCGCCGGTGGTGGCACACCCTGAATGTATTGATTCCGTTCGTGAAATGGCAGACGAAGTTTGTAGCACTGAGAAAATGGTCTCCTATTGCCAAAGTAATCCGGCTGATACTTTTATTATTTTAACCGAGACTGGAATGATGCACCGCCTCACTCGAGAACTCCCAGAAAAATCTTTTGTAGCCGGGCCCACTGGACATTGTGCCTGTAATGATTGTCGCTATATGAAGATGAATACCCTTTCAAAACTTCTCGATTGCTTACAATCCGGTGCCCCTGAGATCTCCATGGAANCAANCTTAATTGAGCAGGCCAAAGCCCCTATCCAGAGAATGCTGGAATGGAGCTGAAGCTTATTGGGAAATTAAAAAATCTTTTTTTGAACATTTTGGAGCGGAAGCCCGTCTTAACTAATGACAATAGTTAGTTTGTTTCAGTTTAGTTTGTGTTTCAAAGCCAAAAAACGCCTCAGTAATGAGGCGTTTTTTTGGGTAAAATTAAATCAGATCCGATTAATTCTCTAGGCCGTTCAGCGAATACATTCCTTTAGGCCGGGTTTTTCCAGCAGACAACATATCCATCGGGATTGGATAGGAGATCAGAAAATTTTTCTCATCGATCAAGTTAAAGAANTAATGGGTGGTTCCCTCGGGTAAAGTCCCATGCAATNGTCCTCCTTTGATTTTCGCTGGAGCAAGATACCACTCCTCACTTCTTTCTCCTCCATTCAAGGTATATGCGATCTGCCCACTAAGCACCTGGTTTCCATGTTCCTCAAACTGGGCCCAAACCTTGCTTCCTTCCTTACCATTTTCAACGATGGTGCAAACCTGATCCTTCCCGTCTAGGGATCGATTGTAATGAGGGTTCAAATAAGGATAGGATGCGTTCATGGCATCTAATCTCTGAAAAAGTTCTTTTCTCATCGATTCAGCTTGTTCCGGAAATTGATCCGCCAGGTTTACTGCTTCTTCAATATCCACCCGTCTGGAAGGGTTGGGATATTTTTCATAAAGCTTAAAAAGCTCAACCGGAGATCGTCCAGGCATGTAATTATAAATTAATTTCCATCCTCCCCTTCGCAGTGTGGATTGCTGAGCAACACCATGTGGAAAGTGCCAAACCATCGAGTTTCGGACTTCACCGTTTTTCTCTTTTACCAGATCTGCGAGCTTGGGGTTTTCACGAAGTAAAGGACTGATATCGCAACCGTCTAAAACTTGGGACTCGGGCCGCGGGGTACCAGTCCAACTTAGAATAGTGGGATAAAAATCAATCCCGTTGATCATCACATTGCTTTGCTGACCTCCCCTTATTTCCGGACCTGAAATAATTAAGGGTACACGCACCCCACCCTCACGGGCATTGATCTTACCCCGATCAAGTGGAAAATTATCGGTGATTATTTCATGGGGTACTCTTTCCATTCCACCATTATCCGAAGTAAGAATGACATAAGTATTCTCAATGAGCATGTGCCCAGGCCAGCGAGGATCCGGTGTTTCCTCCAAGTACTGAAGAAGTTGCCCAACATAGTGGTCGAACATTTCAACCATGGCACAGTAGTAGGGATTTTTTTGTCCTGCTAATGTCCAACTGCTTGGCTCTTCCGGAAAATCAACTCCCAGCTTCTNACAGTATTTCTTCAGTAGTTCCTTACTCCGGCTATGAATTGGAGTATGAACCAACCAAGCGGCATAATATAAAAAGAAAGCTTTTTCTTTGGACTGCTCCATGAACTCTAGGGCATCCACCGTGGTTTCATCTTTAGGGAAGCCCTTATGATCGAGTTGATAAGGATCATTCTTTTCTTTGGTGGCAAAACCAGTCAATCGATGGGGTCGCATCGCCGCACTCGCCCCTAAGTGATTGCGGGTAAAATCAAAGCCCTGATCTTGGGGTTGAGGAAAAGCGTTGTGGTCGATCGCAGTGTGCCATTTGCCGGTGTGGCCTGACACATACCCATTGGCACCCAGGGCCTCGGCAATAGTGACTTCTTCCAATTTCATCCGGCCACTAAACCAAGGATCCATAATCGGATGTGCAGTCTGGTTGTATGGGGTGGGTGGATTACCACCGACTACATGGGTTTTCTGTAAAACCGCTGGATGCCGACCGCTTAAAATCGCACATCGGGTCGGTGCACAAGTTGGAGCCGGGGAATATCCCTGCCAAAACTGAACTCCTTTTTGAGCCAGAGAATCAATATGCGGTGTCTCCATCGGGGATGGCTCGTCAATGTCGTAACAAGCGACATCCTGCCATCCCAAGTCATCCGCCAAAATCAATACAATATTGGGTTTTGATGGACGACTTTTTGAAAATAATTCAAAGGCAGTAAGGAAGAGGAGAGCCGAAAAGAAGAGGAGACGAATCATAATAGTTTAGTTGCTTGATGAGAGAATCAAGTACAAGGAAATGATCTGCATTTCTAATTCTTTCCGCAATCTCAAAACTTCAAATTACATCAATATGAAATTTGAAAGCAGAACGAGTCTTCCTCGGAAATCATCGGGAGAATAAATGANAAAGGACTCGGTCAAGAAGCCGCGTAACTCGAACCCATAGTTACTTCAAATTGAGGGGGCAATGGATCACTCACTTAACAGAGCCGGTAATTCTTCTTACTTAGTAAATTCTTATTTCCAGCGATCACTCTTTATGACTTTACACTAGTTAATCGATCCACTCTTCTTAGAGCCAAGTTTAATATTTCGTACTTGATCGTATTCCCGTGAAGCCTTTACCCTTTTTGAAATCCAGTTTCTTATTTTGCCTAGTCCATACTTACTCATTTGGCATCGAGGATCCAAACAAAGAATATAATACCCTCAAAGAGCTTGAATGCGAAAAGATGGAGGAGAGCACTGACTCGATATTTGAGGTTTTGAAAAAAGAAGATGCGCTCGAAGTTAAAATCGATGGTACTTTTTTTGCTCGGTACAATTTCCATAAACTTGGGCAACCCATCCTTTGGCCAATTCTCGGACCTAATGGAATCCGCATGCTTCGNGATTACCCCATGAAAAGNAACACCCCNGGAGAAGCNAAGGATCATCCNCATCACCGNGGNNTTTTTATCGGGCACCAGGGAATNAGCGGAGCAAATTTCTGGCACAATCAATATGAAAACTCCGGCACGGTNGAACACCTCAAGGTGATTGAAAACAGATCGGGAGAAGACCGAGCCCTGATCAAAACNCTCAATGCCTGGAAAGATCATCAAGGAAAAACCATGGGTGCGGATACCCGCACCCTTACTTTCGGAGCCGATGAGGTTGCCCGCTTTATAGATTTGGAAATCAATTTGCATGCCACNCATCAGGATTTGNTCTTTGAGGAGTTTAAGGATGGCTTCGTGGGAATCCGNACTCATCCCGATCTTCGNCTTACTCCAAGTGCTAAACNCGGGGTTCATAANGTATATGGTAAGGCTNGAAATAGCGAAGGAGTTGAAGGGAAAAACATCTGGGGAAAACGAGCGGATTGGGTTCATTACTATGGAACGATNNAAGGAAAGCAGGCAGGGATTGCTTTCTTCAGTCATCCAAGCAACCTAACTAAAAAAGGAGAGAAATCTTGGTGGCATGCCCGCGACTATGGCCTTATTTCCGCAAACCCTTTTGCTCCCACCAAAATTGGAGGAGATGGAGAACATACNGTATNCAAAGGCCAAAGNTTGACCCTTCGCTATCGTTTTGTTTTTCATAGTGGATCACTCGAGGATGCCAAAATTGAAAACCGCTTTGCAAGCTATGCCCAAAACCCTAGACATCCTACTTCGATCATACCAAATCATCCAGGTTATCCTGAGGATTACCTTTCACCTAAAAACAAGTAAGGCACATACTTTTATCTTTCATTTATGAAATTCGCANTATGTAATGAAGTCTTCAAGGAAATGTCCATCAAGGATGGCTTTTCCAAAATCGCCGAGATCGGTTACCAAGGAGTGGAAATTGCCCCGTTCACCTTGAAGGATAATCCCCTCGAGATAAATGAAGAGGACGCAGAGCGTTGCCTTAAAGCTGCAAAATCTGCGGGCATTGAAATTGTTGGGCTTCACTGGCTCATGGCCAAGTCCGATGGTTTGCATCTTACTTCCTCGGATCAGGGCATGCGAGATGCTACTTGTGAATACCTCCAAAAACTTGCCAAACTTACGGGCCAAATGGGTGGAAGCATTATGGTACTGGGTAGCCCTCAGCAAAGAAACCTTGAACATGGCACTGTCTATGAAGATGCCTTTACTCGAGCGGTAGAAATTATTCGTGAGGTCTCTGAACTAGCGGGTGAGCTCGGCGTTACCCTCGCGATGGAACCCTTATCCCCGGTAGAAACCAGTTTCCTATCCTCCTCTGCGGAAGCACGCCGCTTTATTTCCGCGGTTAACCATCCTGCCTGCCGGATGCATTTGGATATGAAGGCAATGGCTCATGAGCCTGCCGGAACCATTGCCACGATTTATGAACACCGCTGGGAATTCGCTCACTTTCATGCCAATGATGTCAACCATCGGGGGCCGGGCCAGGGCCCAACCGATTTGAACGCAGTCGCCCGAACCCTGCAGGAAATCAATTATAAGGGTTGGGTATCGGTCGAGCCTTTCGACTACTANCCCACCCCGGAAGGTTGTGCCCGAATCAGCCTCGAAAATTTAAAGGCTAGCTTTAGTTAATTCTAGGAGTTCCTGGAGTTCTAATTCGGTTTTAGAATGATTTTAAGGGCTTTGTTCTTTGGCACTTCCTGACGCTTTCTTTCCTCCAAGGCAAAGTATTGAAGGCTTACACCCTGTAAGGGAAAGGTCTTGGCGTAAGCTTTATCCATATCCAGACGCATATCCCGATTACTTATAGAAGTAATCGAGATCTTTACCGGATCATAAGGTTTACCCGATAGCTCCATCGAAACTAAGTTATTGGTATTGACCTTCATTTTTTTCCGAACATCCGTCCATTTTAGATCCATGGGAACTTGGGCTGTCTTTCCGCTTACTGGGTTAAAGCTAAAAGTTCCATCGCCCACCGCCGACTTAACCTTTTCCAAGGACAAGTTTTTAGCGTCAGCCACCACTCCCCGAACTGCAATTCCGATCCGGTGGCGAGATGGCCATTCTTCACCGGTTGGGTCTTTCATTTTCGACCAAAACATTAAGCCACTCTCTTTAAGCTCGATGTTGTATTCAAAAGTTCCCCCGTTGGTGTAGGTTCCACTTAACTCAAGTAGCTCGCGATCTGTGGAAGGCTCAGGGTATTGATTGAAATTTTTAATATTCCGGCCCCGATTACGGTGCCGTTTTGGATCGGTTTTATCGGTGTAATAGGTACCAAACCCAACCCCTAACCTTGGTACNCCTAAAGGATGGATCGAGGATCCAGCTTGCTCTTGTTTTACAAATATATCCAATCCATTTCCGGAACTCCGGACCGCAACCACATAAGTTTCAGCTTCCAAAATGGTATGATAACCCTTGTATTTCCCACTTGCATAGTATGCCAATCTATTTTTCTTCGGAGGTGAAATTTTAGGCTTCCTTGAATCCACCTCTGCTTTCTTTCTTCGGAGGGCTTCGAGGGTGGCGACGGATTGATCTGAAAACGAACTCCAAGATAATTCCAATGGTTTAGGTTTACCGCTCATTTCAAGTATAACCACGGCATCACTTGCTTCGATAAACTTGGCCTTAATTGATTGCCCTTGGGCATTGCTAAGTTCGTGCTCCAAATCCAAATCACTTTCCTTTACAGCAGGAACCTTCATGGATTTACGCTTTTTTACCAATGCGGCATTCTCCTTGGCTTCTGCATTGATTAATGCCTTGAGCTTTGTAGCAAGAGATCGAGATTGCTTCGATAAACTTGCCAGAGGTATGGAAACTTCTTGGCGGCCAGAATTGATCAGAATCTTCAAGCTGTCTTTGGAAAGATCGAGGAATTTGCCCTCCACTTCCTGACTGGATTGATTTTTCCAAGGGTAGACTTTGGACGGATCAAGTTCACCTTCGAGATCAACTTTGGGTGCGATATTTGATGCCTTAGGTTCTTTCGGTTTTTCCTCCAAGATACCCTTTTTTGAAGCACTCAACTTTTCGGCTAAAGCTTGGGAAGCGTCATTGAACATAGAAAGGGGTAAGGTCGTTTGCTTGCCATTTACCTCAAGAGTTACGCTTTGCATAGTCGAGCTCACAAAGCTTGCCTGGATGGTACGGCCAGATGCGTCGGTCCAATCATACAATTTTTTTGCTGGCTTCTGCTGTGCCTGCAACATAGTAGCCAGAGCTTTAGACTCTGGGCTGAGGGTATTGATGGGAATATCAAAAGGTTGGCCATTTACATCAATGGTCAGATTTTTTTGATCTAATTTAACAAACCTTGCCTGGAGCGTTCTACCATCGAGATCTGTCCAAGGATATAGATTAGCCCAACTAATTTTTACATCTGCGGTAAAAAAAACGACCAATAAAAACAATATTTCATGAAAGGTTTTCATTTTGAGGAAGACCTGCAAAAGAGATAAAATTATTTTAAAGCTCATCATTCTCAATCTGCAAGCAAAGATATCGCCCTAAAACCACTCTGATAAATACCTCGGAAAGCATCTATTTTCAGCATCAATCAAGTCTTGGTACCGGGCCGGGGACTCGAACCCCGAACCAATTGATTAAGAGTCAACTGCTCTACCAATTGAGCTAGCCCGGCACACAAGTAAGGGTTTGAAAGTAAGCGATTTCACACTAGGGTCAAGGCGAATGAAATGGATAAAAATAAGCATGATATCAGGGTTTTCGATCTTTCTANACGCCAAAGAAACCGAGTTGANATCCACNTTTTCCATCGTCGCACGCGATTCTCAAACAGGAGAATGGGGGGTGGCGGTTCAATCCAAACTGGTGGCCGTGGGAGCGATTGTTCCTTACGCGGAAGCAGGGGTGGGTGCCATTGCTACCCAAGCTTGGGGGAATCCCAGGTTTGGTCCTCTTGGACTCAAGCTTCTGAAAAGTGGAAAAAATGCCCAGACTACTCTTAACCTGATGATCGATGCCGACCCAAGAAGAAGTCATCGACAACTTGCAATCATCGGGGAAGAAGGGAATGCATCCATCCATACCGGAAAGAATTGCCTGGATTGGGCAGGTCACAAAACTGGCCCGGGCTATGCAGTTCAAGGCAATCTCCTAGCCGGGCCTGCAGTGATTCAAGCCATGGCTGCAGCATTTGAAGATTCAAAGGGAACTCTAGCGGAGAGAATGATCGCTTCCTTGCGGGAAGCCCAGANGATGGGGGGCGATAAACGAGGCCGACAAGCGGCATCCCTGCTTGTAGTCCGAAAAGGTTGGGGGTACGGGGGGCTCAATGATCGATTCCGGGATCTTCGAGTTGATGATCATACCGAACCGATCGAAGANNTGGACCGGATCTATCAAATCCATCGAGCTACTTTTCCCAGNCCGGATGAAAAATAAGTTTCAAGTNCGACCTCATTCTCTCTATGGTTATCGAGTTCTAATTAACTTATGATTTTTATGTTTCTTACTTGATGAAGGCTGTGGTTCTTTTCTCTGGTGGTCTTGATTCCACCGTTCTGGCTAAGCAATTGATTCAGCAAAAGGCTGCGGTTCGTTTGCTTTCCATAGATTACGGACAGAGACATGAAAAAGAATTAGAGCATAGTTCTTTCATTGCGGAGGAATTNAAAGTNCCCCATCGAATTTTGACCCTGCCGAATTTAGCCGATATCCTCGNAGGNAGTTCCCTGACTGATCCGAACATCGAACTTCCTGAAGGTCATTATGCAGAGGAATCAATGAAAGCTACCGTGGTTCCTAATCGAAATATGATCTTGCTTGCTCTTGCCGCTGGATATGCCCTTTCGGTTAACTTCGATACGATTGCGTATGCGGCCCATGCTGGGGATCATACNATTTATCCTGATTGTAGGCCTGCCTTTGCCGATGCCATGGAAACTGCACTCNGCTTGGCAGATTGGAAGAACCTGNACTTACATCGTCCATTCGTAAACCTTTCCAAAGCTGACTTAGTCAAAAAGGGAATGGAATTAGGGGCCCCCTTNCATCTGAGCTGGTCCTGTTACGCCGGNCGNAAATTACATTGCGGAAAATGTGGGACTTGTGTCGAAAGAAAAGAAGCTTTTGCGATCGCCAAGGTGCCAGACCCGACTGAATATGAANCNTAATTTTGCTTGAATAAACTTATGATAACTTGCAGTAAAACCTATCGCGATATTCCCCTCTCCCACCGTCAACCAAGGCATNCTGGAAGATGTTCCNGAATCCATGGACATAGTTGGGCAATAACGATCACTTTTGTAGCCGAGTCTTTGGATGACAACGGATTTGTGGTCGACTTTGGTGATCTTCACTTCATTGAAGACTGGATCGAGGAGAATTTGGACCATGGAATGGTCTTATGTTCCACGGATCCTCAAAGGGGGTTATTGGAATCCCTCCAGGAGCAGGGCTTGCTCAAAATAACTTGGGTTGATAGTGCGTCTTGTGAGGGAATTGCCGAGTTTCTATACCATACATTTCAATCGATGGTAGATGCCAAGACTAAGGGTCGTGCAAAAATTCAATGCTTACGCTTGGAAGAAGACAGTAAAAATTCCGCCCTTTATGATCCATCTTNAATATGAGTGAACTTCCAGTATACGAGCGCTTTCATTCCTGGCAGGGAGAAGGCATCCATCTCGGAAAGTCGGCCTTTTTCATTCGCCTTCATGGCTGCCCTGTTCACTGCCCATGGTGCGACTCCGCAGGAACCTGGCATCCAAAACATAAGCCGGATAATATAGAACGACTCAATAGTACCGATCTAGCCGACGAAGCTTTTTATGCATGTCCGGAAATCGTAGTTATTACCGGGGGTGAGCCTGCCATTCATGATTTAGTTGGCTTGTCCTACCAGTTAAGAAGTCGGAATCTTCCCGTCCACATAGAAACTTGTGGTGCTTTTCCGATCATGGGCGAGATGGATTGGGTGACAGTTAGCCCAAAATCAGCAGCACCCCCGATTGAAGAAACTTTCGAACTCGTGGATGAATGGAAAATTATCGTGGAAAATGAGGACAGCATTNAAACATGGTGTGAAGCTATTCCCTTCAAGGATNTAAATGAACCCGTTTGGCTTCACCCAGAATGGTCTCAAAGTCAAAATCCGAAGGTTTTAAAGTCTATCAATGAATGGGTCAAGGAACACGGAGCTCCTTTTCGGGCAGGTTTTCAAATGCATAAACTTTTCCTAGCCGACGAGGAAGATGAGAGAAGTAGNCCCGAGGCAAGCCTCAGNCATTTGCCCGATCCTTCCTAAGCCTCTAGGCTATCTCTNATCATGTGNGGTCGATATACTCTAAAAGAAACCAACCCAGAGAAATTCACCCGACAGTANGGCCCNTTTGACGGTTTAGAGAAACCAAGGTATAATCGAGCTCCCGGTCAAGCTCACCCCGTTATTATCGATCGGGGTAACCGATATATTTGGACTTCGATGCAATGGGGTAGCAATCGTTCCCAAAAGAACCCGGGGGGGGAATTCTTCCCGATCAATGCACGATCTGAAACGGTAACCGAAAAAGAAATTTTTTCTGATTCTATTCGTCAACGCAGGTGCTTAATACCNGCGGATGGTTGGTTCGAATGGCAGCAGGTAGAATCGCAAAAATATCCCTTCTATCATCAACTTTTAAAACCGGATACCTTCGCCATCGGTGGGATCTGGCTCGATACCGGACTAGATGAAAGCTTTGCTTTTTCAATCCTAACACGCTCCGCTTCCCCCGAAATTCTTCATATTCACCACCGTGCCCCTTTGATTATCCCAAGAGAGCTTTGGGCTTCCTGGATGCAGCCCGATATAAACGAACCCGAACTGCAGGAGATCATGAAAGTAAAACAACCAAGGATTGATACTTTCCAAGTCAGTTCCAGGGTGAATTCAAGCAGAAATGAAGGCCCGGAATTATTACTTCCTTCTTCGGGAAAACAAGCCTTACTCTTTTAAATTTTAATTTTGGAACGGGTGAACTATTCGGAGGGTCAAAAGAAAGTGGAAGCTTTTTTCAAGGGTAAGAAATGGAAACCATTTTCTTTTCAGAGAAAAACTTGGCAAGCTTATGCCGATGGGAAGAGCGGGCTATTGCATGCCCCTACCGGGACGGGAAAAACCTTTGCGGTGTGGGCACCTCCATTGATTGAATGGATCAATGAACAAAAGAATGGTACTTTCCCCAAAAGGCCTCCTAAGCTTCGTATCCTTTGGATCACTCCCTTAAGGGCACTGGTTGAGGACACCACCCAATCTCTTCTGGAACTGGCGGAAGGCCTCAAGATTCCCTGGACTATTCAGTCAAGGTCCGGGGATACCACGAGCTCGGTCAAGGCAAGCCAACGCAAACGCTTCCCAAGCTGTTTAGTAACCACCCCGGAAAGTTTATCCTTACTGCTTTCCTACCCGGAAACCAAAGAGTCCTTCAGCGACCTGCGAGGGATTATAGTGGATGAGTGGCATGAGCTCCTTTCGAGCAAAAGAGGCACCCAAACTGAGCTTTGCCTTGCCCGGCTTCGTAAATGGAATCCTTTCATTAAATCATGGGGTCTGTCTGCAACCCTAGGAAATCTTGAAACTGCAAGGTCGACCTTGACTGGTTCTTCCAAGAAGGGAGTACTAATTAATGGAGACTTAAAGAAGAAAATTTCCGTTCAAACTATTATCCCAAAAAACATGGAAAAATTTCCATGGTCTGGACATTTGGGCGGACGATTAGTCGAACAAGTTGCTCAACAAATTGAAAAAGTTAAAACCACTTTGGTCTTTACCAATGTTCGATCCCAAACCGAATACTGGTATCACGCTTTGTTGTCTGTCCGTCCGAAATGGGAAGAAGACCTAGGTATTCATCATGGTTCCCTCGATCGTAAGGATCGCACGATTGTGGAAAACAGGCTACGGGATGGAAGTATTCGGGCTGTGGTTTGCACCAGCAGCCTGGATTTGGGTGTGGATTTCTCACCGGTTGAACAAGTGATTCAAATCGGTGGACCCAAAGGAGTTGCCCGCTTGCTTCAGCGGGCCGGGCGATGTGGTCACCAACCTGGTGCGGAAAGTAAAGTGATTTGTGTACCTACTCAAGCAATGGAACTGGTTGAGTATGCCGCTGCCCGGGATGCAATGGTCGATCGAAAAATTGAAGATCGTGAACCATTACGGGCACCGCTTGATCTATTGGCTCAGCATTTGATTACCCTCGCACTTGCTGGAGGATTTGAAGAAAAAGAAACCTTTCAAGAAATTCGCTCCGCCTGGTCCTACCGGGATCTCAGCGAAGAGGAATGGAGCTGGACCTTAGACTTCATCATCAGGGGAGGTAAAACACTGCGTGCTTATGACCAGTTTAAAAGAGTGATTGCACAAAATGGAATCCACCGGGTGGAGTCCAAATTGATTGGGCGCTTTCACCGGATGTCCATTGGTACGATAACCAGTGACTCGGCCATAACCGTAAAGTTTAAAACCGGAAAAACCTTAGGTACTATCGAGGAATCTTTTATTTCCAGAATCAAGCCGAAATCCAATTTTTTCTTCGCCGGAAAACTGCTCAAACTTGAGAGAATTCGGGATTTAACTGCAATTGTTAGCAAGGCAAAATCCGGTAAAGGAGCGATTCCAGTCTGGGGAGGTGGTAAATCTCCCCTCTCATCTGAGTTGTCCAATGCAGTCAAAGAGAAATTAAAACAAGCCAAGAACGGACACTTTAAAAGTTCAGAAATGAAAGCCCTTGCTCCAACCCTGGAAATTCAGAACAAAAACTCTGCCCTCCCCAACCCCGATCAATTCCTGATTGAAACCACCAAGACAAAGGATGGAAGTAATTGGTTTCTTTTCCCCTTTGCAGGCAGATTGGCCAATGAAGGCTTAGCCGCTTTGNTNAGNTACAGAATTTCTAAACTGGCTCCGATGTCCTTATCGGTTTCCTTTAATGATTATGGCTTTCATCTTTGCTCAAACCTGGACTTTGAAATTAATCCAGAGCAATGGAGAAATCTTTTGGATCCGGAGGGTTTGGTGGATGAATTACTGGATTGCATGAATCTNAGCGAAATGTCTAAGAGACAATTNCGCGAAGTCGCAAGAGTTGCAGGTTTGATNTTCCAGGGATATCCAGGTGCCCAAAAATCNGCTCGACAGGTTCAGGCATCAGGAGGCTTATTCTTTGATGTTTTTGCAAAATATGATCCAGAAAACCTTCTGCTTACCCAATCCCGCAGAGAGGTGCTCGAGCGTCAACTGGAAATTCAGAGGATTCAAAATAAGCTCATTGAGATTCAAGAACAGGAAATTCTGTTCCGCTCTCCCAAGCGTCTAACTCCTTTCGCNTTNCCATTATGGGCCGAGTCACTCAGGACNCAAGTNAGCACTGAGTCATGGAGNNACCGAGTNAGCAGAATGGCAAAGGAATTGGAAGGTTNTGCCTAATTTTATATGAGAATACTTTGGCAAAGTGAAACCCTTCAATTACTTCCAGAAAAAGCGNTCTTTTGGGAAAAAGAAAANACCCTTTTTCTTGCNGACCCNCACTTTGGNAANGCAGCAGCTTTTCGNAAAGCAGGCATCCCCNTACCNGAAATAACTACGGAAGATGATCTCCAAAAGCTATCTATAATCNTTGANAAGACTGGTACCGAACGGATTATTTTCCTTGGAGATTTCATCCATGCCAGACAATCNAAGACNCAAGTGCTNCGAAATCTTCTTTNTCTTTGGCGGGAAGAATTCNCGGAACTGNAGCTTCATTTAATCCGNGGAAACCANGACCTCAGCTCCGGAGACCCATGGCNCGAGCTCNNGATCGAATGCCACNACGAACCTTGGAGCCTATNGAATTGGGATTGCCGGCATCATCCTGTNGCCACTTCTTCAAANCCTTANTTTGCTGGTCATGTCCATCNCGGNTATGCTCTCAGAGGCAAGGGAAGAACCCGGGAAAGATCCTCTTGCTTTCAAATTAGTAAAAACCGCATAATCTTTCCCGCCTTTGGTTCCTTCACCGGTTTAAAAACCATAAAGCCGGAAGAGGGTGAACAAATTTTTGTTACCAATGGGAAACAAATTATTGGATTACCCTCCCTTGAGACCTTTATTTTAGAAAAGTAAGCCCTCATTCGTGCTCCGACTTTCAACTTGACTTAAATTTTTGATCTGAAAGCCTAAGGTNTGTCNGTAAAACGNCACATTCAACTATAATTACTATANANTAAATTGCTAAATATCATGAAGAACTTGCTTTTCATCCTCGGAATACTTTCCATCGGATTATTTGCCTCCTGTGGTGGTGGTGCTAGCGAAGCCGAATGCTGCGGAGCTGACGGTGAGTGCTGCAAAGAAGGCGACCACTCTCACGAAGGTGACGCACCAGAAGGTGATGCATCGGAATAAGTATCCGATACTTTCCTAATAAAAAGCCCTTGTCGTATTTTCGATAGGGGCTTTTTTTGGGTCTTTTTTGTCCAAATTGAAATGGGGACTAGAATATACCTATTGAAAAAATTCATTCAAGTTTTCGAACCCAATAACTTAGAAGATGGAGCGGAGGTAACATATTCCACTCCAGACAGTCGTAAGTCATTTCACTTAACCCGACCAAAGCNGGANGAGACCAAGCCACCCGTNGCGGTTGAATCTTTTGCCCTCGATCCCGATTATTACGCTCAGCTAATGAAAGAAGTCGANGCCCTTCACTCGAAAAAAACCTAAGCGATTCTTGCCANGGCTTNAAGATTTGTAAATCTTTAGGCATGTTTNACCTTGGTAGACATATACCCCANNTTTTCGGGAANTNTTTNGTGGNTNATTCTCANAANAAGGCCACATACCAGTTNGCACATTGGCTCTTCGGTCGTGCCTTGGGCTTGGTTTCCGTAATCGCTTTTCTTTCCTATTGGTCACAAGCCGATGCCTTGATTGGAACCGATGGAATCAAGCCTTGGAAGGAAGATCTTCAATTCATTGAAGAGCTTACTGCGGTGCAAGAGAACNCGGCAAAAAAATGGTCCCTTCGCCCCACTCTTTTATGGATTCAACCGCTTGCTAATCACCACTTGCTTTTTGCCCTTGGTACCATTTCAGCAGTTTTCCTAACCTTGGGCGTTTTGCCTTTTGCATCAGCAATCGTCAGCTATGCTTGCTATCTTTCCCTGATGGTTGTCGGGGAACCTTTNTTNAGCTTCCAGTGGGATATTTTACTNACCGAGACCCTGNTTCTCTCNCTTTTCTTCTTACCNATAANTAGGTTTCATCATTTNTTAAAGCCCNNGAANGNTTCCNACTTTGGTCGGCTTTTACTGNTNGGANTACTTGCNAAATTAATGNTTGAATCTGGACTTGTAAAATTTACCTACTTTGCAGGAGATGGAAGCAATACCTGGCGTGANTTAACCGCACTCAATTTTCATTATTGGACCCAACCCCTCCCGCACTCCTGGAGTCCGTGGATTCATTCCCTACCCTCATGGTTTGATCGGATCTCACTTTATTGGATGTATGCTGNGGAATTGCTCCTGCCATTCTTTCTCTTCGTACCGGGCAAACTTAGAAGAGTTGGTTTATTTGGGCAAATTCTACTTCAAGGTATTATTATGGCCTCTGGTAACTATGGATTCTTCAACCTTTTGACCCTTTGCCTGTGTATCCCGCTAGTGGACGATCAAATGCTTCCAGATCGATTATCCAATCGCTTAACCACCCCGCAAAAAGAATTACAAAGTGGCAAATCTTANCCAAAGATTTGCCTGATTGCTTTGACTTCTTTTTTATTCGNCTCGACCACCTTGGNGCATCTGNTAAATGATTTCCGNGGGAATCAACCCGCAGAGAAATCCAGTTTTNTACTACCCGNTTGGGTCCTTCGNATNCACGAGCAGNTCAGAATCTTTCGATCTTTCAATTCCTATGGTCTCTTNAGGGTGATGACCACCACTCGGCCCGAGATNATNATCGANGGAAGTAAGGACGGGNAANCTTGGCAAACCTATNAGTTCGCATGGAAACCAAGCAGAGAAAATCAACCTCTNCACTTCACTGGTCCTCATATGCCTCGAATCGATTGGCAGATGTGGTTTGAAGGACTCAATTTCGAGAATTATAGCGGACATCCATTTTCCCGNTTTTTATATGGACGGTTTCTTCAAATGAAAGTCGAAGGGAAGGAGAATTCCTTTTTCTCAAACCTCGCTGAGGTNCTGGGTNAAAAAGANTTCCAAGCTCTTCAACAAGCCCCGCCAGAAATTCAAAAACAAGCAATTTCAAATTATAATCAAATGATGCAGACTTTCATGAATAGATCTTCATGGTTTGGAAGTCTGCTCCATGCCATGGGAAAGGACCGGAGTTGTGTGCTCGAAAAGTTATCAGATTCAAATCCGATTAACTTCAAACCAAGCTTTCTCCGTGTTTCTCTCTACCACTTTTCATTCTCTGAAGAAAAGAACAAGGTTTGGGAAACGGAGAAAATCCCAGGGGCTTCTTTTGTCCTGACCGTCCCCAATGATTTCTAAGCAAACGGCAGAAAAACCTTGAGCAAATTTAATTTTCATTCACTACACTAGTACCTATGAAAAGTTCATATGAATTGGCGATGGAGAGAATGGGTGGGGATGATGAACCCCTTACGAAAGAACAAAAGCAGAAGATTTCGGAAATAGAATCGAAATTCAAAGCTAAGATTGCAGAACGAAAAATCTTTTTGGAAAAGAGCGTGCAAGATGCTCTTGCCAAAGGAAGCATGGAAGAGGCGGAGGAAGCCCGCAATATTTTAGCTCAGGAAGTACTCAGCCTTGAAGCCAAGGCAGAAAACGAAAAAGAAAAAGTCCGCAACTCATCTTAATCCATTGGCAGACAACCAAGGCACTCCCTACGCCTTAATTAGGTTCTGATTCAAGTAACCTAGAGTTATAAAACTCTTCTGCTATCGATTTGCTAGTAGAGAAATAACTTTTGAGCCTTAGCTGATCTTTGGTTGTACCACAATTCGATGTCACCAAACCATCTTCTACGGACTCAATTTTGTAGTAGGTAAGGTAAGTATCATCTAACCATCTCTGTTTTTAGAGGAAAGCTCCTTGTTTATCAATTTCATACGCATGCTTCATATAATCGTCTTCAGTTAGTTTCTCCAAGGTTCCCTAAGTACCATATACTTGACCATTTCTATGAAACCCCGTTCTGATCTATAATCCCTCCCTTCATTTTGTTAAACAGTCCATGTGGTGGTACCATCGAAATTTTTATAACGAGAGATTCTTCCAATTTACTCTATAACAACCATTCTGTTTAAGAGGAAAGGGTTGTCTTTGAAGGCTACATGCCCGAAGAAAGCTGATGATTAAAAGTTTCGGTATTATACAAAGTTTCCGAGTAATAATCATAGAAATAACGATTTCCATTTGCTCCAGCATAATAGTAGAGCCAATTTTGAAACTGACTTTTAAAAAAGAATGGAAAAACATCTGCCCCTGTCCAAAGCCAACCATTCTTTTCTCTCCATAGCCATACACCCCGAGATGATTCGGAGGAGAAAAGCCAGCCTAATTCATGGTGGAAAATCCACCCATTGGGGTAGACCTTAATCGCACCAAACCAATTCGAAATAACCCAGCCATTACTCGGATCAAGTGAACCGCTCCAAATTCCATATTGCCCTTCTTCCAACCCAGACTTTTCCTCAACCAAAAACCTTCGAACTGAACCTAAAACTAAACCCTTTTCATTAAGGGCGTAACTCTTAAAGTACATTTTTCCAGAAGCCTGTGACTCAAAAGAAGAAGAAAAGGTGGAATCATCAGAATTTAGAACCGCAACTAATTTTATCGTGTCCGGATCGTCCATAGATAAGGACAATTTAGCTCCGACCAGAAAACCAATTTCCAGATCTTTACTATTTCCATTCGACAGCAACGCACCGTGCAATTCAACTTTGTTATTAGGTAATAAGGAGGCATGAGAAGTTCGTGGAATCGCTCTCTTAACTTCATCGACATCTATAACATCGATTACAAACTCTTCATCCAAATAAAGTCCAAACTCATTGGTTGCACGCACCTTGAAAGCCACAGTCAGTTGTTGTTCATAATCAATAAGACCAGTAACCACGATACTTCCATTTTGTTCAACTTGAATAGGCAAAGACTCCTTACCTCCTAAGACCAATTCGAAATTGTGAGAGACTCCAATATTTAATCCAGACGCTTCTAGGTATCCAATAACTGAACCAATGGGCTTATTTTCCTCTACTGTGTTGGTGCTAATTAAGATCCCATCAGGCGGGAATTGAGGGAAGTCTTTATTATCATACGCATTGTTCCCAAGTTCTATTTCCTGAAGATCTGTAAAACCATCATTATCATCATCCGAATCAAGGTGATCTTCAACTCCATCCTTATCAAAGTCTTCTTTGACATCTAAAATTTCAATTTTGATGAGCTGCTCCAAGGATTTCCCATATTGGTTAGTTACTTTGACAGTTATGGTGAATGAGTTCTGATATTCGAAGTCAAAAACTTTTTTGTTTGTAACCAAACCTGACTCCGATATCTCAAAGTTAATGTCTGGATAAGCAAGAGAAAAGATGTGTGATGGTTCAGCATTTGCATCGTGTGCAAACAAGTTACCCACGGTTGTACCCTTGGGTAAATTCTCTGAAAGCGATGCGTTATTAAGTTCTATTAATGATGGAGTAAATCTTTCAGGTTCTAATGACTCTAGCTCAAAAGTACTGAGCACGGAAAACCCATCGCTATTTGTAGCTTGCACCTTTATTTTCAATACACCATATGAAGGTGATTTATTGAGTAAAAGGGTTCCCTCCGAGTTGATGGTAAAAAATTGATTACCTGAAACATTTGATTCGTCCACTAGCTTGTAACTAATGGACGAGGCAGCACCAAGATTATCAGAAGCAATAGCTACAACGGAAGCGATTGGAGACCCAAGGGTTGCGTTTGCTTCAAAGTTAATGGTTGGGTTTGGAAATAAAAGCAAATCTCTTGAAAAATTCCCCATGTGATTATGGTAAAGAAAGAAACGTCCAGCAAGATCCTCAGAGATAAGATCCAAGTCCCCGTCTTTATCCAAATCAACTAATAACATGGATTTTGTAGGACTTGAATTTAAATCTTGATCGGTATTAGATGATATAGGTGGAGCAAAATGCGGTGGGATGTAGGGAGTTAGTACAAGTCCATGCAACTCATTTTCTTTAATGAAAGTAAAAGCACGCTCCAGGAACATACCACTTGCATCAGTTACACGGACACGAACCGAATGCTCACCCGATCGAAGGTTTGCATTTACTTTCAAATTTCCATTTGTGGTAAGAATGAAATTATCGTTCGATCGATCTCCATCTCCAGACACCAATTCAAAATTATAATTGCCCAGAGATTTAGGGTCGTCTGGGTCGTAGGCACGGAAAAGTCCGATTTCTTCATTGATATTTGAGATTTTAATCGTGATAGGTCCTTGTGGATAAAGCTTTTGTGCATCTAAAAATGCACCACCTATATTACCATTCAAAAAGAATTCTCCGGGTTGTGACTCCGATAAGAGGTCAAGGTCTCCGTCTCCATCAAGATCGATTAAGTTTATTGATTTAGATGAGCTTGGTAGAGAAGTTTGGCTACTACTTGCCGAAAACAAAATTCCTGTAGGTGCTTGCTCAGAAAAAAGCTTGAACACGAAGAAAAATGCTATGGATGCATACAAAGAAAACCTAAACATAATTTCTATAATCCTTAGTTTTATTGCAATTTCAACAAGAATATGGAATGTATCAACTTTTCATCCTTTTCATGCAATCAAGAGAACCAACAATGACTCTGTTTTACCCCATTAGAAGACTTTTACAAAACTAAGTTTTTTTACTATTGGTTGTTTATAAGTTGTTTTACGAAATATAAGACAGCAAAAATTGCTTACACATTGGGTTATAAACAAACTTTTTCTGACAGGAAGCGAGACACCTAATTCATAAATACGAAAATGAGTAAACCTTTTATATTCTCAACTTTTATGAGAAAAGAATTTGCTTTATACAGTAGAGAGTATGCAACCGATCAGGTTTCGATCGTTGGAGAAGATAGACTCAATAAAACTCAGGGTGGTGTTTTCTTGTTTTTACATTTTGGAAGCTTTTTTCTCTCCGGGGTCTCATTAATCTCTAAACTGGGGCTTAAATATACCGCCATTGCTTCCACCGAGAACTTTAAGATAATGAATCAAGAGGAATGTAAGTTCTGGAAGGAAGTACACAAAATTTCTAATCAACTCTACTCCAAAGAAATGTTTCTTTCTAGTGATGCAAAAACCTCAGAAATACTCGAGTATCTTGGACAAGGTAATTTTCTCGGATCAGCTCTCGATGTTGCCGAGATAGGAAAAAAACATAAATTTGGATCTTTCACTTTTTTGCATAGTAAAATTTATCTCCAAACCTCTCCCGGAAGATTAGCAAGAATGGCAAAGGTTCCTCTCTATGGAATGACCATTGTATACAATCAAAAAACAAATACACATCGCCTCCATATAACCGGTCCATACGACAGCAAAGAGGTGGAGACTGCTATCCAAAACATTTTAACCGATATGGAACCTTTGGTAAGACATAATATAGACCAATTATTTCACGATGTATTCCATCTGTTTAGTTTAACCCAATTAAAAAATCATATGATTGCTCCATCGCCAAAAAAGAAAATCGTTTCTCCTCTAGCCCCTATTAAAAGTTTAAAGTCTGAACTCCCATTAAACTTTTCACCTCGATATGAGTCTCAAGTAACATCATGGCACCCTCACCGAGATTTCGCCTACAATCTGATCAAAGAGCATAAGCCTAAAAATATTGTAGAACTTGGGGTTCATTATGGTGATTCTTACTTCACATTTTGCCAAGCTTGCGAGGAACTAGAATTAAACGCGATGCTATATGGAGTAGACCACTGGAAGGGTGATGACCAATCAGGGTATTACAAAGAAGATGTTTTTGAGGAGGTTAATTTGTACAATCAAGAATTTCACTCCGAAAATTCCACTTTGTTACGGATGAATTTTTACGAAGCCAGCCAGGAATTTGAAAATTCCACAATAGACCTTCTTCATATCGACGGTAGTCATGACTATGAAAGCGTGCAAAATGATTTCGAAAGCTGGCTCCCAAAGATGAGTAAAGGGGGAAAGGTTCTCATACATGATATTTTGGTTAAAAGGGAAGACTTTGGCGTTAAGCGATTTTGGGAAGAAATTTCAAAAGCTTATGAAACACAATCCCATCTCAAGGGATTTGGACTGGGTATCGTTAATTGTTGATTTAGTATGCTCATTCTCGGTTCAGTCCTCATGGCTCCGTACCCTTTTCTCCTTGT
>NHDN01000067.1 GCA_002171765.1 Verrucomicrobia bacterium TMED60
CAGATAAATGGAACAACCGGATACGAAGAAGCAGCTGCACAAGGTATAATGGCTGGGATAAATGCATCACTTAAAACAACATCTAATAAAGAATTTATAATACCAAGGTCCTCTGGATATATAGGTGTTTTGATAGATGATTTGGTTACAAAAGGAACAAAAGAGCCATATAGAATGTTTACATCAAGGTCTGAATATAGACTTTTACTTCGAGCTGATAATGCAGATTTAAGGCTTACACGCCTTGGAATTGATATTGGTTGTGTTGATATAAATAGGCAAAGAGAGTTTGAAAAAAAATCTCAAAGAATAAAAGAGGGTTTCAAGTTTGTTAAAAATCACAAATTTACACCAGACGCACTCCTAAAAAAGGGGATAAAAATAAATAAAGATGGGAAAAAAAGAAATATCATAGATCTCTTGTCTTTTTCTAATATTACAACCCCCAAGCTTAAAAAAATACTTCCACAGCTAAATGATTTAGAAGATGATGTAATGGAGCAAATAGAAATTGAAGGTAAATATGCTGGTTATCTTGATAGACAAAGAATGGATATACAAGATTTTGAAAAAGAAGAAAATTTAAAAATTCCTAAATCAACTAACTATAAATTAGTTGGAAGTTTATCTAATGAAATAGTTGAAAAACTATCAAAAATTAAACCACCTACGCTTGGAGCGGCCTCAAGAATATCAGGTGTAACACCAGCAGCCACTATAGCCCTTCTTAGATATATTAAAAAAAATAAAAACAAAAAAGCAGCATAATTTGGACAAAGGTACTGTAATAAAAAAATATAATCTTAGCAGAAAGCAGATTGATATAATTGATAATTACATACTGAAGTTAACAAAAAGCAACCAAATACATAATTTGGTAGGGCCTTCTACAATTGATGTTGCTTGGGATAGACATATTAATGATTCATTACAGCTGTCTGAATTTATTTTGAAAAAAAACTCATCAATTATAGATCTTGGAACTGGTGCTGGGTTACCAGGGGCGATCTTATATATTTTTGGGTATTCAAATATATTGTTGATTGACTCAAAGATGAAAAAAATAAACTTTATTAAAGAATTTGCACATGAGCAAAACTTAAAAATAAAAACTATTTGTACAAGAGTTGAAAAAATCAAAAATCAAAAATTTGACTTTATTATCTGTCGAGCTTTTGCTCCATTAGCAAAATTATTAGATTATTCACGGCTTTTTACTAAAAAAAATACATCACTACTTTTTCTAAAAGGAAGAAGTGTTAAGAAAGAAATACATGATGCAAAAAAATTCTTTAACTTTGAATACGATCTTTATCCAAGTCAAAGTGAGGGCAATGGGCATGTGTTAAAAATAAACAAATATAAAAAACTGTGAAAAAAATTATTTCTATTTCTAATCAAAAGGGCGGTGTTGGCAAAACTACAACCACAATTAACTTAGCCACTTCATTAGCGGCAGTGAAAAAAAATGTTTTAATTGTCGANGCTGACCCNCAAGGCAATGCNAGTACAGGGCTTGGNCTTNCCTACAATGATAGAANGCCATCNATTTATGAAATGATTCATGAAAAGANNCTTNTTANAGAAGGAATAAAAGAAACATTAATTCCTGGTCTAAAAATAATTGGAGCAAANACAGACTTAGCTGCNGCNGAGGTAGAGCTGACAAATTTTGAAAACAGAGAGTTTGTATTTAAATCAATCTTTGCTGAAATTGATAATTTCGATTTTATTTTTGTAGACTGTCCGCCAGCGCTTGGCTTGTTAACCATCAANTCATTAGTAGCATCANATACAACACTAATTCCTCTTCAGTCAGAGTTTTTTGCTCTAGAGGGTCTTTCAGCNCTAATGCAAACTATCAAATTAATNAAACAAAACTTCAACANNGATCTTAAAATCGAAGGAATATTATTAACAATGCTGGACAAAAGAAANTCATTAAGNTCTTTAGTTGAGAAAGATGTNAGACAACATTTTGGNGATCAAGTTTANAAAACAACNATTCCAAGAAATGTNAAAATTTCTGAAGCTCCNAGNCACGGNAAACCAGCGCTNGTATACGATACACAAGCNGCAGGCTCCATAGCTTATATTGANCTTGCAAAAGAAGTAATTTTAAACCAAAATAAAAANCATGAATAAAGAAAACAAANTNGGCATGGGCCTGGGNGCNCTTCTNTCAACNACNAACAACAAAAACGAAACNNATAATAACGTNCAAAAAATTAATATTTCTCAAATNNTACCNAACCCCTTACAGCCAAGAAAAAACTTCAANAANGANGAGCTTAAAGANCTTTCATCTTCNATTAAAAATCAAGGATTAATTCANCCTATTATTGTCAAACCAACNGATGATAATCAATTTCAAATTATTGCAGGAGAAAGAAGNTGGAGNGCATGCCAACTAAATGGNATGCACGAGNTAGACTGTGTTATCAAAGATCTTGATGAAACNAGTGTTTTAGAAGCGGCTTTAATTGAAAATATTCAAAGAGAAGACCTAAANGTTATTGAAGAGGCAAATGCTTACAAGGGGNTGATTAATATNAAAAATATCAACAACGANAGNCTTGCAAAATTAATTGGAAAAAGCCCAAGNCATGTTTCAAATATTTTACGCCTTTTAGAGTTAGATAAAAAAATTCAAGAAATGGTAATAAGTGGAGACCTATCCATGGGACATGCACGAGCGCTTATAGGTGTTCCAGATGCAATTAATAAAGCAAATGAAATTGTTGAAAAAAAACTCAGTGTAAGACAAACTGAAAAAATAACATCAGAGTTTAAAAACAACAAAAAAAACAAAATAGAAAAAGACCCAAACATAACAGACTTAGAAAGGGAACTATCAGATAAAATAGGTTTACGTACATCAATACAATTTAATGATAACGGCTCATCTGGTTCATTAACCTTGTACTATTCTGACTTAAATCAACTTGATGACTTAATGAAAAGACTTAAGAAATAGTAATTTTTTTAATATTTAGAAGAAATCGGAGGCCAAAAACTAAAGATAAGTTGCTATCTTTTCGTAAAACATTTTCAGTTGAAGAGAGCAATCTAATTAACAATTTTTTCTTTTTTAAATTATATTTTCTGAAAATTTCTATTAGCTTATGTTTTTCTTTAAATAAATATGCGGGAATTTTTTTTTTATATTCATCTTCGCTTTTCGATTCTATTATTAATTGACAGAGAAATTTGATGTAAAAATAAAATTCATTTACATCTGTGTTGGTTATAATTTTGTTTCTATAAAGATCAACTATTTCTTTATTCCTTCTAAACATATTAAAAAAAATTTTTTCTTTTCCTGAATCGCTAATTGTTAATAATTTTTTAACATTATTGAGTGTTAAATCTTTTTCTTCAAGTTCTATAATTTGATTCAAACTATTTTCAAAAAAACCATATCTGTTATCTAATTTATCAATTAACAACCAATAGACTTCTTGCGAAACATTTAAACTGTTATCACTTAAAAATTTTTTTAAAATTTTTATCTTTGTTTCTCTTTCTAACTCATAACAATCTATTAGACAACTATCCCCATCCTTATTAATTAAACTTTTAATTTTTTTGATTTTTTGTGAATTTTCATCAACAAAAACAAAAATACCATGTGAATTTTTAATATTTTCAAGCCTATTTTCATCAACCCCTTTGCACATATTTACTAAAAATATTTTATGATCTTCAAATAGACCAACTTCTTCAACAAAGTCTTTAATAGTATCAATATTTGTAATCCTAGCATTTGTCTTCTTCTGGTATTTTTTAACAATTGTAGATTTTATCTTCTGCATCAATGTTTTTTCATTGCCACTTATAAAGTATATCTTTTTATCTATTCTAAAATTCTCATTTAATAAAATGCTAATAGGTTCAGCTCTCATAACAGCCATCTATATTTATGTTAGACAAAATAGAAACAAATTGATTTAAGTTATTACCTATTGCTAGTTCATACTTTTTTTCTAAAGAAGTGTCTGTTCCATAATTGTAACCTGAAGATTTTGGTATAACTGAAAAATAAGAAACTATTTCTTTTTCATAAGTTATACAATCTTTTTCAATTGACGTTAAAGTATAATAAAACCTTAACTCATATCTAAGGTTTGATGTCGCTTGATTTGTTTCCACGGACCTTTTAGTCTTTTTCTCATTAATATTAATTTTAAGGATATAAACATGTTCGTTATTTTTACCAAAAAACATTGGTAGATATGAATTCATAAAAATTAAATTTGTACCAGATGTAATAACTTTTGTTTTTTGATAAAGTGGGTTTATAAGATTTTTATCATTTTTATAAACAAATTCAACACCACCACAGGAGGCAACAAAATAAATTAAAAAAACAATAAATAGTTTATTCATTAGAGTACTAAATTTACAATTTTACCAGGGACATAAATTTCTCTAATAACATTTTTCCCAATTAGGTTTTTTTTAATTTTATTATTGTTTTTTACTATTTCTAAAACTTCTTCTTTTGAAACTTTATCTTCAATCTGAATAATTTCTTTAGTTTTACCATTTATTTGAACTGCAATTTTTATACTAGTTTTTTTCTTTACATCTTCTACTGGCCAAGATTCACTAATACACAAAGTCTTATTCCCAAGGCTTGACCATATCTCTTCACTTAAATGTGGAACAAAGGGTTGTAAAATTATTGAAAGCTTTTCCAGCGACCATTTAAAGTTCTTTTCAGACAATTGTTTTTTCAAAACTGAGTTGTTAAGAATATTTACAAACTCATATATTTTTGCAACAGATTTATTAAANTGAAAATTTTCTATATTTTCTGACACNTCNTTAATTATNCTTTTTAAAGAATCTACCACNTCAATATTTTCAGAATTATTTGANTTATAATTATTAAGNTTGTTTGNAGTTTCATATAATNTATTTATAAATTTNAATGAAGAAGNTATNCCAGTTTCTGTCCATTGCAAGTCTCTTTCTGGCGGACTATCTGATAACATAAACCATCTAGCAGTATCAGCGCCATATGAATCAATAATATCATTTGGATCTACGACATTTTTTTTTGATTTACTCATTTTTTCAATTTTTCCACTCACAACATCAAGACCATCTTTATCTTTTAACCCACCACTATATTTTTCTACATCTTTGGGCTCAACCCATTTATCGTTTATATTTTTATAAGTCATATGAGTAACCATCCCTTGCGTAAATAATCCTTTAAACGGCTCATCTAAATTAAAATAGCCAAGGTCTCTTAAGGCTTTAGTAAAGAACCTTGAGTATAAAAGATGTAAAATAGCATGCTCTATGCCGCCTATGTATTGGTCAACAGGTAACCAATATTCTATATCTTTTTTATCAAATGGTTTATTTAGCCTAGCATTACAATATCGAAAATAATACCAAGAGGATTCAAAAAAGGTATCAAAAGTATCAGTTTCTCTGTAAGCTTTCATCCCAGTTTTTGGACAGACAGTATCTTTCCAGCCAGAAATATTGCTTAAGGCACTAGATGACTCACTAAAATTCTCAATGTCAGGAAGTTTAACTGGAAGATCTTGATCTTCAACCGCAAGTATTTCCCCATCCTCTCTATAAATAATAGGTATTGGACAACCCCAAAATCTCTGCCTAGAAATTCCCCAATCTCTTAATTTAAAATTAACTTTCTTTTTTCCTATTCTTTTTTTTTCTATTTCATTAATTATTTTTTCTTTTGCATCATTGATGTTTAATCCATTTAATAATTCTGAATTGATTATTGTCCCGTCTTCAGTGTAGGCCTTATTATTGATTTTAAATTTATCTTCCTCAATATCAATTGGTTTAACAACTGGAATAACATCAATTTTGTATTCAGTTGCAAAATCCAAATCTCTTTGATCGTGTGCGGGACAACCAAAAATTGCACCAAGACCGTATTCTTTTAAAACAAAGTTAGCCACAAAGATTGGAATTTTTTTGCCTTTAATAAATGGATGTTCAGCAAATAAATTAGTATNAAANCCTNTTTTGGTTTTNTCAGGGTTTATATNTTTNCAGTCTTTAATAAACTTCTGTAAATCCGAATTTTTTTTTGATATTTCAGNAACTAAATCATGCTCACTAGAAAGAGCTAAAAATGTAGCGCCATAAATCGTATCTGGTCTTGTTGTAAAAACTTTTATTTTTTTATTTTTATCTGAAATGTTAAAATCAATTTCAGCTCCTACAGATTTACCAATCCAATTAGACTGCATTATTTTTACTTTACTAGGCCAATTTTTCAATTTATCTAAATCATCCAAAAGCTCATTTGAATACTTGCTTATTTTTAAAAACCACTGAGATAACTTTTTCTTTTCTACAGTCGCTCCTGACCTCCATCCTTTTCCATCAATCACTTGTTCGTTTGCTAAAACTGTTTTGTCTACAGGATCCCAATTGACCTCAGCTTCTTTTTTATAAGCAAGACCAGATTTAAACATATCTATAAAAAATTTTTGTTCATGCTTGTAATAATCTGGGTGGCATGTTGCAATTTCTCTATCCCAATCCAACGACAACCCCATCTTTAGAAGCTGTTTTTTCATAGTTTTAATATTTTGATATGTCCAACCTTCAGGATGTTTTTTTTCAGTTAAAGCAGCATTTTCAGCAGGAAGGCCAAAAGCATCCCAACCCATTGGATGGAGAACATTATAACCTTTCATTTTCTTATATCTTGNTACTACATCNCCNAATGNATAGTTTCTGACATGCCCCATATGTATTTTNCCAGAGGGATATGGAAACATTTCTAAAACATAAAATTTTTCACCCTTTTCATTTTTAGAAGTTTGAAAAACTTTTTGATCTGACCATCTATCTTGCCATTTTTTTTCAACTAATTTGTGATTGTATCGTGATGACACTTTTTAACTAGATTGGAGTTTTAATTTTTTTGCTTTATTTAATATTGCGTTTTCAATTTTTATATTATCTTCTTGTTCAACCTTTTTATTTATCCAAGACGGATCTTTAAATTCTTGACAAAAAGAAGTTACTCTAAGATTCTCAGTGTTTAGTTGTTTTCCAGAAATAAAAATATTCAATTTACATCTCTCACTAGGATTAGCAGATGTTGAGTACCAGTCAGTAATTATTGTTCCGCCAACTTGATCTGCAGAACTTAAAGGCATAAAGTCAATTGTTTCTAACGCACCTTTCCAAAGAAATGGATTTACTGTCATCGCAATGGTTGTTGAGGTATTATTGTTTCCTCCATCATTATTTATTATACCACTAAATGAAATACCACCCTTTCCCAACAAACCACCTCCTGTTTGAAGTCTCGTTTCAGCATCTCTCATTGCTAAATCCATATCTAATGCCGAATTAAATTTTGTACCAGATCTTTCAATAATTTTAGTTCTAGTCTGGGCTTTTGACCACAATTCTTCCATCTCTTCTTCGCTCTTATTACTATTGCAAGAAATAAGAAAAGATAAAATTAGTAATAAAATAAATTTATTAAAAATCATTAAATTATAATTATTGTATTGGGGCCTAAATGTAAAACATAAAAAAAACGGCACTCCTTAAAGTGCCGTTTTCAAAGATATAAGATCTTAAATTAAAATGACATGTTAGCACCGACGTACCATGCAGATCCATCATTATCAGCAGTTGAAGATCCATCATTAGTTGCATCAGTTGTA
>NHDN01000011.1 GCA_002171765.1 Verrucomicrobia bacterium TMED60
GCGAATGTCTGCCGGAGCCCGATGGCAGAAAAACTGTTTGAAGAAGGACTTGCAAAGTCCGGCTCAAAACAAAANATCAAGGTTTTTTCNGCNGGTATTTCTGCAATGGATGGAGACAAGGCNTCGGATAANTCCATCNTTGCCTGCGAGGAAATCGGGCTCGATCTCTCCGAGCATCGCAGTGCCGCCCTTACCCGGGCGACCGTGGAAAATGCTTCCGCCATTTTTTGCATGACCGAATCCCATCGGGCCCTGCTGCATATGTATTTCGAACTTCCTGAAGATGCCCCGATTTTTCTGATGCGTGAATTCACCGAGGGAGGAAACAAAGAATTACCCGATCCCTACGGCCAAAACCTTGAAGTATACCGTGCTTGTCGGGATGGCATGAAAGAATCCATCCCTTCCCTTTTAAACTGGGTTGAGAAAAACCTCTAACCTTTATAAAANAATAATAATGATCTCCGAAAGTTCCGCCACTCTTACGCCAACCTTCCTCGATTCCCGTTCCCTCGCTGAAATCGACCCGGCTATTCATCAAGCCATTGCCGACGAAAAAGTAAGGCAAAGCACGCATATTGAATTGATTGCCTCGGAAAACTTTACCCTTCCCGCAATCATTGAAGTCACAGGAAGTGTACTTACCAACAAGTATGCAGAAGGATATCCAGCCAAGAGATATTACGGTGGCTGTGAGCATGTGGATGTCGCGGAAAACCTCGCTATNGAAAGGGCCAAGCAAATCTTTGGAGCTGAACATGCAAATGTCCAACCTCACTCCGGTAGCCANGCCAATACCGCAGTGTATTTTGCCATGCTCCAACCGGGTGATAAAATTCTTACCATGAGCCTGCAGGATGGTGGACATTTAACCCATGGCCATCCCAAGAATTGTAGCGGTATGCTTTATGATGTCATCAACTATGGAGTCGATGCGGAGACGGGATACATTAATTACGACGAGATCGAAGCCCTAGCGGCCAAGGAGAAACCAAAGCTCATCACAGTTGGTGCTTCGGCTTATGCAAGGGTCATTGACTTTGAACGCATGGGTAATATTGCCAAAGAACATGGTGCATTGTTNCTTGCTGACATCGCTCACATTGCAGGACTCGTNGCNAGTGGTGTACATCCCTCCCCTGTTCCTCATGCTGATTTTGTAACCACCACCACCCATAAGACGCTTCGTGGACCAAGAGGTGGATTAATCCTTTGCAAGGAAGAATATGCCAAGGCGATTGACTCTGCGGTTTTTCCCGGAAATCAAGGGGGGCCCTTGATGCATGTAATCGCAGCCAAGGCGGTGTGTTTTGCCGAAGCCGCAAAGCCGGAATTTCGAACCTATCAAGAACAAGTGGTTGCGAATTCCAAGGCTCTTGCAGAAACTCTAACTGCAAATGGTTTCCATTTGGTCAGTGGTGGATCCGATAATCACNTGATGTTATTAGACCTGNGACCNTCCCATCCGGAATTGACGGGTAAGCAAGCACAGCTTGCACTGGAAGGGGCGAATGTTACCCTTAATCGGAATACCGTTCCGGGAGAAACCAGAAGTCCTTTTCAAACCAGTGGAATTCGGATTGGTACACCTGCGGTTACTTCCCGAGGTATGCAGGAAGAGGAAATGCGAGAGATTGGAGGCATTATTCACTCTGTGATTTCGAACCCCGATAACCCCGATGTGATTTCAGAGGCACAAGAGAAGGCACTTGCTCTTTGCGGTGGATTTCCTTTACCATACTAACCTGTCCATTGATTTAATTATCGTTTAACAGCCATTTAGTATAAACTCATGAATAAGAAAAATAAGAAAAAAGGTTTCACCCTGATCGAACTTCTCGTTGTCATTACCATTATTGGTATCCTTGCTGGTATTGCATTTGTAGGTTTCGGGGATGTCTTTGGAACTGCCGGACGTACGGCTGCTCAGAAAAACTTAAAAACAGTGTACGAATCACTGGCTGCCAAAACCAGAAACTTTCCAACTACGGATGATGTCACCAGTGCGGAAGAATTCGTCGCTTGGTTCCGAAAGAAAACCAAAGATACTCGTCCTGAGCTTTGGTTTCTTCCCGACGATGAGCTGGTGGTTGAGCTTAATGAAGATGGCAATGATGGGGTTCCTTCCAATATTCCAGCAACTAAGGATGGATTTTCAAGTGGCCAAGTAGAGGCNCTNGGTTATGCGGTTGCGATTCCCAAAGGAGGAGAAGCTAAAACCAGGAGTTTTGTAACCAACCTGGAAAGCGGTCCTTTCCCCATTTTGTGGACTTCAGGCTTGGATTCTGAAAGATGGAGCGACTCTTCCCCCTGGGCGGGTGAAGGGGGGCATGTTCTCTTTAGTGATGGTACGGTTCGNTGGTANGAAGAAACTCAAAATGACAAGGGAGATGGGGTTTTCATCAAAGCAATCGATAAGGGAGAAGATGTACCTGATACTTTTACCAACTCCGAAGCGATTCGTGATGCGGTTCCTGATTCCTGGGAAATTTACGATCCCAGAGATTAAGTTTTAAGGGTTTTTATCCTACATCTTTTTTGTTTCCTTATTTAATCCTTACCTAGATGAGTAAGGATAAAATAATTGGNGTTTTATACTTCGGCAGGCAAGGCCGGGCCAAGGTAGTAGTAGACGGTTGGGACGAAGCTATTTCACTCGCCCGTGGAGCCAGTGGAACTGCCCTGCATGGGGATTCCGTGGAGTTGCATATTCTCCCACCCAAGAAGAATAAATTCGAGAGAAGAAAGAATAAGGGAAAGCCAGCCAAGCTTCGATATGAAGTAAAGAAAGTGGTGAAGCGGGGAACGGATGAATTTCTAGGCTACCTAAAGCAAGATCTGGGTCGTAGCCTAGTAGATGCGGAAAATTCCCGCCTGTTTATTCCATTCAAGATTCTGGGCGAAAATCGAAATGGTCAGCCGGGTGATAAAGTGGTTGCGAAATTTGTCCGCTGGGATCCGCCGGCTCGAATCCCGACTTGTAAAGTTATCCGTGTTCTGGGACCTGGAGATGATCCACTAACTGACCACCAGGGAATTCTTGCCAAATTTGGTCTTTCGGGCTCTTTCCCATCCAAAGTGGAAGAACAAGCCAATGCCATCGCACAAAGTGTCGACCCGAAGGAAATCAAGAAAAGAATGGATTTTCGGGATATTTTCACCCTTACCATTGATCCCCTTGATGCCAGGGACTTCGACGATGCCCTATCGGTTCAAAAGATCAACGATGATGAGTGGGAGATTGGAGTCCATATTGCCGATGTCTCGTACTATGTGCAGCTGAACTCAGCACTCGATAAGGAAGCAAGAAAAAGGGGGAATTCAACCTATCTGGTTGGAGAGGTGGTACCGATGCTTCCTCAGAGTTTGTCCAATGGAATTTGTAGCTTGGTCGAAGGCCAAGACCGATTGGTCAAATCNGTGCTCTTTCGCTTTCGAAACGATGGTAAAATGGTAAGCTCAAAACTTGCCGAGTGCGTAATCAATAGCAACAAAAGGCTTACCTACGAACAAGCGATCCTCTTTCTTCGCGGAAATCGTCTGGAAAGTATCAAAGAAGCAAAGCCTCCGTCTAGTCGTTACTCCGGGAATCCTGGTAAGCCTCTCCAAGAGGTATCTTCCGAGGAACTTAAGCAAATCAACCAAACCATTCAACGATTATGGTCCATTGCTTCTAAATTAAGGACCGAGAGAATGAGAGCCGGATCNTTAAACCTGGAATCTGCGGAAATTAAGATTCTGGTCGATTCTAAGGGAGAACCCGAAAAGATCTTATCTTCGGAAAATGATGAAAGTCATCAACTCGTGGAGGAATTTATGCTCCTTGCCAATGAAACCGTGGCCAAGCACATACGAAATAAAAAACTGAAAGGAATTTTCCGGGTGCATCCAGAACCAGAGCTCGAAAACTTGGATGAACTTAGAACCTTTGTTGCCCTTTTTGGTATTTCCTGTGGTGAACTCACATCCCGAAAAGAAATCAACAAATTACTGTTCAACATCAATAAGCACCCACTGGGTCAAGTCCTCAGGATCAAATTCCTCAGGAGCATGAAGCAAGCATGTTATCGGGAGACTCCNGATGGTCATTATGGACTGGCTAAAAGAGATTATCTCCACTTCACATCACCCATTCGCAGGTATTCAGACCTCGTGGTGCACCGCACCATTGAAGATTGGTTGCATAAGGAAAAAAGAAAAGCCAAAGAATCACAAGAAAGCTTAGCCAAGCATCTATCGGTTACCGAAAGAAACAGCGTCGATGCGGAAAGAGAATCGGTCAAAGACAAATTATTACTCTTTTACAAGCGGGGAATCGGGCAGCATCCCCCGGTGGTTCATAAGGCAGTAATCACTGAGATTGCTCGAAAAGGATTCTTTATTGAGCTCGTGGATACCATGGCTCGGGGGTTTGTTCCGATTCGCACTCTTCCCCGTGAACTTGGGTATCGAATAACCAACAATGGAACTGCACTGGTTGGAAGAAACCCTAAAAATAAATTGAAACTGGGACAGGAAATTAAAGTGGTAATCTACAAGGTATTTACCTCCGATAAGCAACTTGATTTCAAACTTGCTTGATCTTTCTTGCCTCGTGCCCAAAGAGTCTCATTTTTTGTGGGGATGAATCACAATTTCCAAAGCAACCTGGTCCGGATCTGGGAAAAATCAGTTTCTCTTTACAAATCGGGAAACCGAAATTCCGAATCTTTTCCTATTGAAGAAGATCTGCCTTTTCTTTCCTCCATGGGAATGAATAAGATGGATGCTTTTGATTTTGCTGAGGATTGGGTACTTGAAGAAGAACCTGATTTGGCCACTTTTCTTCTGATCCACGAACAAAGAAGAGATTACTTTTGGGAAGTTCAAAAAAAAATCCCTTCCACCAACCAATTAGATCCTTCTACGCTTCCAGCAAAGTCGGATTCCATCAAGGGAATTACCTGGTTGCCAAGAATTATCCCCAAAGCTCGGGCAAAATTGCGGGGTGAATTGCCAGAATGTTCGATGTTCTGTTGTGGTGGAGATCGGAATTTTTTCAAAGAAAATGACCTTCATCCCGTAGAATTTCTTCGTCTTGTAAAAAGAGCCAAGGAGGACGACCAAGTCATTATCGATTGGGTCTTGTCTCGAAAAAAAGAAAATAACTTGTAAAAATCCTACCCATGAAATTTCAAAAATACCACGCCCTAGGGAATGACTACTTAGTATTTGATCCTCAAAACCAAGACCATCCTTTTTCGGAAGATGAAATCATTCGAATTTGTCACCGCAACTTTGGACTGGGCTCCGATGGAATCCTGGTGGGTCCCCTTCTATCCAATCAGGCTGACTATGGGCTAAAGATTCTNAANCCAGACGGTTCCGAAGCCGAAAAGAGTGGAAATGGCCTGCGGATTTTCGCTCGTTATTTAAGGGATTCAGAGCGAGTGGGCACCGAAACCTTTTCTGTAGATACCCTCGGAGGGATCGTTTCCTGCCAAGTATCAGACAATACTGAAGTCATTACCGTGGAAATGGGCCAAGTCAGTTTTAATAGCGAGGTAATCCCAGTAAATATAGAGGGCGATGCCCGCGATGTTCTAGATGAGGAAATAACGGTTGGATCAGAGACCATGAAATATTATGCCGCTACGATTGGAAACCCTCATTGTGTAATTCCCGTNNAGGAAGCTACCAAAGAAATGGCTATGAGACTCGGATCAGGATTAGAAAACCATCCCAATTTCCCCAATCGTACNAATGTTCAATTCCTCGAAATTCTGGACCGNAATCGAATTAAAATTGAAATCTGGGAACGGGGCGCTGGATACACTTTAGCTTCTGGGAGTAGCAGCTCTGCTGCAGGTGCGGTGGCACGAAAAATGGGTGCATGCGATCAGNAGATTACCGTGGAAATGCCAGGTGGAGAAATTCAACTAGTAATTGATGACAACTTTAAAGTAAATATGGCTGGTCCGGCAACCCGCGTGGCGAGTATGGAATTAGATGNNGAATGTATGAAGTAAAGAATCAATCAGATTGGTTTCCGGCATATCCAAAACCTGCATTCATCTGAATACTTCTTGGTCCTTTCACTTTCATTCGCTATTTTCGACCGCAAAAAATCTCCTTCCACTGCAAACCCAACCTGTTTTAATTCCGCTCGGAGTTTGTCCACTTCAGTGACATGAATGTATAACATTCCCCTAGTGGTCTCCTCAAAGCGATCCCCAAATTCCAGAAGCTTTGGATCCTGTTTCCCTTCCCGCCATTTNTTCCTTTCGATTGCCCAAAATTTCTTCCACTTGGGTAGTGATCGATCATGTGCGGTAAAGATAAAATAACCCCCGGGGATTAGAACTCGGTACGATTCTTCCATCGCTTTTCTTCGGTTCAATTCCCCAGGTATTTGCATCAAACCATTAAATCCAAATATTACCGCTCCGAATTGACACTCTTCAAAGGTAAGAGCGGTGGCATCTTGCTTTTGAAAATCGATTTTGGTTTTATATTTTTCATTAAGCTCTTTTGCACGGATTATCATTTTCTTGGAAAAATCTGTAGCCGTGATCTTGGCATATCCTAATTGACTCAAACCAAATGAAATTCTGCCGGTCCCGCACCCAATTTCAAGTAACTGAGCACATTTATTTTGGATGGATCTTTGAAAGACAACTTTCTCAGATTCCCAAAGTCCCACCATTCTAGTCGCCTCCTCATAGTGTTCCAGTACCAGTTTGTCTGAATAATATTTCAATACATCAATAGATGATACTTTTTTGGAACCAAAAATCATGAGAATTAGAAAGACCATCATCATGACCAATATTTCTTAGGAATCAAAACTAAGATGACGCTTGCCAAAAGCTTCCAAAAATGATTTTTTTGTACCTTTTCTATCCATGAAAGCTACAATCAAAACACAAGGGAGTCAGTTCACTGTTGAAAAGGGTGACAAACTGTTCGTGAATCGTTTTCCCGACACCAACGAAGGGGATCAAGTTAAACTCGATCAAGTACTTATGGTTGTCGATGAAGGAAAACCTACATTTGGCGCCCCAACCATCGAAGGTGCTTCGGTTACCGCCAAAATCCTCGAAAATAAGAAAGATAAGAAAATTATCGTTTTCAAAAAGAAAAGAAGGCAAGGCTACAAGAGAAGAAAAGGCCANCGTCAGCTTTTATCTGTAATTGAAATTGAGTCTATTGATCTTAAGTAATAACACCTTAGATATTTCTAAAAATGGCACATAAAAAAGGACAAGGAACTTCCAAGAACGGAAGAGATAGTAACAGCAAACGCCTAGGGGTTAAAAAATTTGGTGGAGAGGCCGTACTTGCTGGAAATATTATTTTACGCCAAAGAGGTACCAAATACCACCCAGGTAGCAATGTTGGACTTGGACGGGACTTCACCCTCTTTGCCCTGACTCCAGGCAAGGTGGAATTTGATAAGGAGCACCGTTTAGTAAACGTTGTGTCCGAATAGCTTTTCATCGAAGCTCCCTGCTCTCTGGCAGTGGATGAAAAACTTACTGATTTTACCCCCTTTTAATTCCAAAATTTTTTCTGGAAATGATTGACGATCCCGAGAAAGTGGAGGATCTCGAAATGCTACCAGAGCTCACTTTTACTGAGACTCGAGTGCTTGGTTCTTTGATCGAAAAAGAATTAACCACACCAGAATATTACCCCATGACTCTAAACGGGCTAACCAACGCCTGTAACCAAAAAAATAATCGGAACCCAAAATCTGAACTCTCCGAAGAAGAAGTATCTTTGGCGATCGAAGAATTAAGAAGTAAAAGACTCGCCTTCCGCGTTGATCTAGTTGGTTCAAGAGTGCCAAAATTTCAACATAACGCAGAAAAAGAACTCGATTTGATCAAAGCTGAAAGAGCACTACTTGCAGAGTTGCTCAATCGAGGACCCCAAACTACCGGTGAGTTAAACACTCGAGCCAGCCGGATGTTTCATTTTGATGGTCTTTCTGATGTCGAAGATACCTTATCAGAATTATCAGAAAGAGACCCCTCCCTTACCGGATTAATGGACCCGATTCCCGGAAGAAAAGAGAGAAGATGGTTNCATAAACTTGCCCCACCACCCAAAATTGAAGAAGTGGAGGGATCCAAACCAGTATTCGTGCCAACGGCAGACAAACGCCTGGATCTGTTGGGTGAAAACCTTGAGGAATTTAAGGACTTGAAAGAAGAAGTCGAAGCCCTTCGTTATGAAGTGCGTGAAATAAAAAGCGAATTAATCAACTTCCGCAAGGAATTCGAATAAGTAAATCTTTATAACCTAGCGGTCTTGGACCGAAGGGATTCAAGAAAATCGTTGTAGGCACTATGTATTCCCTCTTCCAATGAAATCGATGCGGACCAACCAAGGGTTCTGGCTAGGGAAACATCCAGTCTTTTTAATGGCATACCATCTGGCTTGCTCTCATCCTTTGTGATCTCGCCTTNAAAGCCCACGGNCTCTTTAACTAGCTCNGCGATACTAAGAATAGAATGATCCACTCCTGTGCCTAGNTTGACCCAATCCGGTGGAGAATCTAATCCCAATAAGAAAAGAATGCCGTTTGCAAGATCTTCCACATGCATGAGCTCCCGCCTTGGCTTGCCTGTACCCCAAATACCTACCTCCCCTAGACCTTTTTCTTTAGCCTCGTGAAACCTTCGAATTAAGGCNGGTAAAACATGAGAGTTTTCAGNGTGATAATTATCCCCAGGGCCATATAAATTAGTCGGCATAGCACTATGAAAAAGCACATCATATTGNTTCCGATANTGCTTGCACATTTCCAGACCTGCAATTTTTGCNAGAGCATAAGCTTCATTGGTTTTTTCCAGGGGACCAGTTAATAAATATTCTTCCTTGATAGGTTGCTTGGATTGGCAAGGGTAAATGCATGAACTACCAAGGTTTAAAAAACGCTCCACTCCATGTTTCCAGGCAGAATGTATNAGATTNGTATTAACGGTAAGATTTTGATGAATAAATTCTGCGGGATAGGTGGAATTCGCATGAATTCCGCCTACTCTAGCAGCAGCATTCACCACCACCTCCGGTTTTTCTTTCCGAAAAAAATCTTCAACCTGAATTTGATCACAGAGATCTAATTCATCCCTCTTTTTTACTATNAGCTCCCAATCCTTATTGTCTCTTTGTAAGTTACGAATGAGTGCGGATCCAACCATCCCNCGATGCCCGCTTACGAAGATTTTAGTCATCTCTAAGAAAGATTAGCTTCAGCTAATGTCCTCTCTTGCTCGGCTAACTTCATGTCAGCATCAACCATCAGAGCAACCAGTTCCTTAAAAGAAGTTTTCGGCTCCCACCCTAGTTTTTCCCTGGCTTTTTTGGGATCCCCGATCAAAAGATCAACCTCTGCTGGCCGCTCGTACTTTTTATCAAAGCCAACAAATTCATTCCAATCCATATCCAAATGAGCAAAGGTCTCCTCGAGGAATTCTCGAACCGTGTGCGTATCATTTGTGGCAATCACAAAGTCATCNGGTTGATCCTGTTGGAGCATCAACCACATAGCTTCGACATATTCCTTGGCGTATCCCCAATCTCTTTTTGAATCCAAATTCCCAAGGATTAGCTTATTTTGTAAGCCAAGCTTAATTCGGGTTGCCGCCCTGGTAATTTTACGGGTTACAAAAGTCTCTCCNCGCCGGGGGGANTCATGATTAAATAGAATCCCACTACTTGCATGCATACCATAGGACTCCCTGTAGTTCACGGTTAGCCAATGTGCATACACCTTAGCACATGCATAGGGAGAACGAGGCCAGAAAGGGGTAGTTTCTACTTGCGGAACTTCCTGCACCTTTCCAAACATTTCAGAAGAAGATGCTTGGTAATAGCGGACTTTTCCGACTAAACCAGCTTCTCGAATCGCTTCCAAAATCCTTACTGCTCCCACACCCGTTACATCACCGGTATATTCTGGAATATCAAAAGAAACCCTTACATGACTTTGAGCACCTAAGTTATAGATTTCGTCGGGCTGTAACTCATACAATAATTTGACTAATTGTACTGCATCTGCCAAGTCGCCATAATGCAAATAAAGATTGGTGTTATCAACCAAAGGATCTTTATAGATATGTTCTAAACGGTCGGTATTGAAAGTAGAGGCACGTCGAACAATTCCATGCACTTCATACCCTTTTTCCANAAGTNATTCAGCCAANTANGACCCATCTTGNCCAGTGATNCCAGTAACGAGAGCTTTTTTCATAATTACTCGCNAATATATATACTCCTATTAAAGTCGTAAAGTGCGGATATCAAAAGCTNAGATTATCATCGAAGTTGACACTTCATTTTTGGTTTNTANATTAAANGTTCTCATTAAAGGGGGGGATTAGCTCAGTTGGTTAGAGCGCATGCATGACACGCATGAGGTCACTGGTTCGACTCCAGTATCTCCCACCATTCCAGTATTCTTTAATCTTCTAACCTGCATCTTTGAATTTACCTAAAAAAACTAAGTTCGAATGGGTAGTAATTATATTGCTCGGTTCCTTATTTGCTACAATTTGGTTGTATGCTCATTGGAACCTATCAAGGCAGCCCCCTCATCATAAAGGACCTGGGAGCGTGGGTTATGAAGAACCCGCCTTGCCNGCTAATGATNAGGATTAAGTGAACCCNAAGACGGTCTGCATTTCCGGTGTATCCAAGGGTCTTGGTCATGCCCTATCCATTGAATTTGATCAACGGGGTTGGCAGGTCGCNGGTTGTGCACGNNCAACTTCTGCANTGGTTNAATTAGGCTCNCAACTATNAAACCCTCACTTCTTCCAAAGCGTAGATATTACCAACCTTAAAGAAGTCNTAACTTTTTCCGAGNAAGTGATTGAAAATTTAGGTACCCCCACTCTCTTGGTNAATAATGCTGGGAAAATTAACTCNAACGCTNNGNTACATNANGTTTCNGAGGATGAATTTCTTGAAGTNTTTAANGTAAATGTCTGTGGCACCCATAATATGATCAAAGCTTTTTTANNTNNAATGNAAGGTTTAAGCCAGGGAATGATTGTGAATTTTAGTTCATATTGGGGCCAATCCACAGCTGCTGAGGTTGCTCCTTATTGTGCGAGCAAATGGGCCATTGAAGGATTAACCCGTGCCTTNGCNCAAGAACTTCCATCAAATCTGTCGACGGTAGCACTCAACCCCGGAGTCATTGACACCGATATGCTCCGCTCCTGTTTTGGCGACGCAGCAGGAAGTCATGAAAAACCCGAAGATTGGGCCAAACATGCGGTTGACTGCTTGGAAAACCTAAGCAAGAGCGATAACGGAACCACCGTAATCGCCTAGAGCTAAATTACTTCTTCTTTTCGATCTCGATTGAACCGGAATTGTCAGTTTCGACAAAGTCATAGAGTTCACTTTCCACCGAGCCGGTAATACCAATTTCGTCTAGTTTCACCGACTGTTCAAGGACAGGATTGAGAGCATTGAAATAATCATCCATGAAAAGGATTCCATCGGAGGAGAATTCAGTAATTCTTCCTTTACCAGTAATCAGACCGATGGATGGAATCTTGATCTTCTGCAGACCTGCTGTATTGGACAGGCTCAATCCTGCACTGGAAGAACCGGTTGAAGTCGATGCAGTTGCGATATCATAATTTGTTCCAACATTAAGTTCGAATGAAGGACTATTAATGGTTGCATCACTGGTAACTGCAATACTGTCACCAGCATATACATCCACACTGGATCCGACAACATTACTATTGATGGTAACATCATCAGTAGTATCAGAACCAGAAGCCACAAGTAGTACTTCTCCCGCCTTGGCATCAATTGCTGCATTAATCGTAAGCGGACTTTTTGCTACGAGTGAAACTTTACCCGTTGCGGTATCATCGGTGAATTGAATCCCTTGTATATTCAAAAGCTCACTAATTACTAAGCCTCCGGTATTAACCACATCGATATTTCCAGTCCCTGACTGAGCAGCTAATTGCAGTCCATCCCCAGTTGAAATAACTGATACTCCCTCTGTGGCACTAACTTGGATGGTTTCTGCAGCAATGCTAGTGGATGAAAAAGAACCACTTTCCACAATATAAACATCCTTTGCGATTACAGAAAAATCACCAAAAGTGGAATCGGAATTGGTAAGGCTTACCGCTTGGCCAGAAGCACTGATCGTGGTCGCTCCGGTAATATCCAATTTTCCACTGCTTGTAACCGCTCCGCCCGATGTGATTCCCAGGGTTCCACTTACAGTAGAGGCACCCAAGTCAGTTGCTCCCGCATCAGTCACCGCAACATTCGCTCCGGTCAAGGATAGCGTTCCAAATATCGAAGCTACTTCATCAAGGGTAATATCTGCAGACCCAGAATCTATGGTTGTCGAACCAGAAGCGGTTAAGGTTCCGCTATCGGTAATCGCCTGTCCACTAGTCAAGACCAAGTCACCACCTATCGTGCCTTGCACCCCAAGTGCAGTGGTTCCATTGTCAATAGTCACATTTCCGGTGGTTCCTAAAGTGGATACAATCACATTCCCCGTTGAGGCAAGAGATCCCAAATTGATAGCTTTGTCGGCCACATCCGTAGTCACCTTGGTCGTGCCCGTAACCGTCAAAATATCGCTGTCGGTAATTGCTTCTCCACTGGTCAAGACCAAGTCACCACTTACTGTGCCCTGCACCCCAAGTGCAGTGGTTCCACTGTAAATGGTCACATTTCCGGTAGTTCCTAAAGTGGATACAATCACATTCCCCGTTGAGGCAAGAGATCCCAAGTTGATCGCTTTGTCGGCCACATCTGTGGTCACCGTAGTCGTTCCCGTAACCGTTAATACATCACTGTCGATGATCGCTTCTCCACTGGTAAGCACAAGGTTACCGGACACCGTGCCCTGCACTCCCAAAGCAGTTGTCCCGCTGTCGATGGTCACATGGCCCGCGGTTCCACTCGTCTTCAGTATTACATTTCCGGTCGGGGCAAGGGTATCAAGTGTGATGGTCTTGTCGGCCATGTCGGTAGTCACGGTCGTCGTGCCGGTAACGCTCAATGCCGCACTGTCGATGATCGCTTCTCCGCTGGTAAGCGCAAAGTCGCCGGACACCGTGCCCTGTACTCCCAAAGCAGTCGTCCCGTTGTCGATTGTCACATGGCCCGCAGTTCCACTTGTCGTCAGCGACACCGCCCCGGTCAGTGCATTGGCCGTGTTTGACAGTGTAATCGCCTGGTCTGCGGTCGAAGTTGTAAATGCACTGGTTCCGGCAACCGTCAGGGCACCGCCGTTTTGAGTAATTGTTCCCGCCGAAGCAGTCGCGGACAACGCTCCTCCCACATTACTTGCTCCAAGGTCGATCGCCGCGTTGTTTACCACCGTCGCATCACCGGTTCCGTTGGTGGTCAGAATCAAATCCCCTCCGCTTTGCTGCAGGGTGCCAAGATTAATCACTCCATTGTTCGCGTCGGTCGTTAAGGTAACGTCTCCGCTCACAGCAACGTTCCCACTGTCCACGATGCCTGCCGCTGCTCCACTCGTCGCACTTAAGGTTCCACTGATCGTGGATGCTCCAAGGTCCAACCCTGTCGTTCCGTTGTCGATCACTACATTGCCCGCAGTTCCACTTGTCGTTACCAACACCGCTCCGGTCGAGGCAAGGGTATCAAGTGTGATGGTCTTGTCGGCCATGTCGGTCGTCACGGTCGTCGTACCGGTGACGCTCAAGGCTGCACTGTCCATGATCGCTTCTCCACTGGTAATCACAAGGTCACCGGACACCGTGCCCTGTACTCCCAAAGCTGTCGTTCCGTTGTCGATTGTCACATGGCCCGCAGTTCCACTCGTCGTCAGTATTACATTTCCGGTCGAGGCAAGGGTATCAAGCGTGATCGTCTTGTCGGCCACGTCGCTCGTCACGGTCGTCGTGCCAGTAACGCTCAACGCTGCACTGTCGATAATCGCTTCTCCACTGGTTAAGATCAAGTCACCGGACACCGTGCCCTGTACTCCCAAAGCTGTCGTTTCGTTGTCGATTGTCACATGGCCCGCAGTTCCACTCGTCGTCAGTATTACATTTCCGGTCGAGGCAAGGGTATCAAGCGTTATTGTCGTGTCGGCCATGTCGGTCGTCAAGGTCGTTGTGCCGGTAACGCTCAACGATGCACTGTCGAAGATCGCTCCTCCGCTGGTAAGCGCAAGGTCGCCGGACACCGTGCCCTGTACTCCCAAAGCAGTCGTCCCGTTGTCGATTGTCACATGGCCCATAGTTCCACTCGTCGTCAGTATTACATTTCCTCCCAATGCATTCGTCGCCGAACCCAAGGTAATGGTTGCGTCCGAAGCCGATGTGGTCAGCGTAGAAGATCCAGTCACTCCCAATGCAACTCCCTGAGTAATATTGCCAGTGGTTGCCGTGATCACCAAGTTTCCACCCACATTACCATCGGTGCTCGCATCAATAAACAAATCACCAGCTGTGTCTGCATCTGCATCTAACTTCACTGCACTGTCATCCACTAAGCTAATGTTTCCAAAGGTCTCTGTGCCCGTGGTATCGGCTTTTAGGGTAACCGCTCCACTAAAGGCATTGCCAGCGTGATCTAGGATTACATTCGATCCGTCGACCGCAGTGATCAAAGTAGAAGCGCCAGTCACGGTCAATGAACCAGGATTTGAAATGTCCCCGGTGGTTGCGGTTGCGCTCAAGTCACCATTTACAGTACCGGCCAAAGCCAATCCGTTTGCATTCACTACCGTTGCTGCACCTGAAGTCCCTAGAGTGCTCAAAGTGACAGTTCCCGTCGAGGCAAGAGATCCTAAGTTGATCGCTTTGTCTGCCACATCTGTGGTCACCGTAGTCGTACCTGTGACCGTTAATACATCGCTGTCAGTGATCACATCTCCACTGGTCAAGACCAAGTCACCGCTTACCGTGCCCTGTAAACCAAGAGCAGAGGTTCCATTGTCGATGGTCACATTAGCTGCAGTTCCTGTTGTGGATACGATGACATTTCCACCCAATGCATTCGTCGTAGTGCCTAAGGTAATGGTTCCGTCCGTTCCAGCAGTTGTGAGGGTAGAAGTTCCGGTCACTACCAATGCAACTCCCTGAGTAATATTGCCAGTGGTTGCCGTGACAACCAAGTTTCCACCCACGGTACCATCAGTGCTGGCATCAATAAACAAATCTCCTGTCGCGTCTGCATCTGCATCTAACTTCACTGCACTGTCGTCCACTAAGCTAATATTTCCAAAGGTCTCTGTGCCCGCGGTATCGGCTTTTATGGTAACCGCTCCACTAAAGGCATTGCCGGCGTGATCTAGGATTACATTCGATCCGTCGACCGCAGTGATTAAGGTCGAGGTGCCGCTCACGGTCAATGAACGAGGATTTGAAATGTCTCCGGTGGTTGCGGTTGCACTCAAGTCACCATTTATAGTACCGGCTAAGGCCAATCCGTTCGCATTTACGACCGTTGCTGTGCCTGAAGTCCCTAGGGTGCTCAAAGTAACAGTTCCCGTTGAGGCGAGTGATCCTAAGGTGATCGCTTTGTCGGCCACATCTGTGGTCACCGTAGTCGAACCCGTAACTGTCAATAAACCGCTGTCGGTAATCGTTTCTCCACTGGTCAAGACCAAGTCACCGCTTACCGTGCCCTGCACTCCTAGGACAGTGTCACTATTGTCAATGGTCACATCTCCGGTGGTTCCTAAGGTGGATACAATCACATTTCCAGTTGAGGCAAGAGATCCTAAAGTAATTGCTTTGTCTGCCACATCTGTGGTCACCGTAGTCGTACCCGTAACCGTTAATACATCACTGTCGATAATCGCATCTCCACTGGTCAAGACCAAGTCACCGCTCACCGTACCCTGTAAGCCAAGTGCGGTGGTGCCATTGTCGATGGTCACATCTGCTGCAGTTCCTGTTGTGGATACGATGACATTTCCTCCCAATGCATTCGTCGAAGTGCCCAGGGTAATCGTTGCACCTGTAGCCAATGTAGTCAGCGTAGAAGTTCCGGTCACTCCCAATGGAACTCCTTGAGTAACATTGCCAGTGGTTGCCGTGACCACCAAGTTTCCACCCACGCTTCCATCGGTGCCGGCATCAATAAACAAATCCCCGGCCGCGTCTGCATCTGCATCTAACTTCACTGCGCTGTCGTCCACGAAGCTAATATTTCCAAAGGTTTGATCCCCTGAAGTGCCCGCTTTTAGGGTAACCGCTCCGCTGAAGGCATTGCTGGCGTGATCCAAGATGATGTTTTGATTATTTCCAACTGTGAAAGTTGATCCACCTGCGACTGATGAAGCTCCACCAGCCTGAGTGATTGAACCGCTTCCTGCTGAAACAGCAAGAGCTGAAGTCGTTGTATTGGTTGTGGTCACAGCTCCAAGTGCCACACTATCGGTAGCCGAAATAGAAATCGTTTCTGCTCCAGAGTTGATGGTGGCTCCACTAACCATCGTCAGCGCTCCCGCTGAGGTAACCGTAATCGCTCCATTTGCGGTGTCCACATCGCTCAGAGTCAACGCTCCAAGGCCGTCCAAATCAATCGCTCCGGTTCCCGTCGTCGATACATTTACTGAGGAACTCGCGGCAAACTCCAGGTCCGTATCCGTTCCCGATCCCAATACTCCAATCTCATCCTGTGCTGTCAAAGTAATCAATCCACCCGCGGTAAAG
>NHDN01000012.1 GCA_002171765.1 Verrucomicrobia bacterium TMED60
ATCCGAATCCTCTTGCTCTCCAGTTCCATCCAAGGCAGCAGGGCCAGAATTAATCAAATGAAGAATTCCATTTTCGGCATCACCGGTCAGCTTTTTTCCGCTTACTCGTTCCACCGCATCAGGGCTCCAATAGGTTCGAAGATCCGCAAAAACTTGAGCGCTGTGAGTCAGGAGTTGTCCGAATAACATAGTCACTCCATTTAAGGCATCATTTTCCGTGGCTAAAATATAGGGTGCTCTCTTGCCATTCCAGTCCCAGCTCGAATTGAGCACGGCTTCCATAAAATCTCCGTTTGGCATGTGATCCGTCCATTGCCTTTGACCCTGAAAGCCGGCGGCAATCGCATGATGACCCTGGGCTTCCTCCCCCCACCCCTTTTGCTTTAGAGCCGGATTTCCCACCATTAAATCACGGGCAATTAAACACATTTTAATCGAGGTTTCCCATTCCTGATCAAGCTGAGCACGGGGCCGTTGCTGATCGGGAGCATTGTAATCCTTACCTTCCCGGAAATGAGTGCTGACATATTCCTTTGCCCGAATCAATTCTTCGGAATCAAAAAGATCCGCATCGATTCGACGATTAAATTCTGACATGTCGCAAAACTCGACCCGCATACCCAGGAAGGATTCAAAGAAATTGGGATCGACGGTGGAGCCGACAATTCCCATCGAGGTTCCACCCATGGAAAGATAAGATTTTCCACGCATGATTGAAACCGCTAAGCCACAACGGATGAAGCGAAAGATTTTCTCACGAACATCAAGGGGGATACGATCATCGGATGCATCCTGTACATCCTCGCCATAAATTTTATACGCAGGGATTCCTTTTTGGGCATGGGCCGCAGAAACCGCAGCCAAGTAGACCGCCCCCGGTCTCTCTGTTCCATTAAATCCCCAGACCGCTTTAGGAATGAGCGGGTCCATGTCCATGGTTTCGGAACCATAGCACCAGCATGGCGTAACCGTAAGGGATACTCCCACCCCTTCGGAGGAGAATTTATCGGCCGCCATAGCTGCTTCCGCAACGCCCCCAATACAGGTGTCTGCAATCACACACTCAACCGGTTCCCCATTGGGATACTTCAGTTGTTCTTCGATCCATTGAGCAACCGACTTGGCTTGGTTCATGGTCTGCTCTTCCAGGGACTCCCGAACTCCACCCAACCGTCCATCAATGGTGGGACGAATCCCAACTTTAGGTAGATTTTTCCATATGGTTTCTGATTTCATTTAGAAGTTCCTATTTAGAGGATGAAGTTCAATTATACTTGATTCAGGCTACGCATGGTCTGGTAGGCTTCTTCGCACTGCTCCGAGTGATGCGGTTGATATCTTTTGGGCTCAAAGGATTCACGAACCAGCTGCCGGCCTTCGGTGAGGGAGGATATTTCACCGGTGGCAATCATCTGGACCAGAATATTTCCAACTGAGGTAGCTTCGATTGGCCCGGCAATGATTTCACAACCGGTGGAGTCGGCGGTCATTTGATTGAGCAATTCATTTTTGGTTCCACCACCGACAATGTGAATTTGTTCCAGAGACTTTCCAGTTTGAGAACGCAAGTTTTCGAGTACTTGCCGGTACTTTAGGGCAAGCCCCTCCAGGGCGGTTCGAATGGTTTCATTTTTACTACTGGGGATGGACTGACCCGATGCCTTGCATTGTTGTTCGATTTTGCGGGGCATATCTCCCATGCTTGAAAAAACGGGGTCATCAACATCGATGGAGGCAATGAAGGGAGTGGCTTCCCGAGCCATATGGGTAAGTTGATCGTAATCAAAGTCCTCCCCCATTGCTTGCCATTCCCGCCGACACTCCTGCACAATCCAAAGACCACTGATATTTTTCAGGTAGCGAATGCTACCATCAACACCAAATTCATTGGTAAAGCCATAGTCCAGACTTTGCGGATCACATAGAGCCCGATCATTTTCCACTCCCATCAAGCTCCAGGTTCCAGAACTCAAGTAAGCAAAATCACCATCGGATGATGCCGGTACTCCAGCGACCGCGGATGCGGTGTCGTGAGAACCCACGGTGTAAACCGGAAGGTTTTCACACTGGATCTTATCCTTTGCCTTGCCATGGACCATGCCGACAAGATGTCCAGGCTCCCAGAGTTGTCCGAGAAAATCCGTAGGAATCCCCAGATCTTTGAGAAATTCAAAATCCCAATTCCGGGTTTCCTGATTAAGCATCTGGCTGGTACTTGCCATGGTAATTTCATTCCCTTTTTCTCCCGTGAGCCAAAAATTAATCAGATCCGGGGTGAATAGCATCTGATCTGAATGCTCCATGCAAGTATGAGCGGATTCTTTCTCTGCCATTAACTGAAAGAGGGTATTGATAAATAAAGGTTGAATACCAGTACGCGCAAAGCACTCTTCTCGATTCACCCGCTGATGAACCAGTTCCACCATGGGGTGCGTTCTTTCATCCCGGTAATGAAATGGCATACCCAGCAGAAATCCATTCCTGTCCAAGTGACCATAGTCCAGACCCCAACTGTCCACACCAATGGACTCAAGGCTGGATCCATATTCTGCTTGGGCCATCGCCAAACCGGTGAGGATTTCATTATAAATTCCGACCAGATTCCAATGGATGGAACCATTCAAATCAACCGGGCCATTGGGGAAAGAGTGTAAGACGCGAAGATTTAAGGCAAGTCCGTCCCATTCACCGGCAAGAACGCGTCCGCTTTCTGCACCTAGATCAACAGCGAGATAAATCTTTTTTGATTTCATGTAGCAAATAGTTTTAAAACAAGGAATTCTTATACTTTCGACATTAAAAATTTTATCTACCCCTTAAAAATCTTGGGATATGCCTGCTTTTTTAAAATCCAGATTTGCAAAATTTTTTGAGCAAAACTAAATCATCACTACGCTTATTATCATAACTCAAATTAATTATGTTTTTCGATCCCTTATATATTGTAATCATTTTAATCTGCGTAGGCTTTAGCCTGTACGCATCAAGTATAACCAAAAGCCGGTTTAAAAAGTACAGTGCTTACACGACTCAGTCCCGGATGACTGGTGCAGAGGTGGCTCATAAAATCCTTTTGGACAATAATATTCATGATGTCCGAATTGAGCGAGTTGGTGGGACTCTAAGCGATCACTACGATCCCAGATCCAAAAGCCTGCGATTAAGTGCAGATGTCCATGATCGAAATTCGATGGCTGCTTTTGGCATTGCTGCCCATGAAGTGGGGCATGCGATTCAACATGCTAAGGCCTACAGCTTTTTAACCTTTCGTTCCGCCTGGGTACCGGTGGCAAATATTTCAAGTAAACTTTCCTTTGTGGTAATTTTCATAGCCTTCATGCTTGGCGGTGCTCAATCTTTCGCTGGTGCCACGGTATCCTGGATCGGAGTTTTGTTGTTTGGCTGTACTACATTGTTCACCTTGGTCACCTTACCGGTTGAGTTTGATGCCAGCAGCCGTGCTCTTGCCTGCTTACAAAAGGGTAATTATGTTGCTGAAAAGGAATTGGATGGTGCCAGAAAAGTCTTAAATGCAGCGGCTATGACCTATGTAGCCGCCTTTGCCAGTTCTCTCTTAATGTTACTTTACTATGCCTTCCGACTCGGTCTTTTTGGTGGCCGTAGATAATTATGCTATCTGGAGATCGCTTTCCCGAAGTTCAAAGCGCTGGTAAGAAATTGGGAATTTTGGCTTTTGCGGATCAAAATCAATAATACAACCTTGTAGACCAACATCTCCTTCTGCAACCGGGCACCTTCTAGGCATTCCATCCAGAAAGCGACCGAGGCAGGCTTCGATTTCTCTTCCCAGAACAGATTCCCTTGGTCCCGTCATCCCCAAATCACTTTGGTAAGCGGTGCCCTTTGCTAAGATTCTACCATCCGCAGTGGGCACATGAGTATGGGTTCCATAGACCATCCCAACCCGTCCGTCTAGGTGCCAGCCCATGGATTCCTTTTCCGAAGTTGCCTCGGCGTGAATCTCACAAAGAATAAGATCGGTCCGGGCTTGAAGAGATTGAATCAAATCAGATGAAGTTTCAAAGGGACAAGATACTTTGGGTCCCATGAAAGTTCGACCTAATACCGTGAAAAGACCGATCTGAATCCCTTGTATATCCAGGATTAGATGTTTCCTTCCCGGATTGGAGTCTGGTAGGTTCGCGGGACGACAGACAAAATTCAAATCTTCAATTTCATTTTCAAAGTTTTTTTGATCCCAAACATGATCACCCAAGGTGATGGCATCCACGCCCGCTCTTTTTAATTCCGCAGCAATCTTGGCGGTTATTCCAGCCCCGCCGGCNGCATTNTCTCCATTTGCGAGTACCAGATCGATTGCCATATCAGTACGAATTCCTGCCAAGTGTTGGGTGAGAAAATTTCTCCCCGGACGGCCGACGACATCTCCCAGGATAAGAATTTTCACTTTGGCTTTCCTCCTTCTTGGTAATAACAAAGAAGTCGGTCGTGGACCAAGAAAACAAGATCATCCAAACGATCCCCGTTCAAGTCGATCACCAACCCTTCCCGAGGCTCATAAGCACCACCCTTTTTTCCTTGGTAGTGCATATTTTTTTCAAAAGTTCGAAAATGTAAAACACTGGAAAATTTTTGNTTTTTGGTATCGAGGGAGAGAAATTCCAGGAGGTTTTTTCGTCCATCCAAGCAGATCAAGTCAGCTTGGCCATCCGCATTGAAATCGCCCCATTCAATTCCATTGTAGCGAATTCCGGGAAGATCGGTCAGGTGTCGTGCTTCCACCTCGACTGTAAGATCGAGGGCAGATGATTTACCTAGCATTTGAAAACCACTACTCCCCATTGATACCAGGCTTTCCGTTTTCCCTGACTGAAGAACACGAGAAAGGAGCGGCTTGGTCATACTTTGATTTTTCCCGGTTTTAATTCCACCTTGCTTACCCACATCGGAAAGTCTCTCCCAATAACCTTCGGAATGATAGGCATAAAGTTCATCTTTGCCATCTCCATCCAGATCCAACCATTGGGGAGCGAATAAATCACCGCTCTGATCCACCGAGTTGAATTGTCCGGTTACTTTAAAATCCTGATCTTGCCAAATTACAGACCGTACGAATCCCTTTCCACAAATAAGAATTTTATTCCTTTTTGAGTTGGGATTGACTAACAAGCCCAAGCGGTTTGCCTCCGCTCCCTTGAGAAAACTTTTTCGAACCACAGAATCCTGTGCCACCTCATTCCAAGAACCCGAGGAGTCCCCCAAAAGAATCGTAGGGGCTTCTCGGCTAGATAAAACCAACAAATCCACCCACCCATCCTGGTTGAGGTGGCAGGGTAAAAGATCCGCTGGTTCTCGACGCCAATTTTCTAACTTATAAGAATGCAGCCTTTGGGGCTTTCCTTTTTCATTCAACCCCCAGGTTTCCAAGGCAAAGTCAGAATCATCCTCGGTGACCACGAGAATCTCATCCAAACCGTCCGAGTCACAATCGGTGGTACAAGCGACCACCGGAGCTCCCTGGGTGCTGAGCATCTCGGGAAAGGAAAAAGTTCCCTTCCCCTTGGGGTCAAAATGGGCGACTCCAAGGGCTTCCTCATCCAAACTGAGAACTAATAAGCTTGGCGGAAGGTTTTTTTCCGTGCGNAAGGGGTGAAGGGAAGAAATACCTCTTAAAGAAGGCACTTCTCGGGCCACTCCAAATTCACCGTTTGGCTTTCCCGGCAGGAATAGAAGTTCACCAACGGAAGAGTCAGCGGCCACGAGATCAGGCCAGCCTTGACCATTAAAATCATCCATTACCCACGCAGTTTCCTTGTTTGAATCGGAAAATAAATCATAAGAGAGAACTTTAAGTTGGTCCGCTTGGCTTTCTTTTCCATTCTTGGAATCAAAAGAAAAAACCAAGGCTTCATTGGAAACGGCGTCAATCGAGCAAAATTGTAATCTTTCTTTTTCAACTTTCGAAAAATAAGGAGTGGGAAAGGAAGAAAGTTTCAGATCAAAAGAGGATTCGGGTCCAAATCCGCTTCCATGACCAAGCCTAAGCTTAAGTGAATCCTCATCTTCGGGGACTAAATAAATCCAATCGATAAAGCCATCTCCATCAACATCGGCGAGTTCAGTGCCATATGCCCTCTTTCCATCTTCTCTTGCCAAGGCTGAGGGGTAGGAAGGAACTCCCTTTACAAAGCTCAAGCTTTCCAGACCTTCTAAAGTGAAGATAAAAAGCCGGGGCATTACTGCGGACTTGGAAGCAGGTAATACCTTTAAACTCCGGGAGAAGGGACGAATTCTACCGCTCTCTATAAGCAGGGGATCACTCCAAGTGGAATTGTTTTCTCGAAAATGAACAAATACCCCTTCATCCGGGCTAGCACGAACCAGATCCGGTCGACCGTCTAAATTTAAATCCCCAATCGCCAATGAAGTAAGATTGCCCGGGACGAATATTCTTTCTTCCAAATAAGGTGCGTCCTTCATCACTGGTTCCCAGCGATCCTGTTCAACCGGACGGATTCGAGGTGGTCTTTCTCCATCCTTACAACGATAAAGAATCTCAATCCTCGAGCGATTCAGGTTGAAATAAATCAAATCCTGTAAGCCGTCCCCATTGAGATCAGCATGATTTAAACAGCGAGCGTTCCAACCAGCCAGGTGAACTTCGGGTGTAGAGAGCCTAACCGGTCTAGCTTTTTCGCCCGCAAGAGAATGAATAACTAAAAAAATGCAGACAAGCCCCTTCCAGCCGATCCTTAAAATGAGGGCAAAGCGAGTCATTTGGGAATACGAAAAAGTTTGCCCTTGGAAATAAGCCCATCTTCATGATCCTGAGATGCAAAGAGCATGAAGAATGGGAAATCGCCAAAATCATCGGCATCTATGTCGATGTCATAGGCATCGCTCAAAACCGAAAATGGGACCGAGGAGAAAAGGGGCATGATTTTACGGAAATTAGCATAGTCAAGTTGACGCACATCCGTGGGCATTTCCTTCAAAGCTTTTTGAATATGAGCTTGCTTCCAGAGAGAGGATTTTGCTCCTTTCATACGGTTAATCAATTGATTCAGATATCGCTCTTCTCCCATGGATAGAAGCAACCACCGATCCTTTATGGCATAACTGAGGGAGGTACCCCCACCTAGGCCGCGCATCGAGCGAACTAGAACACCTTGTTGCTCCCGTTCCTGAAATAAGTCACTTCCTGGACTTACCGCATTAAGCAGAGACCGAAGAGTCCGGTCAAAGAGTTCAGGATCCTTCAATGAAATCGCATAGAGAGCAGAACTTGGGTTATTAAGGTCAACCTCCCCGGAAGCGGAAAGATTCAGGTAGGAGAAAGATGCTCCCTCATCTCCCAGTGACCCAAATAAATCTTTTCGAAGAGACAGTTTTGCCTGGTCCTCAAATGCTTGAATTTGGGAATTCAGTAACAATCCTAATCCAGGACTTACCCTGGCCAAAGTTTTTTCAACCGTTGGCCACATCTCGGCAAAATCCAGCCTAAAGGTTGAGACTCCGAACGCATTGGCTGGGCAAAAATCATAAAGTTCAACATTGGAACCCACAGGCTTAAGAAAAGCAAGCAAGCCTTCTCTTTCATTCATAAAGAGCCCCTGGGCTACTGAGAATTGATGATCTTCAAAATCAATCTGCATGGCAAAATGATCCAGTCCTTTAAGACCCAGGCCGTTGATTAAGCCATTGAAGGTGATACCAAGTGGATTTTCAGGAAATTTGAAATTGGGCATGTTTTGAATTTGCTCAANAAAGGAAATGAGCTTTTTAAAATCTATAAAGGCTCGTGCCTGGCCTTTTTCAATCTCGTCAAAAGCATCCTGGTATTGAAGGGATTCCGATAAAGTGGGAGCTTTGGATTTCCCTTGGATGCGAAGGATTGTTTCCTCGACATGTTCCTCTCCCCCACTCAAAGCGAGGAGCATCCCCTCGTGAAAAGAGATGGCAAGCATGGTATCTTTTTCTGGAATCGTATTTAGTTCCTGGCTTTTAGCATGNCCAATCCAGTGAATTTCTGCTCCTTCAATCGTTGATTTCTCGATCCTAGTTTTTCCGGTCTCTTTGTTTTTTATCCATTCTTTTACCGATTTCATCATTTCCTTAAACTCTTGCTCTGACAACTTACTTTGAGCGAGCAAAGAGACTTGAGGCAATCTTCTAGCCTGCNATCTTGCATTTCCTCCATCTTCGTTTTNCCAATTTACAACTTCATTTTCAAAGCTTCTTTCGATTTGACCAATTGCCACGGCCAAACCTCCATTCAAGGATTCCATGAGCGGTATATACACCTGTTCATAGTATTCTTCCATCTCCCCCCTTTCCTTCTTCGAAAAACCTTTCAATCCTTCCGCCCAATTTTCACCGATCCATTTCTGGATTTTGGCCCAAGCAGGAAAGTCAGCAACCTCCCCCCATGGGCTCTGCGAAAATTCTTCNTGGAGTTCATTCCAATGGTCCACTTCCCATACAAACAAANTATCTTCGGGAAGATAGTCCGACATACTTTTTTTCTCCGATGCAGATAGGGATGAGAAAATAAAAATGGTGGATGCAGTGAAAATACGAATGGGGTTCAGGCTTTTCATTTAGTAGGAGTTGGTTTTTGGGTGGAGGGAGGTGAAAGATAACGAAAACCGGCATTCGGATTTCTGGGATCAAAAGCATAGGCGTCTCGATTCTGGAGAAAAGTTTTTAGGGTTTGTACGGGAATGGCAAAGCCCAAGCCCTCGGCCCCTTGCGAAACCACTTTCATATTGTTTACCCCAACCACTTCTCCTCGATAATTGAACAATGGACCACCCGAGTTTCCGGGACTAATTTCGGCGGTTGTCTGAATATGAATACNNTCGGAAATAATCCGGTTCCTAAGGCTTACAATTCCTTCTGAAACACTTCTTTCCAATCCCAGTGGACTGCCAATTGCAAAGACCCGATCTCCTTGGTTCAATTCAATCGACTGGCCCAAGGGAACAATCGGAAAGCCGGTTGTTTCCTGGCCTTCAATCTTAAGAAGTGCCAGATCAAGATTGCCACCCGTGGCAACGATCCGAACATTATCAAAATTTTTCTTAAGTAATTCCTCACCCNATTGGCTAAATTGAGTAATGGAAATTTTACGCTCACCCGCAACCACATGGTCATTGGTCACGACATAACCATCCGGATGAATCAAAAATCCTGATCCTAGTCCAACCGGGGTGCGAATCATCACCACGGCTTTTCCTAAATCATCCACCAAATCACGCAGGGGGGTTGCCCGACGGTTCATGGAAGTGGTAAACAGAGAATCTCCTACGGTAAATTCGGGAGCCATTTTCTCTTTCGCTTCAAAGACTCTAGCAATTTCTTTTTGGGGAACCGAAAGAACTTCAAAACCCAAGTCCAAAATAAGCTTTTCCTCGGTTTTCTTCAGCAAAGTGGCTTCGATCATACCACCATTATGCAGTTCAACCTTTATTTTCCCGGCCACTAATAATGGCGAAAGCAAACCGAAGCATACAATAATTTTAACTATGAGAAACACTCTTTGGAACTAGCCCTAATTTAATTTGCAAGCGAGTAAATTCGATACCAAAAAACACATTAAAGGCATTAAGAATGAATGGTATTCAACAGGTTTTCTTCTTAGTAATAAAAATTTAACTGGGAACAATTTCCAAAAGAAGAATCATGAAGCGGGATCGGTTTTGCTTCCTCAAACTCGGTATCCAACAAAACAATTCGGGTAGCACCGCTTGAACTTCTTTCCGTGTAATACAAGTGCCGGCCATCACTTGCCCAATTTGGTTGCATCCCATCCCGGGTACCTTTGGAAAGAATTTTGGTCTTTCTTTCAGCAAAGCTGTATTCGCAAACTTGAAATCCACCACCCACCGCAGCGGTAAATGCGATCCGGGTAGGATCCTTCGGGTTCCAGCTTGCTTCGGTACAATGAGAACTAACATTAGTTGGAATCCGGGTAAGCCTACCGGTGGAAAGCGAAAGCTCATAGAGCTGTGGACGACCTCGGCTGTCTGAGGTGACAATCAATCTTCTGCCGTCAGGCGACCAGCAAGGACCAGATTCATTGCTTCGATTGTTGGTTACTTTTCTTGGCTTACTCAACATGCTTTCAGACAACCAAACTTCAGGATTTCCTGAAGCCGAAAGAATAAATGCCACTTGGGAAGTACGGGGGTTTTGTAAAGCTCTNAAATTACTACCCCGGTAGCTCGCAATCGTTTGGATTTTTCGGGTCGTTAAATTGAGGTGGTAGATNTTATTAAAAATNTTTCGATTACTGGTGAAGAAAATCCCCTGCCCCGAATTATCCCAACTTGGATTAAAAGTGATTTTCCCAAATGAAGTTTGAGGACTAGCCGAACTCATNAGGGCGTCGGATANAAAGATTTCTTTTTTACCGGAAAGGGATGATAGATANGCTATNCGCCCGTTGAAAAAGCTCGCCTCGCCCGTAATTTCCAAAACCATTTTATCCAGAGCCTTGAAAACCGCATCTTTTCCACTGGTTCCATCTTGGGAAAATTTCTTGATTACTTTGCGGGGATTCCCTGAAGAGATCGAGAGTTGAACCTCTTTACTCCCCNGGGCCAGAAGCGAAATCCCAAAGCGGCTAGACTTGGGGGTGCTAAGCCTGAATGCACCGTGAGCATTGATCGCACGAGAAGCTAAGGAAAGNAGACTCTTCTGGGTACCATCGAGATCTAGTGCGATTTGTTTTTTTGCCAATTCTCCTTCAATTGGACCTAGCACGATCGTTGAACCCGTTTGAGCACAAACCGGTGAAATGACAAGCACGACTANTCCCAAAATCCATTTCCATCCATTCATTTCCACATTCATAACACTACCATCTAAAACTTGTCCGATCTCGCAAGCGCAAACCTACGAATTCTGGTTTATTAAAAATTTTATTTGCTATGCTCCAATTAAATTTTGATTGCCATCCTNGTTAGAGGTTCCTTGATGATCGCTTTAAACATGACAGCAGAAGACATCCTTCCCATACTTCAAAAAGTAAAATATCCCGGCTACACCCGGGATATTGTTTCTTTCGGTTTGATCAGCGAAGCAAGCTTGATCCAGGGCCATGCCAAGGTAAAAGTTGAAATCGGAGGTACAGATTCCACTCTTCCTAACACCCTAAAGCACGAGATCGAAACGGTATTGGAAGCAGAGCCTTCGGTTACTTCGCATGAAGTAAGGGTGATCTTCAAAAAAGATAACGAGGGGCAAAGTTCTCAGGAAGCCGATAATGGGAAAAATACTTTAGCTGGNATNAAAAGAATCATTGCCATTGCCAGTGGTAAAGGAGGCGTGGGGAAATCAACCATCACCGCAAACNTAGCGAGTGCACTTTCCAAAATAAACAACGATCAAGGGGAGCCTTTGACCATAGGAGTAATGGATTGTGATCTTTACGGTCCATCGATTCCTCTTCAACTTGGAATTTCGGAACAACCAACTGCATTGGAAGAAAACCTTCTTTCTCCCGTTGAAAACCACGGCATTAAGGTGATGTCGATGGGCTTGCTTGTAGATGAAGAAACCCCCGTGGTTTGGCGCGGACCCATGGTTATGAAAACCATTCAACAATTTGCCGCGAATGTGGATTGGGGTGAACTGGACTACCTATTAGTNGACNTNCCTCCNGGAACTGGAGATGCCCAGCTATCGCTGGCTCAAATTTTGCCGTTGGATGGAGTGGTGATNGTNACCACCCCCCAAAAAGCTGCAGTTGAAGTTGCAAGAAGAGGAGCAATGATGTTTCCCAAGGTCAATGTTCCCATACTTGGTGTNATCGAAAACATGAGCTTTCTACAAGATCAAGAAACGGGAGAGAAAAGATTTTTATTTGGACAAGGAGGTGGACCATTGACTGCAAAGAACTTGGAAACCGTTTTCTTGGGAGAAGTTCCATTGGATGAAGAGATTCGACTTGGTGGAGATCACGGAATACCAATTATCTTTGGACACCCTGATTCTGCAGCCTCCGCTGCCTTCACTGAAATTGCAGGGGAGATAAGCTCGCTACTACCCGCAAGCGATTGATAAGACTGAATTAGCCTTTAATCTCGCGATGCAGCGTGTGACGGCGTAAAAAACGATTATACTTTTTCTTTTCAACNGCATCCGTNTGTAACTTTTTATTTCTGGACGCCATGTAGCGTGAAGGTGGTTTTCCTTCTTTGCGTGCTTCGGTACATTCTAAAATTATGGTTTCTCTGGCCATGATTGAAATTTAACAAAATTTGGATGAGTTGAGCAATAAAAAAACTTGCTGAGACTTCTTTACAAAGGACTTAGAAAAGATCATTTGAATTTGCAATCCCATGGATGATCATACAATTTATTGAAGTGGAGAGTTCTTCCAATCCAAGTATTTCGAGCTTAAACGATGCAACCTTTAAGGAATTGCAGCTCAACCGAGACGATCAATCTAAGATTGAAGTTCCGGATTCCGGGCATGAGAGTTCCATCAAAGTAACCAAGTCGCCTGAACCGATTGANTTAGGAGGCAACTTATCCAGTGAAGATTCCCTCGAGAATCAAATGAAATGNCCCCAAGCCGGTAATCCCTTGCCCAGCGTTGACAACTTGGACGACGCCGGAATTGATTGTACTCGAAAACCCGATTGGGAAGTGGTCAAGCCGACCCAGCTACCCGAAGAAGCTGGACCAAGCCAATTTCATAATGATAAATTCTGGGATGAGCGAAGCCTAGACGAGGAATTACAAAAAAAGGATCTACAGCAAGAAATCATTGACCGGGAAGTAAAGGAATTCAATAAGGCTGCGGAACGAGGTGAAGATTTCAGCCGCCCCTTTCAAAATGAAGTATTGGATCCCTATTATCAAAGTGGAAGTGATCCATCCGAGCCTCCTTCCGCAGGACATAGCTTAGATTCTTTTATCTAATTCAAAGTGGATATTCCGGTTCGATTTGAAATTATCGGAGACTCCCTCGCATTGAAGTGGTTCGATGGAACAGAAGACTTTTGGAGTGGTTCGTTTCTTCGCAAACACTCCCCCAGTGCCGAGCAAACAGGTGAGATGGATATCTTTGGGAGAATTCAAGGGGGTAGCTCTGGCAAGGATGAGTATAAGGAGGTGAAACTCTTAAAGTTATTTACCGTTGGTAATTATGCCCTTCGTTTACTATTCAGCGATGGACATTCCACTGGAATCTACTCTTGGAGCTACTTAAGAAATTTGCCGAAAGAAAACGCGAATTCCTAGAAATCCNGGCTTATGCCACACCACGCTCGCTTTTTCGAATAAAACCAACAATTTCCTGCGTAACGGGCTCATCCGCCCAAGGCGAATNATCCGANAGGGAAAGCANCGCCTGNCTGCGATTAAAATCACTCTTATAGATTGTTTTAAAAACCCCGCGGGCCGCTTCGATATCTTCGCTGGAAAAACCATTTCTTTCCATTCCAATCTTATTGATCGAGCGGACTTCAGCAGGAAAACCATCTGCTAACATATAAGGTGGAACATCTTGAACCAACTTGGAACAAGCTGATACCATACAATGTTTACCGAGCCTACAAAATTGATGTACGCCAGCATTCCATCCAACATTAACAAAATCTCCAACGACCACATGGCCACCCAAGGCCGAGTGACTGCTCATAACCAGATGATTTCCAACTTGGCAATCGTGGGCTACATGACTGTAGGCTAGAAAGACATTATCGGACCCGATACGGGTCAAATCATTTTCTTCGGTAGCTACATGTGCGGTGACATACTCCCTAAAAATATTATTGTCTCCAATCTCCAAACCAGGCTCGCCACCCTTGTATTTCAAGTCATGAGTTAGGCCACCAATCAAGGCATAGGGATAAACCATATTGGAAATTCCCAGAGTCACCCTACCTTCCACGGTAGCATGATGAAAAATACGACTATCGTCTCCAATGCGAACCTTTTTGCCCACCATTGCAAAAGCTTCAACTACCACATTTTCACCCAACTCAGCAGTGGGGTCAACGATGGCACTTGAATGGATATTCACCGCCATAATTAACGAACTTCTTTTCCATCCATGATTGAAAACATCAGGCTTGCTGAGGAAACGGTCTGCTCGCCAACCTTACATTCAACACTGGCAGTTGCCAGCTTATTACCCCGAACTTTTTCAAGTTTTGCAGTTATAATAAGTTGGTCTCCAGGAACCACAGGTTTTCGAAATTTTACCTTATCCGCACTCATGAAAAAAGCTACCTTTCCTTCTGCTGATCCTCTTCGAAGTAATAAAATACCGGCCGCTTGAGCCATAGCTTCTAGTTGTAGCACCCCGGGCATCACCGGATGACCCGGGAAGTGCCCGGTAAAAAACGGTTCGTTGATACTTACATTCTTAATGCCAACTAATTTCTCCCCTCCCTCAATGGAAGCGACTTTATCGATCATAACAAAGGGAAAACGGTGAGGTAAAACATCCAAAACCCGCCGGACATCCAACTCAGTTTCGTCCGGAAGCACAAAGGATTTACCTTTGGCTGGAGCCGTAGACTTTTCATCTACTTGTTCCCCTTTTTTCATCAATTCACTGAGCTTGGTGGTCAATTCTGCATTCAAGGAATGACCAGGGCGAACCGCGATAATATGAGCGTGAAGAGGCTTCCCGAGTAAGGATAAGTCACCAACAATATCTAAAATCTTATGTCTTACGAATTCATCTTCAAAACGGAGAGGTTCTTTGGAAAGAATCTTATCTCCCTTGATCACGATCGCACTATCCAAGCTTCCACCCCGGATTTTCCCAAGCTTCAATAACTCCTCAATGTCTTCATAAAGAGTGAATGTCCGGGCCGGAGCAAGCTCAGCAAGATAAGTTTCGGGATCTAACTCGATAGAGAGATGCTGAACATGACTCGCCCTTTCGTCAGTCGAGGTGCAGGTAATTCTTAATCCATTGTAGGGCAATGCAATCATCGACCGATTTCCATCGGTGACCGAAACGGGATAAGGTAAACGAAAGAATTCCCGCTCCGCATCTTGTTCCACCGGCTCAGCTTCTAAAATTAGGTTGGCAAAGGGGCGGGCTGAGCCATCCATGATTGGTGGCTCACTGGCATCCAAATCAATAACCACATTATCCACACCTGAACCAGCTAAGGCACTAAGGACATGCTCAATCGTGTGAACCTTTGCATTCCCATTGGAAATGGTCGTACTCCGCACCAGATCAGTTACATTGGAAGAAAGAGGCAGGATTTCCGGTTGACCGTACAGATCTACCCGGCGAAAAATGTAACCCGTGTTCGCTTCGGCAGGTTTAATCGTAAGTGATACTTCTTCTCCAGTATGAAGAGACTTACCAATGATAGTACGCTCTCTGCGAATCGACCTTTGCTTAATGGACATTTAAAAAGAAATAAACTTCATATTTCAAGTTTGTTCGGATGTAAAGGGAGAAGCAATTATTCAAGAAGCTTGCACCGACAAGATAATGATTCTAAAAAGATGCTTNGGTATCNATGCAACAAGCCAAAAGAAAAAAACCTCTAAAAAAGAGGTTAAAAAGAGAGTACTACAAATTTGTAGATGGTTTTGTGCGATCTCATGGCTTGCAAAAAGTACTCTTAAAATTGGTGTATTTCATATGCTTTATCATTTCAGTTATCTTAGCCACTTTGTTGTACTTGGAAAATAAATGATTGGCTGTAAACAAACTGCCAGCATTATTTACTCAGTTTGCAAGAAAATCAGAATCCTCCAGCTTCTTCCCACGCTTCAAGGTATTTAGCCAATATAAAATGGANGCTGACTTGACTTCATCACTAACCTTGGAGTCTTCTACAAAATCCATAAATAAGTTGTACCCGTTCAAAGATAGGTAGTCTCCGAGTTCCTGATTAGCTTGTGGATAACCGGAGAGGAACCCACTCAGTAATTCAGCTTCAATTATTCTTTTTCTTTGCTTACCCAAAGTTACAAATGTGCCATTAGACTTCAGTCGTTGTATNTCGTTGACTAGTTCAGAATCCTCGGGTCGAANACAATTGTAGGATAAGGAAAGCCTTTTTAATTTATTAAGTTCTCGAAAAAAACTGCCTTGGGAAATCAAGTTGTANGAAACGGATAAAACTTCTAAGCCCGAAAGGGATTCAATTGGTTTTGGATTAACAATTAGATTTCGTTGTAAATGCAACTCCTTGAGGCTGATGAGACCCTGCAAAGGTCGGAGATCAGAAATACGATTCTCAACTAAAAACAATTGCTGCAACCGGTTACTTTCNCTTANNCCACTTAAGTCAGTAATTTGATTATTCGAAAGAGACAACCGAACTAAAGATGGAAAAAATTGAAGCTTTGAAATATCTCTTATTTTATTCCCAGAAACAAAAAAGGTTTTTAATCTTGGTAGATCTTCGATGGAATCAAGGGAAGTCAGCAAATTGTTATAAAGGTATAAGTTCGTAAGTTTCGGAAGACTTTTAAGTTCGATTAGAGGGTCGGTATCTCTTTTCCCGTTTCCGCTTTGGTCTTCGATCGGTTCTCCTAAGTCGTAGGACTTATTTTTGTTTTCATCGACATAAGATTCCACACGACCCAATTGATTTTCTTGTGCGTATAGGGTGACCAGTGTCTTCATTTTGCTCAAACCCTCCAAGTCAATCAAGGCATTCTTGGAAACATTTAAGAAAACTAAATCGGTAAGGTGTTCAATGCCAGACAGACCGAGTAAGCGATTCCCCGAAATATTTAATTCCCGCAAAGCCCATGGTCCAAGCTTTAATCGCTCCACGACTTTAGACATTTTCAGAATCACCTCATTTTTCTGACTCCGGGAAATTTTGCGGTCTTCCAAAGAGAGTTGAAAGTCAGCAACTTCTTTTCTCATCTTACTTCCTGAGAGNGGAACTAATCCGCTCAGGTTCCGAATTCGATTTCCGGAAAGGTCCANCTTGGTAATAGAAGCTAGGTTGGAAATAGGCGAAATATCTTCAATGAGATTGTTGTTAAGAACNAAAATTTCNAGGTTNTTGGCAAATTCAAGACCCGTAAGGTCTCNTATTTCCATGGAACTTGCGTCTAAGCTGGTCAATTCTTCCTCCACTAATTTTTGAGTGAGATTATCTCTGGAAACTCCCAAAGATTGACAAATCGCTTTCTCCAAATTCAATTCGGGCACAACCATAANNTCGGCAAAACTAGTGGNTACAAGGNTGTACATACTCAGANNACACAAAAGAGCTTTGCCAAAAAACAAGGAGCTTACAAAAAAAGTTCTCACCCNTAAAGAGTCGGTCTTAATGTNCTCCGCTTTAGCGTCATCTTAATCGAACTACTAAATCCTTGGATTCTACTGAATCCCCNACTCCCACCAGGATCTCATCCACNACCCCTTTGGATGAGGCATAAAGGGTCGTTTGCATCTTCATAGCTTCCAGAACCGCGACCTTGTCACCCTTGGCTACATTTTTNCCGACACTGGTGGCAATGCTGCTGATCATAGCNGGAATNGGAGCGGCAATATGCATGTCATTTGCGGGATCCGCTTTTTCTCTCGCTTTGGCATCCCCCTTTATACTTTGGTCCTTAACCAGAGTAGTACGAGCTTTTCCGTTCAACTCAAAAGTTAAGGGNCGCACCCCTTTTTCATCTGGNTCTCCCACATGGAGCAGTTTGATGAATAAAGTTTTTCCCTCTTCAATATCNATCGAAATTTCTTCTCCNGGTTTCAAACCGTGAAAATAGGCAGTTGTAGGTAAAACGGAGACATCCCCATACTTATTTCTAAAGTCCCTNAAGTCATCATAAACCTTGGGGTACATCAAAGAGGAGAACAAATCGTCATCCGTTGNCTTGTTACCATATTTCTTCTTGATTTTGACAGACTCCTTAGCGAGNTCAATCTTAGGNGCAGACGCACCGGGTCGACCCCTCAANGGNTTCCTTCCACCGAGGATAACTTTTTGGATATNCTTGGGCCATCCTCCAGTAGGCTGACCCAAGTTACCGGACATTAAATCGATTACNGACTCNGGGAAACCGGTTTCGGGAGGCAAATTGGTAAGATCAGATGGCTTGACNCCTTTTGTAATCAGAAAAATAGCAAGATCNCCCACACATTTACTACTGGGAGTAACCTTGACGATATCACCTAGAAGTTCGTTCACTTCCTGATANGTCTTGACCACATCCGGCCAACGTTTTCCNAGACCTAGAGCGGTNGCCTGCTCCCTCAAATTGGTATACTGCCCGCCTGGCATCTGATGTTGGTAAACCTCGGCACCACCGAAGGGTGGAGAAGTATCAAAGGGGGAATAGTACTGGCGGATAGTTTCCCAGTACAGGGAAAGTTCATTCAAAGCATCCACATCCAAGCCGGTTGACCTCGGCATATTCCGAAGTGCATGAGCCACAGAGTTGAGATTAGGTTGGCTGGTACAGCCAGACATCGAGGAAACCGCTAGATCAACCACATCCACACCAGCTTCTGAAGCTTTTAATACGGAGGCCGAGGCAATTCCACTTGAATCATGAGTATGAAAGTGTACCGGAATCGAAATTTCATTGCGTAAGGTTTTGACTAATTTTTGGGCCGCTGCGGGGTGGCAAAGCCCAGCCATGTCTTTAATTGCTAGGATATGTGCTCCCATCTTCTCAAGCTCCTTCGCTAGCTCCACATAGTATTTCAGCACATATTTTTCTTCGTTTGAATCAGTAAAATCACCGGTAAAGCAGACTGCAGCCTCGCATAGGGAGTGGGTTTTCTCAGCTACCGTTTCCATGGCAACTTTTAGATTTGGCAGGTAATTAAGAGAGTCAAAGATACGAAAAACATCCATGCCAGCCTCGGAAGAGTGAATAACAAATTCTCGGACCACGTTATCTGGATAATTGGCATAACCAACTGCATTGGACCCACGAAGGAGCATCTGAAAGAGAATATTAGGGATTTTTTCCCGAAGCATTCGCAAGCGTTCAAAGGGACATTCGCCAAGAAAACGCATGCAGGTATCAAAGGTTGCCCCACCCCACATTTCCAGACTAAAGAGACCCGACAAGCGGCGGGAGATGAATTCGGCAACGGTCAGCATGTCATAAGATCGCATCCTGGCAGCAAAAAGAGATTGGTGTGCATCTCTCAATGTCGTGTCCGTAATCATCAGAGGCTTTTGTTCACGTACCCAACTGGAGAACTTAGAAGCTCCCATGGAAAGTAAGAGATCACGGGTACCCCGAGGTGGATCTTCTCTGGCATTATATTCAGGAACGATCAGGGGAAGTGGGTTGCTGATCCGATCCCTTCCCTTAACTTGCGGGTTCTCGTTTACGATGACTTCACCCAGATAACGGAGCAGGCGGGTGGCTCTGTCTTTACGGGCCTTGAACTTGAATAAACTTGGAGTAACATCGATCATTCGAGTTGTTGCTTTACCTTGAACGAAGTCTTTGTGAGCGATCACATTCTCTAAAAAGGGAATGTTTGTTTTCACCCCCCGTATCCTCATTTCGCGAAGCGATCGATGCATTCGATCCAAGGCTTGGGGTAAATCCGGACCAGAGGTGGTAAGTTTTACTAACAAGGAATCATAGAATGGGGTGATAATAGAACCGGTGTCTCCCATTGCTCCGTCAAGCCGCACCCCAAAACCAGCAGCAGAGCGATAGCTGAGAATTTTACCATAATCAGGAGTGAAGTCTTTTTCAGGATCCTCCGTGGTCACCCGACATTGCACGGCACAACCATTCCGAGGGATATTTTCTTGTTGAGGAATACCTATTCTTTTTCCATGCAAGTCATGTTCCATCGCAACCAGGATCTGAGACCGGACGATATCAATTCCCGTTATTTGCTCNGTGACTGTATGCTCCACTTGAATTCGTGGATTCATTTCTATGAAAAACCACTCCTTGGTATCTTGATCGAGAAGAAACTCAACGGTTCCAGCATTGTTATAACCTACCTTGTTCGCCAAATTGACTCCGGCTTGGCAAAGTTCATTCACAACTTTTGAATCCAGGCCTATGGAGGGTGCAACCTCTACCACTTTTTGATACCTTCGTTGGACAGAACAATCTCTTTCATGAAGATGAACGATATTTCCTTTTCGATCTCCAAGAATCTGCACTTCAAGATGCTTTGCCTTGCCCACATACCTCTCCAGAAAAACCGCAGAATTGCCAAATGCTCTTTCGGCTTCTCCCTGAGCCTCTTCCAACATCGATTTGAGGTCTTCTTCTTTATGAACAACCCGCATCCCTCGACCTCCTCCACCAAAAGCTGCCTTAATGATTAACGGGAAGCCAATCTTACGGCCCCATTTTAGGGCTTCGGCAGGTTTGGATACCGGGTTAGGAGTTGCTGGAAGCGTTGGAACTCCCGCTTCATCCGCTGCTTTCTTAGCAGCAACCTTGTCCCCCATTCGCTCTAAAAGTTCAGGGGATGGCCCCACAAAGATAATGCCAGCATCTTCACATGCTCTGGCAAAATGGGCATTCTCGGATAAGAAACCATAACCAGGATGGATCATATCCACTTTTTTCTCCTTAGCCAGAGAGATAATGGATTCAATATCCAAGTAAGCGGCAACGGGTCCTTTTCCTTTACCAACAAGATATGCTTCGTCCGCTTTGAATCGATGGACTCCAAAGCGGTCTTCTTCAGCATAAATTGCAACGGTCCGAAGGTTTAATTCGGAAGCAGAGCGAAAAATTCGCACTGCGATTTCGCTACGATTTGCAACAAGCAGTTTTTTCATAATTAAGCTGGGTAAATGTTTGGGAGAAAAGTATGATAAATGCCCATAAGCTTAGCATTATTCAACGCAAAAAGCTGGCTAAGCCCCAATGAATTCAAGAAAGGGGTTAAGCTTCTCTGAAAACCACTCTTCAACCCAAAATCTTGCCCCTACCCAAAAAAGAATTGCTGCAATCGCCAAGAAGGGACCAAAGGGTACCTCCATCCCCCACTCCATTTTCCGATCTCCCCTTTCTAAATCCTCTTTTCTGGAACCAAGCCTGGAAAGCAAAAGCATCGGAATCATAAAAATACATCCAATCATAGCACCTCCAAAGATGGTAAAAACCGCACCCTTCCAACCACAAAATGCACCAATACATCCGAGTAACTTAACATCTCCCTCGCCCAGAGCCTCACGGTCAAATACGCGGGATGCGATAGCTCCGATCCAATAAAGTAAGGANGAGCCCAACAATAATCCCATCAAAGATTCAAAGAATGAACTNAGATGAGCAANCAATCCTAGATTCTCCAAGGCGTGCATGGAGGGAAACGCAAAAGACAAGACGAGCCCAAGCAAAGCACCTCCGATAGAAAAACGATCCGGAATTGTCATGGTTTCCATGTCAATTACGATTACTGAAATCAAGAGAAAAACAAATAGACAACCCGTTAANGTAAAGACCAAGTTAGAAAAAGAGGAACCGGTATAAAACAGATATGCAAATCCAAGAGCGGTAAAAAGCTCTACCCAAAAATAACGACTTGGTATTTTGTANGAGCAACAATGNGCTAATCCTTNTTGAAACAACCAACTAAAAAGAGGTATATTTCGGACCCATGGAATNGGTTCTTCACACNAGGGNCAGAAGGAACGGGGAAAGATAACNGACTTATTTTGAGGAATGCGNTANGCACAAACATTAATAAAACTTCCGACAATNGCACCCAGGAAAAAGCCGATCAANGCCATCAAGTTTGGATTCGCTAGAAATGCTTCCATCTTTTTAATNAATGATTNTCCGCAACACCCTGATACATTGCAGCNACACAAATTTCTTCNTGGGTCCANAGTTCCAAGGCTTGAGCTGCCTGATGAACCAGCATGGATAAGCCATTTGCCTGGGTCAGATCNNATTGCTTAGCAGCATGAAGCANCTTGGTNACTGGNGGGTTATAAATCATATCATATATTTTTGAANTCGGGTGAAAATTAATTAGATCAATGGGGCAAGGATCCNTTTCTCGAAGGCCCAATGATGTGGCNTTGATTACAATTAGGTTNTCAACCGTAAAAATTTGNTTCGGTATATCCTTCAGTGGGAAGGGACATATTCTATCGCTTTCAAAGCTTGTACTTAAAATTTCTACTACTTCAGTTAATCTTTCCGTAGAACGGTTGCCCAACCACAACCGTGAGCATCCACTTTGAAGGCAGCGGGCAGCGGCAGCTCTTGCAGCTCCACCCGCTCCAAGCAAAAGGATTTCAGATCCTTTAATCTCAACTCCTAAATCCTCCCGAAGTCCTTCCTCAAGTCCATACCCGTCGGTATTACAACCATGCCAGCCTTGTTCTTTTCTGACTAGAGTATTAACCGCACCCATTATTTCAGCATCTGAATCCACCGATGAGAGAAAAGGTAAAACCTCGACCTTATGGGGTATGGTTAGATTCAGTCCTTGGTATCCGTATTGCCAAAATTGAGGGAGAGCTTCTTCTAATTTTGCAGAAGGTACTTGTACCTTATCGTAGTGCCAATGATTAAATTCTGGCTTTCGGGAAGACAACTCGGCCAAGGCAGAATTGTGCAGGCTTGGGCTGAGGGAATGGGATATTGGATCCCCGAGCACGGCTAAGCCAACTCGATTTTCAGGGAGTGGCTTTATTTGATCAAAACTAAGGGCGGTTTCAAGCATTGGAGGCATGCCGTTGCACTCTTTCGAATTCTTTCACGAATCCACTGAACAAATTCGATTTCTCAGGATCTTTTGCCAGTAAAAAGTGATGGACTAAATTCCTACAGCCTCGACATAAGGTTTCTCCAACCGTTACGGGTAGTAGGGCTGAACCAGAATCTTCGATCGATGAATGTTCAAGAAAGTTTTCCATTTGCTCAAGTTCCAGAATTTTACCACCTGACCAAGCATCCAAATAAAAGGGGCGGTCCTCGGAAAAACATCCCACCATAAATCGACCAGGCAAGCCAATGGGTTCTAATTCAAGACCAATTCTTCGAGCAATCAGTAAGTAAAGTACCGATAAAGTGATAGGAAGCCCCTGCCTTCGGTCTAAAACCCGATGAAGAAAGCTATTTTCTGGATGCTCAAAATCTTTTCCCGCTCCCCGAAAACCATATTCGTGAAACAATACACGATTGATGACCAGACAAGTCTGTCGGGGGTTTAAAGGAGGTGCCACCAATTCGCGAACTCGATCCGATAACTCATCCATGAACAAGGTGGCACTAGTAGCTTGGAAATTCGGATAAACCGTTCGATCCAGCAAAAACCATCCGGTTTCCAGTTCATATCTTTGAGAACGAATGAATTCGATAAAATCACCGACTACATCAGCCCATCCCAAAGTTTTATTGATCTCTTGTGCATGCTTGGCAAGGAATGGGTCCGAGCCTTCTAAAATATCCTTCAAAAAAAGCCTGCCTAATTCAGGTTGGCTTTTAAGTTGTTCAATCACCGCATCCCGAACAAGTGGAGTTTCGTCATCAACCAAGGTCTTGAGTGACTCAAAAATTCGCTTTTCTGAAACTTCCATCTATTTCATATACCCTTGATTTCATACTTTGGGCAAGAAATCTTCTTATCAAAGCAAATCTATCGGTTTCCAAAAAGTGCAGACCCCACCCGAATCATAGTACTTCCAGCTTCGATCGCTTGCTCTAAATCTAAGGTCATTCCCATCGAAAGCTCATTCAGCTCTACATTAAACTCATCACGGAGNCGATCTCTCAAATTCCTTAATTTTGCAAAAGCAGAACGGGCAACATCCAAATCCTCAGGTGCATAAGGGGCAATGGTCATCAAACCTTCCACGCGTATGTGCTTTTGGGATAAAGCAAAGGCAAGCAAACGAGCGGTGCCTTCTAGCGAACATCCAAACTTTGCAGGATCTTCTCCTGCATTAACTTGGAGTAAAATTTTCATTTCCATCTCGTTTCGACTGCAGGAGTCCTCCAGTTTTCGAATTAATTTTTCGCTATCCACCGTTTGAATCCTGCTAAATTTACCGACAACATTCTTTGCTTTGTTCGATTGTAAGTGTCCGATAAGTTCCCAATTCATACCAGTTACCGCTTCCTGCTTAGCTGCCGCTTCTTGTACCCGGTTTTCCCCAACGGTATCGAANCCCGCGTTCTTGCAGTAAGTGATAATTTCACTNGGCCAATTTTTGGTAACCGGAAGTAAATGGACTTCAGTTGGNTTNCTCCCNGCTTGNTCNCATGCNTTACCAATCTGTTCTTGGACAAATTCAAGGTTCTTTTTAAATTCTNGCTCTGTTAACATTAGTTAAATAAATGGAATAGGTTTGCTTATGATAAGTACAGNTTATAGGTATTAANGTTCATGCATATNCAGAANTTTAAGACCTTTTGTGATTTGGTTGAAACAAAAAGCTTNTCGAAAGCAGCTCGCCTNAATGAAGTGACTCAATCAGCTGTAAGTCAACAACTTAAAGCTATGGAAACTCACTACGANATGCTNATTATCGATCGTAATCANAANAAATTCCGTCTCACCCCTCAAGGNACTGCTCTTTATTCGACTTTTAAACAAATTCTTTCTTTGTATGAAAAACTACATTGTGAAATTCAAGAAATGCGGAANATCGTTAGTGGAACCATNCAAATCTCCACNGTAAANAGTATCGGATTNCACGAANTACCCCCNTANCTNAAAAANTTCATNAAAGANTTTCCATCNGTCAATGCCAGAGTTGAGTACAGAAGGGCCAACCTAGTTTANGATGATGTCTTNCACGGNACGGCAGATCTGGGACTTGTAGCNTTCCCATCCCCNCACAANGAACTNATCATTGAACCNTTTGCCAATGATGAACTCATTGTCGCAATGAGTCCGGAAAATAAATTAGCAAAGAAGAAAATNTTGGCGATCGANAACCTCAACGGTATGGATNTNGTTGCTTTTGAAAGAGANATTCCAACCCGTAAAGCAACGGANGAAATNCTTGCAAATGCCGGGATTGAAGTCTCTATAACCATGGAATTTGACAATGTTGAGACCGTAAAAAGGGCACTTGAGATCAATGCGGGCTTGGCNATTTTGCCCGCCAGTACAGTCAAGAACGAAGTAGAAAGAAATCAACTGGTAACATACAAATTAGAGGGGGGTATTCATAACCGTCCGCTCGCCGTAATTTANAAGAAAAACCGAGTACTNACCCCTGCTTTAAGATCATTCGTNGCNNTNATGAAAGNGGANANAGAATAACTNTATTTTCATAATTTTATTTCNTGCTGCTCGANATTTNCTCCAACCTAGCNGTAAAACTTCCAATAATTACTTTACTGCTTATCTTAATTGGAATCTTTCTGGAGTCATCTGAATACCACACCTTGAGGATACCATCCGGACTTTTCTTAAAGACTCCACTCAAGTTCTTCATTTCAGGTAAGGTGGCATAGGCATAAAATGTACCCGCCGGTACTTTCACCCTTTCCCTCTTGCTTGTTCGAACAATGATCTCACTAATTTTCTTACCATCACAAGTTGGGATTTTGGTAGCTTGTCCGGATCGTAAAGTCCCCAATCGAAAAAAATATGCGATCGATAAGGGATCAAATACCCTTTCTGGGATTTTTATCGATATTGGATCTCTATCTTTTTCCTGATAAACCGACTTTGAGTTTTGATAATCAAATTTNACTTCAATATCGCGTTGAGTACTCCCCTCTCTTTGCCTTTTGCTGTAGCTTACTGAGCGAGTAAAAGNAGAATTNACAACACTCTCAATTTCCGTGCGTACTTTATAAATTTTATCNGCNAATGCATTCGTTCGAACAGAAAAGGACAAGACATAACAGGATTCATTTCCTTCCATTCTTTTCGGTAAAACCTCTAGCGTTGCATGACCTACTGGAATAAACCCCCATTTCATGGAGTACTCCAGCCTTTCTCCAGGCTCAAAAGGAATCTTGGTTGCGAAAGATAATTTACAAGTANAAAACAGAATGCAAAATGCAGGGAGNACTCGAAAAAACCGAGGCATAGAAGNGTTTATCGACTTGNAGAAACTCTGACTGNTTTCAATCCCCATATATCCTCTGCGTATTCAGATATGGTGCGGTCAGATGAAAATTTCCCTGAACCTGCAACATTATGAATTGCCATTTTTGCCCATTTGGAAGAATTCATGTACACTTCACCCGCTTGATCTTGTGCATCCAAATAGGCCCGATAATCTGCTAAAACACAGAATGGATCACCCCAGTCTAATAAACTCTTGGGTAAATCTTGTAAAATATGACCTTCATCGGGAGAAAAATAATCGGAAGAAAGCCAATCAAGGACGGCCTTTAATTCTTCGTCTTTCTCATAATAGCTNCGAGGCTCATAACCATTNTTTTTGAGGTCTTCGATCTCATCTACCGTTTTGCCAAAAATGAAGATATTTTCATCACCTACTTCTTCCAGGATTTCTACATTGGCACCATCTAAGGTACCTATGGTTAAAGCTCCGTTCAGTGCAAACTTCATATTTCCAGTACCCGAGGCCTCTTTTCCAGCAGTCGAAATCTGTTCGGATAAATCGGTAGCTGGTATAATTCGCTCAGCGGAAGAAACTCCATAGTTTGGCCAATAGGCAACTTTAAGCTTATCTTTTACTCTCTCGTCATGATTAATTCTTTTGGCTACCAAATTAATTGCATGAATAATTACTTTTGCAAGGTGATACCCTGGGGCAGCCTTAGCTCCAAANATAAANACCCGTGGTGAAATCTCAAGGTCAGGATTATGGAGTAGTCGGCGATAAAGCGTNAGAATATGCAAGAGGTTAAGATGCTGTCTTTTATACTCATGCAACCGCTTAATCTGCGAATCAAACAGGGCAGCAGGATCAATAGCCAAGTCCATCTTTTCGATAACTTTCTGAGAGAGAATTTCCTTATTCTTTCTCTTAATCGCCATGAAATCCTNNTGAAAAGACGGATCGTCTGCAAACTTATCTAAGCCTCGCAAGAGATCCAAATCNTTGACCCATTGGTTTCCAATTGCAGAGCTTATCAGTTCAGCAAGTTCTGGATTACAACCTAATAACCACCTCCTTGGAGTAATACCATTGGTCTTATTATTAAANCGATTCGGATAAAGATTAGAAAAGTCAGCNAGTAGTTTTCCTTTGAGTAACTTGGTGTGNAGNGCCGCCACTCCGTTTACAGAATGACTTCCGACCACCGAAAGAAAGNCCATACGGATTGATCCATCGGCTACAATCGACATGCTTCGTATCTTATCCGGATTTCCTTTCCATTTTTCGTTCAGTTCATTCTCAACAAATCTTCGATTAATCTCCCGGACAATCTGAAGATGCCGAGGTAATACCTTTTCNAACAAGCCCTCACTCCAAGTCTCCAGTGCCTCCGGCAAGAGGGTATGATTGGTGTAAGCAAAGGTAGATTGAACCAGCTTCCAAGCACCTTCCCATGTCATGTTTTCTTCGTCTAAAAAGATTCTCATTAATTCTAAGATCGCAACTGCTGGGTGGGTATCATTAAGTTGCACNACCACCTTTTCAGGAAATTGTTCCCATTGATCATGCTTTCTCTGAAAGCGAGAGATCATATCCTGAATCGAGCATGCCACGAAAAAGTACTGCTGAACNAGTCGAAGTTCTTTCCCACTCTCCGTTTCATCATTAGGATACAANACTTTTGAAATACTTTCTCCCATCGCTTTTTCTCGAACCGCTTCGACATAGCCNCCTTGGTTGAAAACTTGCAAATCCAATTCCTCNGANGCACGNGCCTCCCACAAACGGAGGAAATTAACGGTTTCAGCACCATAGCCTACGATGGCAAGATCATAAGGAACACCTTCTACATATTTCGTTTCCACCCATTGCGGCTTGTAATCACCNCGATCATCGTANGCATGCTCTACCCTNCCATAAAGTCTTACNCGTTGNGAATATTGAGGTCGAACAATGGCCCANGGATTTCCATATTTCANCCAATCATCAGGATGNTCGACTTGNTTTCCATTCTCAAAGTCTTGGCGAAAAAGACCAAATTGGTAATANATACCATAACCAATTGCGGGTAAATCCATGGTTGCCATCGAATCTAAAAAACATGCGGCCAGACGCCCTAGACCACCATTTCCCAAACCCATATCATGCTCCTCCTCACTCAAGGCTTCNTAATNNAAACCTAAATCNGNAAGTGCTTGCNGNACCACTTTATNGAGTCCAAGATTACATAAGTTTGAGTGAAGTANTCTTCCCATCAAATATTCCAAGCTCAAATAATAGACCCTTCTTACATCCTCCTGGTTNTGCACTGCCTGNGTTTCAATAAAGCGGTCAACTACTTTCTCTCGGACTGCCAAACAAGTTGCCATCCATATTTCNCGCTTTGTAGCATTATCCANGTGCCTTGCAAGGGTTAGACGAAGTTGGTGCACTATGGCNCCCTTCATATCATTTACTAAGGCATCCATGTCGGATGGGAACGAAGAAGTTTCGGATGCATTTTCCGTTACTGTAGTCATGAATTAAAATTTAAACGGTTCTAACTAATAAATAGCCAGAGCATGAGCATTCTTCACAAGAATGCGATGATTAATGCAATTTTAAATGCAACTAATCGGTTTTAAACCGATGAATAGTTGAATGTGTGTATTTTTGACCGGGACGAAGCACACAACTTCTCCAACCTTTTTCGCCCTGATGATTTGGGCTGTCTGGGAATACTTGAGTCTCCAAGCACATACCGGAACGATAGGGATAAGGTTTTCCTCCATGTCCAGTAATGGTTCCATCCAAATAATTTCCAGTATAAATCTGAATTCCAGGCTGATCGGTAAGAATCTCAAGTACTCTTCCAGAAGACGGGTCTCTCAATCGAGCAGCCAAAGATAACCCATCTTCTTTTGGGGGAACTAACCAAGTATGGTCATATCCTTTGCCAAAGTTGAGCTGCGTTTCGTTTTGATCGATTCGGGCTCCAATGGCAGTGGGTTTTCTAAAATCAAAAGGGGTGCCGGCTACTTTACTAATTGCATTCGGAATGTTGGTTGAATCGGTTGCCACAAAGCGGTTTCCCGGCAACATTAACTCGTGTCCTAAAATATCTCCATTTCCCTCACCAGCTAGATTGAAGTACGTGTGATTTGTGAGATTGATCACGGTTGCTTTATCCGTACTGGACACATAATCGACCTTTAACTCATTATCATTGGTAAGGGTATAAGTAACCTTACAATCAAGGTTGCCAGGATAGCCCTCTTCACCGTCCGGACTTTTTCTGGAAAAAACCACCGCCGTCCCGATATCCGAAATTTTCGTTTTCCAAATATGCTTATCAAAACCTTTCACTCCTCCGTGTAAGTGATTGGGACCGTTATTGGTGGCAAGTTGATACTCCTCGCCATCAAGTGAGAACTTACCCCCTGCAATGCGGTTAGCATATCTACCAGTAATGCAACCGAAGTAAGGACTTTTCTCCACATAATCATTAATTTTAGAAAATCCTAAACTTACATTGGCAAACTCCCCATTTCGGTCAGGCACCCTAATTTCTTTCACCGTTCCCCCATAATCAAGCAAACTCACCTGCATGCCATTCGCATTGGTCATGACATAAATATTGACCTGAGTACCGTCAGGCAAAACATCGAATTTTCTTTTTGATACGCTCATGGGTTTTAAAGTTTTGGAAACATCCTCTTCAAATCCCAGAACACGTTTGCTCGATTTATAGGCTTCCTTCCCGGAATTTTTCAAATAGGATGCACTGCTTTCAAAAGCACCTTTTGTTTTTTGCGAAACTTCAGAAAAGGTACAACCAGACTGAAAAGACAAAGATATTAAAATAAGGAAAGATAAAATACTGATTTTCATGAATCATATTTCATCACAAAATATGAGAAAAATGGAAAGAAAAAAGAATTCCTTACAAGTTTCTTTTAAATCTTTCCTCCATCTCTCGTTTCGGAATTTCATAAAAAGTTGGCTTACCTTTAGGGCAACTAAAGGGGTTCCTACATGTAAGTAATTGTTCGGCTAGTCTGATAATCTCCTGATCAGAAAATCCTTTTCGATTTGACTGGTCATCGGTAGCCCGGAGCACCAAGACTTCTTTGGAAAATTTCTCTGGATTAATGGTTCCACCACTCTCTCTTGCAATATCCAAAAAATCTCTAAGAAATTGAAGTGCTTTTTCGGGGTCAACCCACTGAGGGCAACCTTCTACCCGAAAGAAATTNCGCCCAAACTCCTCCAATTCAAAACCAACAGATCTAAGGTGNTCTAAACTATCGACCAAATTCTTTTGATCAATTCCATCAAGCTCAAGNGACTCAGGAAACAACAAAGCTTGAGAATCTGATTTATTTGAGTCCTGAAATGCATCCTCCAACTGCTCATACAAAACCCGATCATAAGCGGCTCGGGCATGAAAAAAGAGGACTCCATCCGGCGTAGAAAAAATGGCTAGGTCTCCATGTGACTGATCCAAGAACCGCCAAATACCCGTAGATGCGTCTCGGGGACCGACTCTCTTCAAACCGGTTTGGGATTCATTGGAGGAAGATTTTTCCTTCTCCTTTTGATTAGCTTCAATCTCGCCTCCAGAAAACAAATCTGGAATGGGAGCAGATTTACTGTCTTGTCCCNTTTCTTTTTTGAAAATATCCATGGCAGTGGGATCAATCTGGGGAACTAAACGACCCGAATCTCCATCTTTTTCCAAGTTAATTTGAGCAGCAGAGAATTCGATCCTGGAAGAAAGCTCCTTGTTCCGATTAAGCAAGCTTTCCATTAAAAAAGTTCGAACTCTGCTTTCATCCCGAAATCTAATTTCCCGCTTTGCAGGATGAACATTCACATCTACCTGCTCGGGATCCATTTCTAAAAAAAGGATAGCCGGAGGAAATCTTCCTTTGGGAGCATAGGTATGATACGCTTCCAAAACGGCATAAGTCATAGTTTTACTCTCTACCGGCCTCCGATTAACAAAAAAGATCATTTCCTTTCTGGTGCTTCTACTTTGCCCAGGCTTTCCAACAAGACCTTCGAGTATCAAGTCATTTTTTTGAATCGAAATAGGTGCGAGAACTTCGGCTAGATTCCGACCAAAAATTTCTCGGACTCTTTCGTGAGAATCCTTACAGACTGGTGAACGAAATATGGTTCTGCCACCCTCCAATAAGGTAAATTCAATCTGAGGGTGAGCTAAGGCATATAATTTAGAAAGATGAATAATATGNGTAGATTCAGTAGCCTCCGTCTTGAGGAATTTTCTCCGCCCGGGTACGGAATTAAAAAGATGAGATACTTCTATGCGGGTTCCCGGAGGCATTCCACACTCCTTTACATGGATCATCTTACCTCCGTTCATAAAGATTTCACTTCCCTCTTGCATCGANNTCGGTCTGGTTCTCAGCACAAATCGGCTAACGCTTGAAATCGAAGGAAGAGCTTCNCCCCGAAAACCAAAGGTTTGAATTTCGTTTAAGTCTGAAGCTTTACGAATCTTACTGGTTGCATGTCGTTCTAAACTCAGAAGGGCTTGATCCGGCTCCATGCCNTTTCCATCATCTTCAATCCTTAAGTAGGATTTCCCACCATTACGAAATTCGATTTCAATTCTNGTAGCCCCTGCATCAATACTATTTTCAATCAATTCCTTGGCTACTGCCGCGGGTCTCTGNACGACTTCGCCAGCAGCAATCTGATTTGCTACTCGATCAGTCAATATTCGAATTTGGGGCATATATATTCCGTAAAGCTAGTCATCCACCTCGACAACGGGAAAATATTCCCCATTGTCAAAGGCCTTGGGAATAAGCCCATAAATGATTATAAATGCTGTAATGCCAAACCATCTAAACGCAGAAAGAAGTTCTTACCTTAAGCAGCATGCCAACCAAGCGGTCGAATGGATGACTTGGTCCCAAGCTGCTTTAGAGAAAGCACANCTTGAGCAAAAACCGATCCTTATTTCGATCGGTTATTCGGCATGCCACTGGTGCCAAACCATGTCCCGTGAGAACTTTGAAGATTCTTATATTGCCTCGCTAATGAATCGGCACTTCGTCTGCATCTTAGTGGACCGGGAAGAAAGACCTGACCTTGATCAAGTCTATATGGAAGCAGTCCGAATGTTCGATCAATCAGCAGGGTGGCCATTGCATGTATTTTGCCTGCCAAGTGGCGAACCTTTTTGGGGAGGGACTTTTTTNCCCAAGGAAGACACGGGGCAAGGAATTGCACCATGGCCCCAAGTCCTAATAAGGATTTCTGAACATTATCGAAACCATAGGGACGAACTCGTAGAAAACTCGGGTAATGTGATCAAAAATCTTATTCACGCAAATCATACTGATAGCACCAGCCTAGATTCATGGAGTCCGCAATTCCTCATCGAAGCCACCAATAAACTATGCGCCCTCCACGACGATGAGTTCGGAGGCTTTACCCAATCTCCNAAATTCCCACCATCGATGAAGATCGATTTTCTCTTGGCGATATCGGAATCGCAATATGCCCGAAAAAATAAAAAGTTTTCAACTAAAGTTATGTCCTGTGTAAAAAGAACCCTTGATTCCATGGCAAAAGGTGGGATTTTTGATCATCTAGAAGGTGGTTTTTTTCGTTACAGCATAGATTCTAATTGGTCCTTTCCTCATTTCGAAAAGATGCTCTTGGAAAATTCGCTTTTGGTATCAACTTACTCCAGAGCCTATCGTAAATTCAAAAACCCACTATACCGGAAAGTTGTGCAAAAAAGCATTCACTGGATCTTGACAGAGATGGGTAATGAAACGACCGGTTTTGCTTCCTCTGTATATTCAGAATCCGAAGAGCAGGAGGGAAAATATTATCTTTGGACCCAACAAGAACTCAATGAAATCCTTGGGAACTTGGAAGCAGGAAGGATGATGGAGCAGCTTGAGCCAATAACTGGAGCAGGTAAACCCCTGTACTTACCCAGACTTAAGCAGGACGAGCAGTGGAATGAATTCATGGAAAAGAATGTCCTTCCACAACTTCAAGCATTTCGTTGTAAAAGACATGCCCCAACCATTGACCATAAAAGAGTGGCTTCACTCAACGCTCTTGTAATTAAAGCACTGATTGACTCCGCCATTGCCTTACAAGAGAAGTCCCTTCTCGAAAAAGCATGCACTATGGCTGACTGGATGAAAAAAACTTATTACAACCAAGATTTAATTCATTCCATTTTATACCCTCAGGGAGCGGATGATTTTAAAAAGACTGAACCCGTATTAGACGACTTTGCTTATTGGGCAGAAAGTCTCCTACAGCTCGCTTGCTACAGCGAAATCGTCAGGGTGCAAAGCTCTAAGCAGTTTGTGGAGGATGCCGAATCAATCGTTGAGCAATGTAGCAGGTTCTTTAGCGACGAACAAAAAGCAGGTTACTTCTTTTCTGCTTCGAATTCAAAATCTCCTCCTCCCGTGCGAAAAAAGTTTTGGTATGACCACTCTTCCCCTTCTGGAAATTCTTCTCTCTTGCGGGTTTTCTCTTTACTCCATCAGCACACGAAAAAAGATAAATGGAAAACCGAATATCTCCAAGCTCGAGCAGGCTATTCTAATATTGTTAAAAAGGATCCAGAGGGAATGGCCCATGCCCTTACTTCAATTTCTGAAACAACGATCGGAATCCCTACTCTATTTGTTTCAGAAAGCACACTTTCAGAGGCATTTCAAAAACTTGGAGATACTCCTCATCGCCCCATCCTGTTAGATCTCAGTGAAAATGAAGATGCATTAATCTTGGAACTTGGTGATACCCGATATGAAATGAATTCAATATCGGAAGCATTCGAAACTCTATTTGGCTGAGGTATCTTTACCTTTAAGAAACAACTTACTTTGGGTGCGACCATCTTCGCTCATGACTTTCTCCGCAATATCCGCAAGATCATAAGGTTTCTTGTTAAGCGATTTCTGAGCAATTTGAATGGCAGCACGAATCAACTTGGAATCAGTCTTCATTCGGTATCCGCCGGAAGAAACAAATCTTTCAATATCATCCAATAATGACAAATCTTCACGGGTTAGGGTTATGGTTCGAACCAATCTTTCTGTCGTTTGACTTTTAGNAGAANTTTTCATGTTTNCAAANTTAACTAAAAAAAACTAACAACGCAAATAGTTAAATGCACTAATTAGATACGNTCCAAAAGAAAACTAGGAGATTTTAGAAAGTTTTTCGTTGAGTAGGTTTCCCAAAGATTCAACATCATTCGAGAACTTCCGAATACCCTCCGCCAATTTAAAATGAGCCATCTCATCTTGGTTCATTAAAAAACGGAAGGTGGATTCATTCATATCCANTCTTGTTGCATCACTTTCACGGGAGGTTTCAACATTCAACTTTTCAGGAATTTCAGCAAAATCGTTTTGCATTTCCTCAAGAAACTTGGGCCCGATTGTCATTAGGTCACAGCCAACCAACTCTTTAATTTCATTGGTATTTCTAAAACTGGCAGCCATCACCTCTGTAGGATAATCAAATTTTTTGTAGTAGTTGTAGATTTCAGTNACAGACAACACTCCTGGGTCCTTGTCACCTTCATACTCTTTTCCTGTTTTTTCTCGAAACCAATCCAGTATACGACCAACAAAAGGAGAAATTAACTTTGAATTAGCTTCCGCACATGCCACCGCTTGAGCCATAGAAAACAACAAGGTCATGTTGCAATGAATTCCTTCTTTTTCAAGAACACGAGAAACCTCAACTCCTTCCCAAGTCGTAGCTAATTTGATTAAAACCCTGTCCCTATCATACCCTAAGGATTCATACCGGGCAATGAGTGAACGAGCTTTTTCCAAACTGGATTTAATATCGAATGAAAGCCGGGCATCAACCTCAGTAGAAACCCGACCAGGAACAATTTCGAGAATGGATGCACCAAATTTAACAAGGAGTGAATCCATAACCGCTTCGCCATCGGTCACTCCCTCTTTATTTGCATTAAAAACTACTTCATCAACCAAATCTGAATACTGAGCGTCACAAGCCGATTTGAGGATCAGGCTGGGGTTGGTAGTAGCATCCCTAGGTTCATATTGTTTGATCGAGTGAAAATCACCAGTATCAGCAACCACTACGGTGTAATTTTTGAGCTGGTCCAGAACCGAAAGGGAACCTTTTGGCTGAGATTGAGCTGTACCAGACTCACTCATCAAGAAGGATTATCCAGCGTTTCGGTTGATGCAGTTCAAGTCATCAAATGATGCTTTCAACCGGGTAACAAAGGCCTGCTCTCCTGATCTCAACCATGCACGCGGATCATAAAATTTCTTGTTGGGTTTATCCTCACCTTCTGGATTTCCAAGCTGGGCCTGTAAATAATCTTTGTTGGAATTATAATATCCATGGACACCGTCCCAGAAGGCCCATTGCATGTCAGTATCCAGGTTCATTTTCACAACCCCATAACCAATGGCCTCACGAATTTGCTCACGGGAAGATCCAGAACCACCATGGAAAACGAAATGAATCGGTTTTCCTGATAAGCCATGCTTTTCTTTTAGGAATTCTTGAGAATTTAATAAAATTTTGGGAGTAAGCTCCACATTTCCTGGTTTGTAAACTCCGTGNACATTCCCGAATGCAGCNGCTACTGTGAAGCGATTACTTACTTCGGATAAAACTTCGTAGGCTTGGTTGACCTCCTCCGGTTGNGTGTAAAGTCTCGCGGTATCAATATCTGTATTGTCTACTCCATCCTCCTCACCACCGGTAACACCCAACTCGATTTCAACGGTCATATCCAATTCGTTCATCCGCACGAAATATTCTCGACAAGTTGATAAATTATCCTCGATTGGTTCTTCTGAAAGATCCAGCATNTGAGAACTGTANAGCGATTTCCCTTCCCTTTGNTGAAATTTCTCACCTGCATCCATAAGTCCATCAATCCAAGGTAAAAGTTTACGCGCAGCGTGATCTGTATGCAAAATGACTGGAACATCATAGGCTTCCGCCATGGCGTGTACATGCATCGCTCCTGATACCGAACCAGCAATGGCAGCTTTTTGCCCTTCATTAGAAAGACTTTTTCCGGCATTAAAAACACCACCCCCGTTAGAAAATTGAATCATTACCGGAGAATTAACCTCGGCTGCTGTTTCCAGAACCGCGTTTACGGTATTAGAACCAACCACATTAACCGCCGGCAAAGCGTACTCATTTTCTTGAGCGTCGTTAAAAATGGCTTGCACACCATCCCCTGTAATTACTCCTCCTGGAAATTTTTTACTCATAAATTTANAAAATNANTTTCTAANCTTTCACATCCCTCTGAATCAAGCAAAGAAAAAGTAAGAAAAAAGCTTCGGATCCGCTCATTCGATCAGGGCATCAATCCCCTTNGACCCTAAAGCCTTTTCGACTTCCTCTAACTTGATAAAAGTTGTTCGTGTATGAGGTAGCTTGTAGCGTTTAAAAACCCCCTTTTCCAAAAGGTAATACAATTTCCTTGAGGATATTCTCAAGACTTTGGAGGCTTCGGAAACTCTCAATATTTTCGGAGCTGCAGGTTTTTGCATTGCCAACAACATTCTTTGATTTTCTTCAGCGGATTTCTCGATGGTATGTAATCGATCACTAATCTTCAATAAACGCTCGTTGATTTCTGACAAAAAGTGAAAGACTACTTGATTCTCGATTTGCTGATTTTCATCTAAGCCAAACTCAGATTCCTTCTCGTGTTTAAATAGAATGGCATCGATCCTTCTTCTAAAAAATTTTCGATGTCTTTTCTTCCTGTATACCCAAGTAATACAATGAGAGGAAACTCGGCCTTTGGCTCTAGAATAAGAAACTTTCATTTAAAATTTGATGGTGTTGGAATAAAAGTGTAAACCTCAAAATCTTATATTGACTACCTTGAACTAAGATGAGCGACAAGAATTTTCCAGAAGTAATCAAAGAGATTCATGCAACGGACCCTCGTTATGGAAAGGGAGCTTATTATTTTATCCGGGAGGCCTTGGATCATACGCTCAAAAATCTTGAAAAGGACAAATCCAAGAATAAGGGGCATGTTTCCGGAACGCAATTGCTTGATGGTATTCGCGACTTTGCCCTGGACCGATTTGGTCCCATGACCCTAACCATCATGGAACATTGGAACATTAGAAAGTGTAGGGACTTCGGAGATATTGTTTTTAATTTGGTCGACTTTGGTATTTTGGGAAGAACAGAAAATGACTCTCTCGATGATTTTGAGGATGGGTATAATTTTCAGGACGCATTTGAACAACCTTTTCTTCCCAAAGATTTGGAAAATAATTAGATTTGTTTTTTAATTTCCCCATTTTTACCTGCCTGAGATTGTATAAAAAATAATATATACCAAAGCAACTAGGCCCAATAATTTAAACCAATCTCTCCATCTATCTGCATCTTTACCTGTACCAAAGACCCCACCCTTCTCTTCAGCCGATTCCTCTGATGAGTCGCATATTGGGCAACATGAGCCATCTTTGACATGCCATTCAAAATCGCACTTTTTACATACTTTGAATTTTTTCAAGCTCATGATGAATAATTTTACTTTTATAATAGTCTTGCCCTACCTGCCAATTATTTAAGACTTCAATGGAATTGCCCAAAACACTATGTTTCAATCCATTCGAATAAAAGTGCNCCCNACAATTAGTAGAATACTTTCTTATTTNCTTNTTAGCTTCTCACTGCTTACTCCGANGGNGCANGAAGCAAAAAGTAACATCCTNCGCGAATCTCTTGCAACCATTCANTCCAAGGCACTCNAAGGAGATATTTATTACCANGGTGCCCTTGGCTTATTTTACAAATCTGGGGAATATGGTCTTCCCATTGACAAAGCAGAGGCCAAGAGATGGTCTCGAATGGCTGCCAACAAAGAAGGTGCTCTAGGACTGGCTACTTTAGCTTCCATTGAATTAGAGGATGGAAATACAGAACGGGGCTACTTTTTATACGACGAAGCCTATCTTCACTCCAACCTAAGGGAACTAGGTAAGGAAAATGATCCCCTCGCCCTTTACTGCCTTGGTATGATGGAGATGGACAATCCTCCCCGTAACATTCCTAAGGCCATTCGGAACCTTGAAAAGTCGGCTGAGTTAGAATTTGCTACCGCACAAGCAACTCTTGGCATGATATATTTTGCAGGTATTGGGGTTAAAAAAGATTCTGACTTCGCACTCAAGTGGTCTTCTAAATCAGCTCAAAATAAAATACCGCTGGGAATGTTTTATCTTGGACTCGCTTATTCGGTTGGAGATGGATTAGAAATGAATGAAGATTATGCCATTCGATGGATTCGGGCTGCCGCAGAGAGAGAATTAACCATGGCGCAGCTCACACTCGGGATGAAGTTGGCATTGGGTGATGGTGTTCTGAAAAACTTGGAACTTGCAGTACAGTGGTTGAGGCGAGCAACTTTGAACGGTTCCGCCGAGGCTGCACTACAACTTAGAAGGTATGAAAATATTCTCCTCAGATTAGATGGTAATTCAGACTCTTTTTCGGATCAGGAACCGATCAACAAAATTGCCTCCAAAGCGATTAATTCCACTCTTAATGTGGATAACCGTGGAAAATTTGCAAAATCCGAAGAATTCCCGTTGCAGGAAGACTTGAAGCCATCAGAAATTAATAATTTTGCTACCATGAACGAGCCTGACTCTGTTGAAGTAGCTAAGCAATTCATTGCAACTGGTGAAGATGAAGGGGCTGGTCTTAATCTGCTTGAAGAAGCTGCCCAAAGCGGTGAGTCTGAAGCAATGAATGAACTTGGGCTTTTAGCCTACAAAAACCAAGACTATAAAATAGCCATGGATTGGTTCATCAAGGCAGCGGAATTTAATCAATCTGAATCCCTGCGTTATATTGGAATTCTATACTTTCTTGGTCAAGGCGTTGAAATTGATTATAAAATTGCAGAAGGATGGCTTGAAAAGGCAGTAAAATCTGGAGATATTGAAGCTTCCAGATACTTAAGAATTGTAAAACAATTTCGATAACTTATTTACTGCGCCCAAGTAGCGTCTCTGAGATCGAGAGAAATTTGATTTTCTCCCCCTTGCAAAGATACTTGCTTAGACCAAACGACTCCCACTTGACCCAAAGTCGAGGCTCCGATTACGAAGTAACTACCGCCCTCTAAATTATCGACATTAGCAACTCCGATCGAATTGGTCTTCAGTCTGGTCAAACTAGCACGGGCTAGAGCATTTCGTATGGCTGCTGCTACGCCTGGGAATCGGTATCCCCGTTGCACAGCTCTCGCCCAAAATTCAGCAAAGGACGAGATCCCTTCATTCGGTGGAATTCTGATTCGAGCACTCTCCATGATTGAATCTAAACTATTACGGACAAGGAAAAACTCAGTGAAACCAGCAGGTCTCTTTTTATTATTTAAGAACTGAACCTCTGCCTTCAATTGCATCGTAGACTGTCCGGAAGGAACTTTCTGCACTACCGGGGCACTTAAAGAGGACTGGCTTATAGGAGTCGAACTGGAGCGATTTAGAGAAGAAAGGGGGGAGGAATTTGGACGCATTCTATTAAATTGGCTACTTGGTTGCATCGATGGCGTGTACCGATTTGGAGTACCCGAATAAGCACTTGGGAAATTAGAGTTATTTCTACCCGAAGAATTCAGGTTGGAAAAGGAGGAACCAGGAATGGATACTTTGACTGTCGATGAACCATTCCCTCCCCTTTGCAAAACTCTGATTGCTTCTCTTGCGGCTATCAATGCTTTTTCCAGAGAGCCAATTCTACCTCTGGCATCTTCAAGTTCATCATTTAACAAATCAACTTTTAGGTTCGCGGATTGTCCACGCTCTACAATTTCTTGCTTGATACCTCGAGCTTCAGACAACTGTTTCCGCAAATCCTGGACTCGTGACCTTTCCTGATCTAATTGAATTTGAGCAGTCAAATTCTTTTGATTTAAATCCTGAATTCTTCGGTCTAGATCACTTCGACCGGGTGCATTTTCAAGGGATCGGAATTGCTCTTGTAATCTTTTATTTTGTTCACGTAGAGAATTTAATTCCGCCATCTGTACGGGGCTAAGCTGAGTAGACTGCGTGGTAAGACCGGAGAGTGAACCNAGNCTTGAAGGCACTCCACGNTTCAATGATTGAGCCTGCCGGTTTGCATCCTCAAGCGCAGCCATTTTCCGGCCTGTATTTGCTAATTCTTGATTTAATCTTTGAACTTGAAGGTTGGCTTGGCTTTCTCGGTCAGTTGCCGCTTGAAACAAGCCCTGTAGTCGAATGATCTGGGCCCTNAGGGCAGAATTATCAGGGGATATACCTGGCCGGGTAGTTTCTGCAATGGCAAGTTGCTCNGTAAGGTTCTGTACCCGCTGGTCTCGGTCCACTATTTGGTTCTTAAGGTTAGATATTTCCGAAAGAGATTGATTGAGCTCNGACCTTAAATTNGCATTGGCTTGTCCAGCTTCATCACGTGCTTGGGTCAAAGAAATTTCATTGAGTTTTCGATTCTCGGCTTCCAAAATCTCAAGCTGTTCTTTAATCCGACCAAAGTCCTGCATTGCATTTTTAAACTCCTCATTTAACCGCACACTATCCTCACGGCTGGCACTAAGTTCGCTTTGAAGTTGTGGGACTATTGGGTCCTGTAAGTTTCTGGCGTTCAACAAATCTTGTTGAAGCAAGACCAGTTCATTTTGCAGATCAACTATCCTAGGATCCTCATTCATGGGAGTCTGTTTCGTTTGAGCATCTGCACTTTCCATGAGAACAGTTTCAATCTCCTTCCGTAAGGTTTCTGAATCTCTCAGTGCTGCAGTAAGCTCGTCTATTCGATCCTGAGCTTCTTTCTCAGATTCTTTAGCCTGAGCTACAAAAGTTCTTATTTGTTCATCCGAGCTATTTGAATTTGGACTCTGCTCAAGCTCGGCAAGTTTCTGCTTGGTCTCAACCAGTTCCATTTGCGTTTCCATACTTTCCGCAACTGCATCCTGAAGNTGNAGTTGTAAACTTTTCATTTCAGCACCCTGCAACGAACCATTCTCGCTCTCTAATCTTAATTCTTCTAAAGCTCCTTTGAGCAAATCAATCTCTCCTTGCAAAGCATTTACAACTTCTCGGTCTGGTTTTGCACCAGATAAATCACCAGTTTCCTGCATTGCCTTGGCAAGCTCAAGTTCAGCTTCCTTGTTCGTGATCTCTTCAACGGCAAAGGTTAGCTTTCCTTCAAGATTTTCAATCATGCCATCTTTTTCCCTTAAAAGGGTCTGTAATTCAGCCACCAAACTTTTATCTTCCAAGCTATTCGGGTTAGCCAGACCATCTTCAATCGAATTCAAATTATTCAAGGCTGTAGAAAGTCTTTTTTCAATGAGTTCTCTTTGCTTCTTTTCCTGCTCATTTTTCTCCCTAAGTTGAGCAGTAAGCAACTTGGAAGCCGCTAATTCTTCTTCAAGCTCGGCAAATCCAGAAACTGAAGGATTTAAAACCATAGCATCAGGTTCTTGCCCACTCATTAACTTTTCCATTTCAGATACTTTACGGGTTGCGAGAGAAAGTTCTTCAAAAAGTTCTTGGCTCTTCGCATCCTGATCTAAAAGTTTACTTTGTAACTGCATGATGGTTCCCTCTGCAGAGGCAAGTTCTTCTTCGAGCTTGGAAAGCGCTTCCCCATTTTCTCCAAGTGGAGAATACTCTCCTTGATTATCCGTGATTCCCTCAAGCTTGGACAACTCCTGAATCGCATCTTCCAGCTTTGCTTCTAGCTCCAAAATTGTTTGGTCGGATTTATCTTTATCGGCAAGTTCTTCTCTTAAGGTCGACAGATTTCTCTCGACATCAGAAACGATCATTGAAGCATCCTTCGATTGGATTCTTTCCAATAACTTTTGGTTTTCTATCCGCAATTCATTCAATTCACTTGAATCATTTCGATTTTCAAGTTGATCCAATTGATTCATTGCATTGGCCAGTTCCTTTTCCAGTAATTCTACGGTTCGAGTCTTTGTATCTTGATTATTATCCAACTCCTTTAGCAACTCCTCGTTTTGTAACCGAGCCTTACTCAATTCATCTTCCAAGGCAACCAAGGATGTAATACCAAGACCCTCTGAATCGCTTAATCTAAGCTCTAAATCTGATACTAAAGCCTCGGTGGATGCTAGTTTCACTTTTAAATCCGCAACCATCTGTTTTTGAGCAAGACCGGACTCAGAACCCTGCTCTCGAAGAATTTCAATCTCGGCTTCAAGACCATTTACCTTTTGTTGAAGACTTATCTTTTCGTCCTCTGATTTCTGCAATTCGTTGAGCTGGGTTGACATAGCATTGGCAAGTTCAGATCTGAGGTTATCGACTTCAAGATTTACTGATTCAGCTTCATTCAAGCTTTCTTGTAAAACTCGGATCGTGCCGAGTGCCTCCTGCAATTGGGAAACGGCTTGACGGGTTTCGACGGAATCTCCCAAACCGGCAGTCTTCATCCTTGCGATCTCTTCTCTAGCAGCATCCAGTTCACTTTTAAGTTCAATCATCAAATCCTTGGAATCCCGGGCTTGTTCAACCAAGTTATCTTCTTCCATCATCAATTGAGCCCTAGCATCATCAAGTTGTTGCTCTAAACTTATGATCTTCAATGAACCTTCTTGTTGGAGTTTATCGTTCTCCTCCAAAGCAAATACAAGCTCCACTTTTGCCTTATTTAGCTCATCTCGAAGAGAAGATACAACCATATCCATACTACCTGTTTGGGAATTCTGAGTGTCTTTAGTTTCCTCTAAAATTTCATTTAAGTCATTGAGTTGACCGGCAATTACCTTCACCACATCAAGCTCCTCTTGTAATTTCTTCTTCTCCTCCCGTAATTGAGCAATTTCTTTATCCTTACCTCCCAGAGTTTTCTCACGAATATTTAATTCATTAATCGCTTGTTTTTGACGAATAAGAGCGGAATCCAGTTCCATCTGAAGACCATCAATCACTTCAGATGCTCTTGCTTGTTCCGTATCAAAACGCTCGGCTAAAGATTGCATTCGGGCCTCGGAATCTGCAAGGTTCTCTTCCATTTCATTGACAAAAGGAATCGCAGGTAATTGACCCAAGGAAGCTTTNCCCAAGGCTTCTTGTGCCAACTGGGCATCTTCTTCAAGCTTTTTAATTGTGGTNGCAAATTCAAATTCTCTTTTGGCGATGCTTTCCTTGGTGTTTGCAAACTCAAGAGTAGTCTTCTCCAGTTCAATCTGCGTTGCTTGCAGTTCGTTTTCCAAAGTAATAACTCTCTCAGCCAAATCACGCCGTTCCTGCTGGTTAGAGGCCTTTGCTTTGGCAACCTCCCTCTTCGCTGCATTCAAATCTATNAGGAGTTTATTAACATATGCAGGACTTGCGGAACGGGATGGACTGTCCCCCACTTCCTCCAAAGAACTACGAAGTTGTAGTAATTGCTTTTCTAAATCGTCTTTCTGTCCAAGTTCGACTTGCATTCTGGCGATTTCCCCCATCGCCTTGCGCAATTCATCTTGAAGATTCAGGTAGGTTTCTGAGGAAGAATCACCAGGTGCATTTCTAGCCATCTGCAAGGCCCGTTTAGTCTGAGTCAGTTCTCTTTCTAAAAGTAATAACCTTCCTGAATCTGCTCCGGAAGAAACTGCGGCAACTCGAGCTTCATCAAGTTGCCTGCGNGTCCGGTCAAGTTCTGAAGTTATGGAACGAATCATTGAATTGGATCGCTCTTGCTCCAGCAGCAAGGATTGCCTNGATTGCCTCAAATCACTTCTCGTGAGCTCTAGATCTTTTTGAAGTTGGGTAATTTGCTNNCTAACAGTATCGGCACTTGGCAACCGCCCATCACTGGTTTTCCACAACGAATCTTTTGTTTTTTCCAGTTCATCCACCATCATTTCAGATTCTCTAAGGTTNGACTGNAAGGAAACAATTTCTCGGTAAGCTTTCCGGAGATCACTTTGCAAATTTGCAGTATCCGTAGATAATTCGGTTTGCATAGACTTGGAATTCTCCAATTCCATTTTAAGTTTTCGAATCATATCGTCTGACATATCTGAATTCAATTGATTTGCAGAAAGCACTTCTCCTGACTCCCGTTTAATTGACGAGCCAAACCGACTATCACCATTCAGAGGAACCGCCTCGGTTGCTTGTATAACGGCAGATANATTTCGACCTGTTTCNGTNACAGGACTNGGTCNNGGTGCAACAGGAACGGGGGGAGTGTTATCCGCAACTTGGCTAAATTCACTTTCCCTGATTAAAGTATTAAAACCTGAAACTGCATCGTTTGCGGCGTTCGATAACAATTTTTCCAAAGCGTCCAGCTCCACGATAGTTCGAGTTAGGTTTTCCTGAACTACTTCCAAAGCTGGCATCGCTTCTTCCAATCGACCAGCAAAGTTATCCTCCAAATCTGCATAAATATTTTCAGCCTCCTGCAACCTTCCTTCCACACTGGANGATCCTTTGATNATATCCTCAACCCGAAGTTTCCATGCTTCAGATACTGCATTGAGGTTTGAANTGACCCGATCCTTTTCGCNAGCATCCNCGACNTGGGAAAGGTTACGACGAATGCTTTCTTCCTTTGCTGAAAAAGCATTGGCGGAGGCTTTTTGATTCAATTCAAACAGTCTACCCTTGATATCTCCAAGAGATTTTCCCACGGACTGAGATAAATCGTCTGCGGACAAAGCTTGTACTTTTTCATCTTGGGCAAATTGGCTGTAAGCCAAGGATACGAGTCCTATCAAAAAGATCGGCACGCCTAACCATCCTTGTCTTAATATAGAAAGGCAAAATTTTCTCATAGAAAGAATCATGCTCAACACTTAATACTTAGCAAGACTGGATTTTGGTCCTAAATATCTCATTCAAAAAGATTTTTATTATGCTTCTAATTTTACTCCCTAATATTTTTCTTTATTTACTAATAATCTAGTCGTTGTTTGTCTAAACCTATGCAAAAAGTATTTTATTTTTTGAACTTCGCATGGTTCTTTCTTATTTCAGCTTTTACTTCCATGGAAGTTCAAGCCCGAGTTGGAGAGGAGAGATCTAAATTAGAAATAAGACTTTTTCGATCCGGTGGTCTGCAGATCAAAGAGGATAAGCTCGTTAAGCAAAAACAAAAAGGGGTTTCCTACTTAAAATTTGAGCCCTATTTCCCTTCCTCCACTGAAATTAGACTTTATTATAAAACATTGGATGGAAGAAGACCCAAGCCATCAGAGCTGGAAAATCGAGTTCCCGAAGGATGGATACTCCATGTTATTTACTACAAAGGAATAAGTGTTCTGGAAGTCTATCAAAAAAATGGAAGGATTGACGAATTTGAAAAAAATTATCTTTTAGATTTCCAGAGATCAAATTCTTTTTGGGTAGAAGCAAGTAAAGAAGTATCGATTCAAACTGCGAGCTGCTTTCAGCACGATTTCATCCGTAATGATCAGACTACGAAGGCCAAAATACTGGGTAATTCATCGATGATATTTTTCTCCTCTGATTTTGATCTAGCCCTTGCCCGGGCACAAGAAGAGGAACAAAGAAAGAGTGCACCAGATAGTATTAAAGGATTCTAAAATATGGTGCCCGAGGAGGGGGTCGAACCCTCACATCCATGGGATACCAGATCCTAAATCTGGCGCGTCTACCAATTCCGCCACCCGGGCTTAAAAGAAATATGATTTAAAAGTTTCTGAATTAAGCAAGTTTAATGCAGGAAATCAGAAAGTGTCCCCGAAAGGGCCTTGCCAAATTCCAAAGACTAAGGAAACCACAGTCAAAGTAATCAAAACGAATTTGATCACTCCTATCTCAGAAAGTTTATTCCATGGATCGTGCTTGGGCTCTTCGTCGTTGAATACTGGTCTTGGATGAAAGGTAATCTCTCGTACCCAGCCAAAATAATAATAAATCGAAATCACCACACCAATAATCATCGCAGCGAGCGAAAGATAAAGCCCGGCTTCAAAGGCAACACTGACCAATAGAAGTTTGGAAATAAAACCGGCAAAAGGAGGAATTCCAGCTAGAGAACCAATGCCACAGACCAGAGCGAAACCAAGCAAGGGGTGTTTACGGGCTAAATTTTCATAATCNGNAAACTCATGTTCGTTATCGTCTTTGAGATCAGCAAGGCTCATCACGCCAAAGACCGAGAAAGAAGCAATCAAATAGACAAACATATAGAAGAAAAGAACCCAAACCGCACGATCACTATCACCCGGAAAAATCATNGATGCCATGATCGCAACCAATAGATAACCCGCATGAGCAACTCCAGAGAGACCGAGCATACGTTTGATGTTTCGCTGGGCACACGCCGCCAAGTTGCCAAAGAAGATGGTAAAGGTGGCTACGAAGCCTAATAGTGGAAGGAGAAAATCTTTGGCACCGGCAAAGGGACCATTAACCAGATTCAAAAGTACAAAAAAACCAGCCGCTTTCGAAGAAACGGAGAGGAATGCAGTGATTGGCATCGGTGAACCATGATAAACATCAGGCACCCAAATTTGGAAAGGAGCAGCACCAATTTTGAATGCGATACCAGCGATAATCAGAACTATGCCAGTTCGAAGTAGTAGGTGATCTGGATTTTCACGAATAAGGTCACCTAAATAATCNAAGGAGAGTGCATCCCGTGCCTCAGATCCCGGGAAAGAGGCACCCCATGCTTCTGGGTTGGCTCCGACTCCGTATAATAAAACAATTCCAAAGAGTAAAAAGGAAGAACTTAAGGCTCCAAAAATCAAATATTTGATACCAGCCTCAAGGGATTTTGCGGATTCGCGATTAAAGGCAACCAAGGCGTAAAAGCACAAAGCGACACATTCTAATGCAACAAAAAGCATAATAAAATGACTACTTTGACAAAGAAGCATTAGTCCAGCAGTAGCCAACATCACCAAATGATGAAATTCGCCAATTCGCAAAGAGTGTTTGAGGGTGTAACGATGTCCAATGAGGGAGACCAGTAACGAAGCCAAAAGAAAGAAACTCCGCATTACATCTCCTTGAATCCCATGGCTGAGCATGCCCGAAAAAGTAATCCGATCAAAAGTATGATGCCAGGCAAGATAATCGAAGAGATGAAAAACTAAAAGACCAGCCTGAAAACAAATCGCCAAAACACCAGAGAATCCAGTCTTNGAATCGGATTTAGAAAAAAGATTAACTCCCAAAACAACCAACGAACCAACCGCAAGTGCAAGCTCCGGCCAAATTTCGTACCATAGATTATCCTGAGAAAAAGGTAAATAAGCTTCCATCTTAATCTAGGGGTTGAAGCAAAGTCGATTTACTCCCATTTGAATCATTTATTGGACAACAGGGAAGAATTGAATTTCGAGAAGCTATTTTTTCGGCACTTTCATATCTGCGCTCAATCTCTGCATCAATTCGAGGAGAAATCGTACGGGGCCATAATCCGATCCATAAAAGAGCGATTAAGATGACACTGGCTGGAATCATTTCGGTCAAATTTAGATCATGAAAAGGACTCTTTTTCTCAACGGTTTGTAATTCATCACTCGCAGGACCAAAAAATATGCGGGCTACAGCACGTAATCCAAAAATCGCGGAAATAATAATTCCAAGGGCTGCAAGAAACAGAAAGATTCGGTTATTTGCTTGCTCACCCAAAGAAAGAAAAACACCAAACTCTCCCCAGAAATTTCCAAATCCAGGGAGACCAATGGTGGCAAGGGAGGCGGCTACGAAAAANCAGGCAAGTATCGGAGTTTGTTTTGCCAAGCCTCCCATCTCCGACATCTCATGCGTAGATGTCCTTCGATAGATGAACTGGGTNAGCAGAAACATCAAAGAAACCGAGAGACCATGNGCTACCATTAACATGATCGCAGAAGAGGCACCCAATGAACTACAAACCCCAACTCCTAAGAAACAATAACCCATGTGCATAACGGAACCATTACCAACCATGGATTTCAAGTTGGTTTGTGCAATCGCAACCATTCCCACAAAAAGAACATTCCCTAGTGCCAACCATAACAAAAGCGAACTCCATTCTTGGGCTGCTTCAGGAAGCAAAGGGGCTGCTACTTGAACAAGTCCATAAAGACCAAATTTCTTTAAAACTCCAGCATGTAGCATGGAAACCGGAGTTGGTGCAGTTTCATAACCGCGTGCAGCCCAGGTGTGAAAAGGAAAAAGAGCTACAAGAATACCAAAGCCCAATAGAAGCAGACCAAAGATTTTGGACTTGGTAGATTCGAAAATGCCGGACTCCGCCAAGGCTTTTGATAAAGAAGGGAAATCAAAACTATCGGCATCGACAAAAGTATTTAAAGCAACTAAACCGCCCAAGGAGAGCAAGGCACCCAAAGTGAGGTAAATAGTAATTTCTAGAGCCACACTGCGGCGATCACGACCACCCCATATACCAATCATGATAAAGGTCGGGATCAGGGCAAACTCATGAAATAGGTAATAAAAGAAAAGATCCACACTTGCAAATAAGCCCATTAAGCCTGATTGCATTAAGGCTAGAAGAGCTAAATATAAAGGGAGGCGATCAACTCCAGAGTGAATTGCCACTAAGCCCGCACCGAGTCCGACGATTCCTGCCATGGCGAAAAGAGGAGAAGAAACTCCATTTAATCCAAGGTGGAAGTTAATTTTAAGTTCTTGCAGACCCATGCGGGAATTTCGCAATTCAAAAGCATAGCCATCCATTCCATGGTCAAAACGGAAAAATAAAATGATTCCTGCCAGAAATGGAAAAAGGAAGGCAACATAAGCGAGCTTTTGTACCGAATCTTTGGTGCGGAATAAACCACTAAACAATAAGAGCGAGACCACTGCTGGAATCACAATGGAACCCAGAAGAAGAAATTGATCGATGGTCATAGAAGGCATACTGTTCTAATTTCCAAAGAGCCCAACCGCGTAAGCAAGAAACCCAATGGTGCCAAGAATGAACCAAAAGGAATAGGCGTGAATTTTCCCTACGTAACAGGCTTTTCCAAGCAGGGCGAATAAACCTGAAATCCCAGCAGAGCCCCGAACCATTAGACCGGAAATAAAGAGGAGTTCCATCACTTCGATAAATCGGGCAAAGGGGTCTTGAATCTTTGAAACATAGAAACCGTAGATTTCATCGAAAAACAATTTACTTTTACAAAGATCATAAAAAGCGGGGAATCGGGTAAGTAATGGTTCATTCTCCCCTCCCCGACCGTACAAGTATTTCGCGGTTAGACTACCCACAACCCAAGCACCGGTACCGAGAACGATCATCCATAGATGGTTCGGCATAGCTGCCACCCGTTCGATGTCAGGTAAAAGCACTCCGGATATCGCAGTTGGATATAAAGAATGGTATCCGCCAACTATCGAAAGAAAAGCCAACACAATCAGCGGCCCAGTCATGAGGGCAGAACTTTCATGTGCTTTCTTAGAATTATTGGATCGTGGCTGTCCCTCGAAGGTTAAAAAATAGAGGCGGAACATATAAAGCGAAGTCAAAAGAGCCCCCGCGTAAAGCAAAACAAAAATGATCATATTTTCGTTGTATGCACCTAAAAGTATCGCGTCCTTACTAAAATAACCGGATAGGAAATTAACCCCTGATATCGCCAGTACACCAACCAAAAAGGTAAGGGCAGTAATGGGCATTTTCTGTCGCAATCCACCATACTTGAAAATATCCTGTTCGTGGTGACATGCATGAATAACTGAACCGGAACCCAGAAACATTAAAGCTTTAAAAAAAGCATGGGTCATCAGATGAAATAAGGCAATGCCCGGCATCCCTAAACCAAAGGCAGCAGCCATGTAGCCAAGTTGTGAAAGGGTTGAGTAAGCAAGGATCTTTTTAATATCTCTCTGGCCAAGAGCACAAAAACCAGCAAATAGCCCCATCGCTGCTCCAAGGAAAGCAAGAAGTGCTAGAGCATCACCCGTGAAAAGAAAATCAATCCTAAAAAGTAAATATATGCCAGCAGCAACCATAGTTGCTGCATGAATTAAGGCAGAAACTGGAGTGGGTCCAGCCATCGCGTCGGGTAACCAGACATGGAGCGGAAACTGGGCGGATTTACCGATAAAACCACAAGCTAGTGCCAAGCATAAGGTCGTAGATATCAGGTTGGGGTCAAAATCGACCAAAGCTTTGAGTTCCTGGATATTTACTGTCTGAAAAGTCCAGTAAGTGAGTACAATCCCGATCAAGAACCCAAAGTCACCAACTCTATTTACAATAAAAGCTTTCTTCGATGCCTCGGCTGCTTCCTTGGTTGAAAAGTAGTGGGCGATCAGCAGGTAGGAACTAAATCCCACAAGTTCCCAAAAGACAAAGATCATGATCAGGTTGTCAGCAAGCGTGATTCCAAGCATGGAAAACATGAATATCGAAAGGCCACCAAAATACCTGGCTTTCGCATCATCATCATGCATATAGCCTAAGCTAAAGACATGAATTAGAAAACCAACGAAAGAGACCACAAAAAGAAGCAACCGAGCAGAACCATCGATTAAAAACCCTAATTTCAATTCCCAACCAGCCAAGGTTAACCAAGACATTTCCCAAGCGTACATGCCATCGCCCGTAGCAAAGATGAGATAAAGGGAGAAGACCAGAATACCTCCTGCCGTTGCAACCGAAAGCAGGGCCGCAACATTCCCACGATTACGAAGGAANAGTAAAGTAACCAAAGAAGAAAGTAAGGGAAGTAAAAGAACGCTGAGNATTACCGATTCCATTCTGTCAGTTCTGTAACAAACCGGCATCTTCAGAGAAAATACTTCGGCGTTTTTTATAAAGTGCAACAAGNAGGGCAAGACCAACTGCAACTTCAGCAGCTGCAACTGTCATAATAAAGAAAACAAATAAGCTGCCGTCTAGATTCTGACCTGTTCTGGAAAAAGTAACCAAAGCCACATTCACCCCATTNAGCATTAGTTCTAAGGACATTAAGACTAGCAACAGGTTGCGNCGAATCACCACACCCAGAAANCCAACCCCGAAAAGCAAGAANGCTAAGATTAAAAAATGCTGAGGGGTGATNGTTTCCATCCGTTGCTAGACTTTCTCTTCCCGAATTACTTTTTTACTTAATATAATCACTCCAACCATCGCAGCTAAGAGCAAAAAACCAGCAACCTGGATCGGCAGCATATATTTGGTGAAAAGACCAAAGCCGAAACTTTTCACCCGGGTGGAAAAAACCAGGTTTTCTCCATTTACTAGTGAGCTTTGGTCAAGAGCAGGCCAAAGGGTACTACCCTGAGAGATCGGACTAGAATCAAAAACTAAAAGTAAGCTCANAACGATCAAAATGGAAAAACATGCAACGCCCGCAAATCCGGANACAAGTTTCAACCTTGAACTTTTTGCTCCCTCTGGTCCNACATCAAGNAGCATNATAATAAAAAGAAACAGAACCATGACCGCNCCCGCGTAAACCAGAACNTGAAGNATAGCCAAGAAAAANGCTTCAAGAAGAACGAACAGCCCNGCAACACTGACCATTGAAATGATCATAAACAAAGCAGCGGACACAGGATGNCGGGAAAAGATCATCAAAACACCACCACCTAATGCTAAGGTGGCAAAACCCAGAAATAACAAATCTACAAAATTCACGATTNGTAACTAAATGAAGGCACTCGTTTCAAGAAGTTCGGTTAGCACATCTTAAAGATGGCAAACTCTCAACATCAAAAAAGCCTTAGTGAGAATTACCTTCTGATTCAGCTTCTTTCTTTTTGTCCCATTTATAGTGTTTGTCTGGAAGAACCCCGCCAAGTTCATAGAGTTTATCTTTTTTATTAATTAATTCTTCCCGGGAATACCCGGAAGAAGAATACTCTTGTTGCAGGAAAATCGCTTCCTCAGGACAGACTTCTTGGCAATATCCACAGTAGATACAGCGTAGCATGTTAATTTCAAACTCCTGAGGGGCTTTCTCAACATGTTCCCGATCTGAATCATCTTCCGGTACTTCACCTGGAGTTATTCGTATCGCCTTGGGTGGGCAGACAAATTCACAAAGTTGGCAAGACACACATTTTTCTCTACCGTTGGGGTCTTTAACCAAGGTCGGAATACCCCGATAATTCTGTGGAATTACCGGTCTCTCTTCAGGATACTGAAGGGTAACCTTTGGCTTAAACATATTAGAAAATGTGGTTTTCAAGCCCGTGGCAATCTGGGGCAAATAGGTGCGTTCGGAGAGCGAAAGGGGCTTGCGTTCTAAGACTACTGTTTTTGCCATAAGATATTTAGGTTTAAAGGGCCGACTGATCGAGCCAAGTTACTAAAATAATGTAAAATAAAAGATTTGCTAAAGCCAAAGGCAGGAGTTTAGTCCAACCCAAATCCATGACTTGATCATAACGGAATCGNGGCAATGTCCACCGAATCCAGATAAAGAAAAAGATAAGCCCGATGGTTTTGGTAAGGAACCAACCAACCCCCAAAATTGTTCCCACCCAATTTGCGGGCCAGGGATCAGACATCCAGGGNAAAAAATGCCAACCACCGAGGAAGATAATCGTAAAAATTGCAGANCCGATCACGATATGGGCATACTCAGCAACAAAGAAAATACCAAACTTGAAACTTCCGTATTCGGTATGAAATCCGCCGACAAGATCCGTCTCNGATTCAGGCATATCAAAAGGTAANCGATTGGTTTCCGCAAACAAAGCGATCAAAAAGATAAGAGCCGAAACGGGTTGCACGAGNAAAAGCCACATGGCTTGATGCTGAGAATTTACGATTTCAACCAAACTTAAACCAGATACTTCAACTCCAGGTTTACTCACCCAGAGAAAAATAGGGAGAAGGGAAAGCCCCATCGCAAGTTCATAAGAAATCATCTGGGCAGAGGATCGAATACCACCGAGAAATGGATATTTACTATTAGAAGACCAACCTGCCAGAACAATACCGTAAACTCCAAGGGAAGAAACCGCTAAAATGAAAAGAATTCCGACATCTAAATCTGCAAGCATAAGAGGAATCGTTTCACCTGCTTCCGTGAAAAATTCTCCGAAGGGAAGAACCGTCATCGTGGTCAAAGCCGGTACCAATGCTATGATTGGAGCAAGATAATAATAAATTTTATTAACATGTCCCGGAACAATTTCCTCTTTGAATAAGAACTTCAACCCGTCGGCAAGAGGTTGAAAGATTCCTAAACCCTGCAGGAAAGAGCCAATGATCGGAATACTCCCAATAATGGGAAGAACTGTTCGATTTGGACCCACCCTGCCCTGCATCCAAGCACTGACCTTTCTTTCGGCCAAAACGGAATAGCCAGCCATGGTCATAACTGCACCAATCATCATCAGAGCAAAAACAACCTTAATGGCAAGAATTTGCCAAATTTCCAAAGATTGCATGAACTCAATCATCCTTTGACTTTAATTTTTCCAGAGGATTGGTAATGCAATGCATCCTTCTCAACAAAAGGTAATTCAGACCACTTCGAACCGTTCAATAAAACCGATGCCTTCTTGAGTTGAGAGAAAGAAACTTCTTTAAGAACAGAATTGCGTACCCGGGACATTTCTTCCCATATCTGATTAATGTTAGCAGAGTGCTCGGAATCCTCGACTAAACCGTTGAGTATTCGGGTTAGTATATTCAAGTCCGGCAGAACTCCTGCTGGGCCAGGAACAACCTGTTTGAAAGCTTGGGCAAAAAAACCACGGTTCACAAAGGTTCCAGATTTCTCAAATACAGTTAGGCTCGGAATAACCACTTGAGCGTTTCGGGAAGTGCTATTTTCATGAGTACCAATAAAAACAACTGGGATGTTAGAAAGTAAGGCTTGATCCACTTTTGAATCCAAAAGGTCTTCACCCACCACGATGATGGCGTTCACTTGTTTCTTTTCAATAGCAAGGGAAAGTGCAGAGAGGTGATCCTTCGGGTAGGTTTTTGTCAAACCTGTGATCAGGGCACCCCGAAGATTCGGGGTTCGGTCTGCAGAAAGCAAAATGCCATCATCTTCTCCAAAATGTCCCCGAAGGAATCGCTTTGCTTTGGTCTTTTTTGCAATCTGGGCCAGGAGATATTGTTCCTCCAAACTCGATTTACAAGAGCCAATTACACCCAGAGACTTACCTTTCAGGACCTGAATGGCTTTAAAAAGTGCGGCATCGCTGGTGGTAGATTCTTTCTCGATGCGGGCGGAAGAAATTCGCTCACTCGACCTAACCGATTTGTAAAGCTCCCGACCACTATCTGTCATCCAACTATCATTTACATGATCATTTCTCCGTGGTGTAATTCTAAAAATTTCCCCTTCTCGGCTGGAAACCGTGGTGTTACAACCAGCACTGCTTTCCTGACAGATGCTAGTTGACTCCTTCAAGAACCAAACCCGCATCTTAAATCGGAAGTCCGAACTGGTCAAAGCTCCAACTGGACAAATATCAACCGTATTCAGGGAATAATTATTATTTAATTCACGACCCGGAAAACAAGTTAAGGTAGAAAAACTTCCACGATCCACAAATCCAAGAACATCATCTTTTGGCACTTCTTGACAAAAACGAATACATCTGGAGCACAAGATACATCTCTCATCGTCTAATGTGACCCTCGGACCTAGGCGGGTTCTCTTGGGCTTGACATTCTTACGCTCAACATAACGGCTATATCCACGGCCATAGTCGGTGGCAAATTCCTGTAAACGACATTCACCGGCTTGGTCACAAATCGGACAATCCAAAGGGTGATTAACCAGAAGAAATTCCATAATTCCCTCCCGGCAATCCAAAACATTTTGAGATTCCGTTTTTACATGCATACCCGGGGATACATTGGTTGCGCATCCAATTACTGGCTTGGGAATCCAACCAATTTTGGGACTGCCATCGTCTTCGAGAATTGAATCTCCAGTGGCTCGATCCCTCATCGGGGTACCCATCTCAATCAGGCACATTCTACAATTGCCAGCCACACTAAGCTGAGGATGGTAACAGTAGTGAGGGATTTCTTTCCCATGAAGTGCGGCAGCTTCAACTAGATTAATGCCCTCCGGGACTTCCACAACCTTACCGTCTAGAACGATGGGGACCACTTTACCATTTTTGGGTGAAATCATAGTAAATTAAATCAATTGTAATGAAGACTTTTTTCGCTCGGGATTCTTGGCCTTGTCTTCAAAATGATCACGAAATTTTGCAATGAAACTTTGGGTTGGCCAGGCCGCGGCTTCCCCAAATGCACAAATGGTACGGCCTTCAATTTGATTGGCCACGGATAATAAGAGGTCGGCATCTTCTTCTCTGGCACCTCCATCACACATCCTTTTGGTGATTTTTCGCATCCAAAGCGAACCCTCCCGGCAGGGTGTGCATTGCCCGCATGATTCATGAGCATAAAATGCATTAATATTCGCCATAGCTTCAACCATATCCACAGAGTCGTCCATAACGATAATTCCTCCAGAACCGGACATCGTACCTGCTGCCATCGGACCGTCAAAATCAAGAGGGATATCTTCAACTCCCCAATCAAACTCGGTACCATCCTTTAACTTTCCTAAAAACCTTTCATCCGCCCGTAATATTTTGGATGACGAGCCACCTGGAATAACTGCTTGCAGGGAACGCCCCGGAAGTAATCCACCACAAACATCGTAGATCATTTCTCCGAGAGTAAGGGCACCACATTCGAATTCGTAATAACCAGGCTTCTTGACATGACCAGATACACACCAGATTCGGGTACCGGTGTTGTTGGGCTTTCCAATTTCAGAAAAGGCCTTGCCCCCGATTTCCATGACATGCTTAACATTACATAGGGTTTCGACATTATTTACAATCGTGGGACATTGATAAAGACCTAATACGGCTGGGAAATAAGGTGGTTTGATTCGTGGATTAGGTCGTTTCCCTTCAAGAGATTCGATCAAGCCCGTCTCTTCTCCACAAATGTAGGCTCCTGCTCCACGGTGAACCACCAAGTCACAACTGTAGTTGCTACCCAGAATCTTATCCCCGCAAAAGCCTTTCTTTTTAGCTTCTTCAATGGCACGTTCCAAAATTTTGGCACCTTCAAAAAACTCGGCCCGTATATAAATGAAAGCCTGTTTTGCCTGAATGGCGNAGGCCGCAATCATCATTCCTTCAATCAATTGNTGAGGATCCTTATGGATAATTTGCCGATCTTTNAAGGTTCCTGGCTCGGACTCGTCGGCATTNCAAATAAGATAAATAGGCTTCCCAGACTTTCGGTCTAAAAATTTCCATTTCATTCCAGCGGGAAAACCGGCTCCACCACGACCACGAACTCCGGATTGAAGAACCTCTTCGCCAATCTCTTCGGGTTTCATTTTAAAAGATTTTTTAAGCATGGCGTACCCACCTTCGCGAAGGTAGCAACCGATCCTATTGGAGTACTTGGGATCGTCCGCATGCTTGAGAATAATTCTTCTTTCCTTGGGTGTGTTCTTTTTGATCATTTCTTANAAGATTTAGATTTAACCGATGCCTTGGTTCTAGACTCGCAAACCAGGGCTTGCTCATAGCTGATAAACTTTTTGGAATCATCCAGTTTTCCNTTGAGTAAAAGATCCGCAAGGAGTCCTGCTTTTTCGGCATCGACATTTTCGTAAGTTTGCTCATCCACCATAACTACTGGACCCTCTCCGCAATCTGCTAAACATTCCATAAACTCAAGGGAGTATTGACCATCTTCCCTCACATGCCCCTCCTTTACCCCTAATTTCTTTTCCAAGGATTGGCAGGTTGCATANGAACCACGCANGGCACANGGTAAAGTNCNNCAAACTCGNAGATGNTTTNTCCCCCAAGGNTTTTCCCGAAGCATGGGATAAAANGTNATCAANTCTTGAATATTTATNGGTTGNACTTCCAACTTTTCTGCAATCCATTCACAAGCTTCNAGATCGATCGCACCAATTTCATCTTGGATAAGGTGGATGATCATNAAAGCAGCACTTCTCTTNTCCGGATATTTCGGAATGATTTGATCNATTTGTTCAATGGTATCTTCAGAAAGATTCATCGTAAATTATTATCGATCGCATTCTCCCATAACGAAATCCAANCTGCCCAATATAACCGTTATNTCGGAAAGCAGGTGACCGGGAACCAATTTCTCAAGAATACTNAGATTACAAAAACTTGGAGCNCGAATTTTCATCCGGTAAGGTACGCCACCNCCCTTGGAAACAATATAAAACCCNAGTGCACCTTTGGGATTTTCCGCTTCAAAGTAAACTTCTCCCGAGGGAATTTGNGGGCCTTCCGTGACGATCATGAAATTTTGGATCAATTCTTCCATGCTGCTTAAAATCTTCTCTTTGGGTGGAGCGAAGATTTTNTTTGCATCTTCCGCATACCAAGCACCCGAAGGNAAGTCTGCTATGACCTGCTTGATGATACGAACGCTTTGGCGAACTTCCTCGATTCTGACAAGGTANCGGTCGTAACAATCNCCCCGTGTGCCAATAGGAACATCAAAATCATATTTCTCGTATCCAGAGTAAGGCTTGTCTTTTCTAAGGTCTAAATCAATACCAGAGGCTCGTAAATTTGGACCCGTTAAACCGTATGCCAACGCATCCTCCTTGGATATTTGCCCAATTCCCTCGGTTCGATCAAGAAAGATTCGGTTTCTAGTGAGCAGTTTCTCGACCGCATCCGTGGCAAGAGGGAGTTCATCGCAAAACTTGGACACACGATCAAGCCAGCCTTCTGGAATATCATTAGCGACCCCGCCAATCCTGGTGAAACTTGTGGTAAACCTGGCCCCGGTCAATTCTTCGAAAAGAGTGTATAGCTTTTCTCGCTCCGTGAAAGTGTACATGAACGGGGTCCATGCTCCAGCATCCATGCCAAAAACACCCATGCCAAGAAGGTGGCTCGAGATTCGGGCAAGTTCACAAACAAGAACACGAATTGCCTGGCATCTTTCTGGCAGTTCCAATCCTGTCAACTTTTCAACTGAAATTGCATAAGCGACATTGTTGGCCAAGGGAGCAAGATAATCCAGCCGATCCGTGTAGGGAACAAACTGGTTGTAAGTCATGTTTTCGGCAATCTTTTCATCTCCACGATGAAGATAGCCGAGTACAGGTTCACACTTTTCGATCATATCCCCGTTTAATTCTAAGATCAAGCGAAGGACACCATGGGTCGTGGGGTGAGATGGACCCACATTCAATGCCATGCGCTCCTCCCCCTCCATCTGGGTAATGCCTGCCGCTTGTCGAGCGGCTACATCCCCAATAGAAATTTCCTTAGTAGTGGTTGGGCTCATCCTGGTTTTTCCGATTTTTCAGTCCAACTCTCATCTTTTGCCCTAGGTTCAGAATCACTCATGGGTCCACTTCCAGAAGAAACAAATGGCCCTCCCATCATGGGAGCAGGCTCAACCGATGCTTTCGTAACCTCAACGACATCAGGAGCTGGTAATGGCGTATCGATTCCAGCCAATGGAAATTCTTTCCTCAGTGGAAAATAAGGATAATCGTCCCACATTAGGATTCGTTTCATGTTTGGATGATTCGAAAATTGAATCCCGAACATATCAAAAGTCTCCCGTTCATGCCAATCTGCAGATGGATATACTGAAGATAGAGAAGGAATTTCNGGNTTTTCATTNCTCGCACACTCAACATGAGNACGNATGTANTCATGATGAACNCGNGAGTAATAGTGACAAACGACTGAGAAACGAATTTCTGCATCTTCACCATGGTCAATGGCGGTTAAATCAACCAAAAGATCAAAGGTTTCTTCTAAACTGAGGTAAGAAGCAAAATTAACCCAATGATCACGACTGCAAGATAAAGTCAAACAATCCTCATGGCTGATAAAACCAAGGTAGGAATGCTTTGCAAGCAAGTCGTCGATGAAGTCCTGATCAATCATCGCTGGTTAACTGGATACTGCAGGGGCAGTCTTGGTAAGATTTTCAACCGAAGATTCATTACCGATTTTGTCTTGTAATTTCATCATCGCATCCAACAAAGCTTCCGGGCGTGGGGGGCAACCACTCACATAAACATCCACCGGAACAATATTATCCACTCCCTGCATTACAGCATAGGACCGATACATCCCTCCGGTTGAAGCACAAGCCCCCATGGCCACGACCCATTTTGGATCTCCCATCTGGTCATAAATCCTACGCACGACCTCAGCCATTTTGTAAGTCACGGTACCCGCAACAATCATACAATCTGACTGTCTTGGCGAAAAACGCATAACTTCCATCCCGAACCTGGAAATATCATAGCGGGAAGCAGCAGAGGCCATCAATTCAATGGCACAGCAGGCAAGCCCCATTGGCATCGGCCATACTGAATGTTTTCGAATCCAATTAATAACGGCATCCGCTTTCGTCACAATGACATCCCCTTCAACCTTTCCGTTGTAAGCAACTTCGTTGGCAATCATTCGATACCTTACTAACCAATCTTAAACGACAAGCAAACACCAAAAGACTTATATCAATGAAAAGTTGGGAATTTTCATTAAAGTTAATCTGCNGCGTTCAAATTTTGAGCGTTGACGAAGATGCGAAGCAAAGACATTTAAATAAGGCTTATTTGCTACTGGAGAGGTGACAGAGTGGCCGATTGTGCAGCATTGGAAATGCTGTGTACCGCAAGGTACCGCGGGTTCGAATCCCGCCCTCTCCGCCACTGTCAAAGACAATCAAGAATTTCGGATGAAAATTTTAGCGTTTTCAGTGAAGACTGCTTCAGGCAAATCTAAGTGAGCAGGTGCGGTTATAGGTTCTTCTTGTCCACTTACCGTAGCCTTTCCGGCAATTAAAATCGCAGTCTTTCCGTAAAGATTTACATTTTCACCATCTGCAGGTCCGGAGACTTCACCTTCATTAAGCCAGCGGCGGAGTCTCATTTGGTCCCAACCATTGTATGGATCCTTGGTGCCAAGAAGATTCTCTGCAAACCTCATACCTGCGGTTTTCCAGAGACTCCCCGAAAGTTGAGGAGATTCTGCCATAATCGCTTGCATCGATGCAGTGGTTAACCAAAGAGCAGTCACTGAGGAGTCAGCCACAACATTTGCAGTCCTTGGAATTCCACCTAACACTGCCATTTCACCGATTACAGCNCCTCTACCCATGATATCCACGACTAAATCGCCAATCGAAACNTTNACNCTTCCACGGGTNATCACAATCATTCCATCGCCATCATCNCCNTGTTTCATNACCGTATCNCCTGTATTGTAAGCCTTGGGTTCTGAGGCNGTCACAATCTTACNNATCAATTCTTCCGGCATTCCTTTAAGCCAGGTCACCTCACGAAGTACTTCTTCCGGTTCCGGTAAGCGAAGGGAAAGTGAGCTTTCCATTACCGTCTTCATCCTTTCCTCCACCGCGATAATCAAACGACCGGCTTCATCAGCCTCTAACATACCATCNGACTTTAATTTCTTAATCGTATTCCGCTCATGATTGAGGATAGAACGAATGGCATCCTTGGTTTCAATACCAACCGTAGCCTCAGGATANTTTTCATGCATGTTTCGAATAAATTCCAAACCCTTCAANCGGTTTTGACGAATTTCATCCTTCAATAATCGAGATGCTTTTCCGACTTTTTCAGGATCACCGGATTCATCCAGTTCTTTGACCAGAGTATCAACCATTTTGGCCATCTCCTGCTGAGCGACCACAAAGGCTTTTGCAGAGTCATAACTAACGGTTATTTTATCGGTGAAATAACCTTTAACTAGAGGAACTTCACGAATTGCTTCGGTTAACTTACTAATTCCACAGACTTTATCAAGATAACCACGCTCCGTCATGGGCACCTTACCCTGAAGATCCAAGAATTCACTTAGGTTATTATCCAGTAATGCAACCGCACGGGCACTTAATAACCCAGCCCGAAACTGCCCCCAGTAACTGCTTCTTTCGCGTTCCAATAGCCTTCTCCGAGTTTCGGCCAAAGTATCCATGGATGCAAGTTCGTCCGAGGTCAGAGGATAGGCTACAGGATCGGGTAAATATTCACGCACCAAGCCCCAATTTGCGCCACTGAGAAAGCGGTCGTCCTTCAACAATTCCATTTCATTCTCACAACCATCCGCAACATTTCCAGAAGCATTTGAAAACATCAGTTTTTTAACCGCTGGGAGTTTGGTTAATCCGAGAGCATTCACCAAGGGCCCAACCGTGGTTGCATTCACTAAAAGGGTGAGCAAAACAATTCCAGAAATCAAAAATAGAAATTGATCTCGAACTCCGGATGAAATGCCAACCAGAGAGGCTTGAGCAACCGCACCCGATCCTTCTCCTAGAATCATNACAACNTTNTNTNNGNNTTNAANATCACTTCTNACCTGNGCCGCCTCATTNGAACNAAACCCNCCAAGGTTTTTAATNGCTTGATCTGNGCTTTGACTNATACTGANAANNTTTCCACCNGAGACCACAATATCAGCCTCTGTCATCGTCATTCCCTGAAAGAGGTCTACATCACTTGAAAGGACAAGATCCGCNTTCTNTTTATCTACCACNAATGCGGAGGTGGTATTNTCGCCATATCCTTGACCTCCCTCGGAGACCGAAAATTCATACCTAAACTGTTCACTGTACACCACCAAGGCCAAAGCCAGACCAATTGCACCACGCAAAGCTCCCCACCATACCACAATTGCATCTTTGCCGGGCAGGCCATAACCTGACCTCTTCATCAAGGGATAACAGAATAGCATATTGATACCCCGCACCACATGAATGGCCAAGTAGACCAAAGCTAAAATGGCACCATCCATGAGCGTTGGGTTAACATTTTGGGCAATGACTACCCCAACCACAATAAAGATGATAACATTGGCAACGAAAGCGACCAGTTCCCAAAATTCATGCATGAAATGTTCGACCTCGGGACTGATTCGAGTCCGACCNATTCCNGCCATNACGATTCCCAGTGCAACCAAGCCAAGAACTCCAGAAACATGAAAGAAATGCTCACAGATAAAGAANACGGCATAGGAGGTCACTAATACCACTGTGATTTCAATCATAGGATCGTTAAATACCTTCCGGACCCAGAGAATGGCGATAAGGCCTAAGAAGACACCGATTAATCCACCGGCTGCACCTATTTGACCAAATCCAACCGCAGCTGNNCCTAAGAAACTACNNGTACCNGTNAAAGCTTCNGCACCCGTAACNACNCCAATTAANAGNACAAAAGCAACAATCGCNGTNCCNTCATTCAATAAGGACTCCCCTTCAATAAGGGTTCCCAATTTCTTGCTCGCCCCCAATTCCTTCAATAAAGCTACCACTGCAACTGGATCGGTGGCACTAACCACGGCCCCAAATAACATCGAGGCCAGCCAGATAAAAGCTGCGGAGTCACCGGCAACAGGATTCCAGTCTTGGAGTACCCCACCCTCCGATCCAAACACCTGAATAATTCCCCAGAAGATGGTTCCGGTCATGACTGTGGCAGTTACAATGCCCGGGCCTGCNAGATAGAANGCATTTAGAAAAGACTTTTTAAAAGTGTGNACATCCAAGGCAAAACCNGCNTCAAAGATAAGAATCGGAAGAAATACATAGAGAATCAAGTGACCATCCAGGTTTCCTCCCCAGGTAATGGCACCACTTAGGGTATCGATGAATTTCGCCCATAATCCGGTCGCATGCTCGGTATGACCCCCTTCATGACTATGACCACCATGGGGTCCAAAAAGTCGGTTTAAGAATCCCATGGCCAAGCCGATCAACAAAAGTAAAACGGTAAAGGGAAGTGGGATCTTTACAATTTGAAGAAACTGACGAGTTGCTGCCCCGATGACCAGAGCAACAATTAAGAAGAATAAACCATAAAGATAATCGTGCCCGCCACCGGAGGCCAAAAACATGGGTAAAGAAAAGTCGAAATTCATAATAATTTTGATTGTGGTATGAAAAAGTTAATTCTGGCGCAGCAAGCGACTTGGAAAAGGTCGACTCGTCGGGTTGGGTAAATCTTGTATCCTGAGATCTAAAGCCTTATCTTCCTTTACTGCGGGTTTCATCCTCTTGGGGACACGGCCAAGAAGTTCAAACAATGGATCAGAACTAGAAGAATTCGCTACTACAGTGGGACTTGCTTTGGGCATAGGGGAATTATTATTTTTAACCGCTTTGCTGGGAACCACTTCAAAACTGTCCACCGCCTTGGCATCGCCGACTTCAGCCCCGTAAACCACCCCAATCGAATTGGATTGAGCGCTGGCAACACTAGCTAAAGAACTTTGGAACGAAGTATTATTGGGGAAGCCAGAAACTAAGTATGAACTCTCGATCAACCTGTTTAGGTTTACACTTACCTTTTCAGCAAAACCGCGGTCTCCCGGCATTAGAAAGACCAATTCTCCTGGGAGCAAGTCCAAGGCTTCACCCGAATTCAAATCCATTAAATCCAAACGACCTAGAATGGTAACAGCCTTCAGCCCACCATTGGTTTCAACTTCAACCAGAAAACAACCTGCACCGTTGATCTGAATTTTTGACTCAGGTCCATGTAGGGTGGTTGAATTGCTAATTTTTCGAGATCGAATCATGATCGAACCTTCACTCAACTCGATCGCCTGGTCGGATATCATGAATCGGGTGTCTGACCCAAACCGAAATTGAAAACCGGAAGAAAGAGTCTCGATCCCACTGCGGGGTCGCACTGAGATCAACTGACCTTTAGGTAAAAAGCTAGCTTTGGACAGTTGAACTTTTCCACTTCCAGAGGATGTTAAAGCCCCATCACCTTGGGAGAGAAGCAACAAATGTGAGGATTGCCCCAGAGATGCAGAGCAAACGCCCAATACAGTAGAAAGTAGGATGAGTAACCTTCTCATGAAAAAGAATCAAAAAGAAGGATTCCATGAAGGTCAAACCTTCAAAAGGAAATTTTTTATGGATTGCGGAACTTACCGATCGAAATATTTCCACCAAATTGATCAAAACTTGGACGGTCCTGGATCAGGTTTCCACCCGAACTCACATTTTCAATGAAATTTACCCGGCCCAATTGCTGTTCCAAAGAGATTCCGGTTCCAAAATTCGGATACTTGCCATCAATCGCTCCCTTTAAACTGTTTAATTGGACCGAGGTAGCAGATGGGAAGTCAAGGTTCCTCAGACGGATTGTAGTCGCTTCCATGATCAGTTTCGGTAGGGACTGGCTCAATTGTAAGCCATCCACATCCAAGTTTCGGTTAGCACGAAAACGCACTTGATCCGCGGCATTGACCGATACCTGTTCGAGTTGAAGGTCCCGCAAGCTCCGAATCGCCACCTCCCGTGCACTCTCCAAGGTCACTTCTTGAAGTAATATATCTTGCCTTACCGAAACCACTAAATCAGATAGGGCAGACTTTAAGTTTGTGCCAGCAGTAACCTCTATGGTCCCTCCACTCGCAACTACCACTTGAGCGGGCTGTCCACTTTGTTGAGTAAACTCAATCGTTCCATCCAAACTCAAACTTTCTGAGGCACCGAGTAACAGACCCGTTTTATCTCCGGTCATCTGGGAGAAATCATACATTCCGGAAGCAATAGAAAATGATTTTCCTCCGATTACCGATGGGTTCATGCCCGCATCCATTTGATCAAAAAGTAATTGATTGTACAGAGTAGAGATCGATTCATAAAATGGGTTTGCCATCGCCAGGGAAGATTCCAAGACCGATAAATTCTCCCAATCTGAAGCAAGGTTGAAATCCTGAACAAGCAGGTTTCCCGTTTTGGCAATTTCAATCCATGATTCTGTCCAAGTTCCATTGTTCATCTCCTCAATCTCAGCAAAAATTTCTGTATTTCCCGAAGCCCTAAGGATATCACCCAATTCAAGCACTTTCTGATCGAGTGTGGAATCAGGGGTTGAATTTGGAATATTTTTAGGATGTGACAAGTCCACTGATTCCAAGCTTATTGCGGACAATATTAAGTCCTCCCCCATGCCTGCGTTCAGCAAACTGATAAGTTGGGAGTCTTCAAGCTTGAGAATCATGCTTTGGGTTTCTGCCGTAAAAGAAAACAATTTATTAGCGAGAGACTGAGTGAAGCCATCTGTATCAAGTAATCGTAAAGTATCGCTTATTTCCATGGATAATAATTCACTCTGTATTTCATCTGAAAACCCATAGAAGGTATCCAGCTGTGCCTTGCTGAAAGGTAAACCTGCCATTTTTTTTGAATTCTTGCTCAGCTTCCCAGTTTCCCGGGTCTGCTTTGCGTCCGCATCAGATTCTAGGATGGAATCGATCATGGGTGTTTCACCCGGGGAAATTTCGTTCGTAGAACTGGGGGCATCTTCTACCGAAGCGGGAGGGCTTTCCCCACTCTGTCCTCCAGCATCTTCACTGCCGGCATCTTGAGACTCATTGGAATTACTATCTCCATCATCCCCTTCGGCTTGTTCGGATCCATCACCAAGCTCACCAGTTTCCAAAGCAGTTAGATCCATGGCATCGCTCACCGCACTTAAAGAAATATTATCAGAAGCTATGCTCGCAGAAGCAGTGACTGCTGCAATGCCTTGAGCCACTACCGGATTAACGGCTCGGGGAATTACTGAGCCTGNTCCGGAAAAATCCAACCCAGTNCCTTGACTTACTGGAGTTGNACTTCCTCCTGNNGGAGTAAATTCAACGGTGGACTCGGTAACATCCAGTTGCATNCCTGATTCTGGTTGTGATCCGATTTGAAACTCGGTTCCTCGAATGCCNGCNGTTCCAACTTGGGTGACGATTTCGAACGAGGACTTTTTGTTGAGCTTCTTGGTCTTGACCACCAAAGCCCCAAAATCCAGATCCAAAGAAACCNGGGAAGAACTCGGTTCTTCTTTTAGATCGGATACCTTGAGATCCCCCGGTTCAAATGGGATCTGATTAAAATCCCCCAACTTCATTTTAGTGTTGGGTAATAAGGTAACCAAGGTTCCGTTCGAAAGTAATAAGCTTAACTTACCNCCCTTCCCNGAAAGAGCCCATTCNTCAGGCTCTAAAACNGAACCAACTTCGACTTTTTTNTCCATTGGTTCACCGGAAGCATTCAAGAAAGAGATTGGATTCTCTTTTTCCACTACAATGAAAGCACCAGAGACCATGCTATCCGACTTTTCCTCCCCCCACGTATGGGAAGCAAAAAGGGAAATCAGTAGTAGGCTGAGTATCTGGAAAGCAAGGATCTTCATCAATTATTTTTGGATTATGATCCAGTCTTGGTTTTGATAATCATAAAACAAGGAATGATTCGCATCATTCCCNTGAAAGAAAATCCAACCCTGGGAATCATTGGCATGAAAATAGGGAAAGACACCTGCCTTACTCCAAATCCAGCCTAATTTATCGGTCCAGAACCAGATACCATCTGTGGCGTCTGGCACCGCAAATAACCAACCTATTTGAGCATGTAATAGCCATCCATTNTGATCCACTTCATAAAATTCNCCCAGCCATGNACTACTCCACCATCCTTGGGAACCTTCAACCTTCTGGGCATCGGTGATAAAGAGGGGTTGCCCTGNCTTGGTAGTCGAGAACTTCTNACTCGCTCCATAACTAATTCCCTCATAGCCAACCACATAAGCGGTGGCATAATATTGAGTCCCTGGCTTCAGACCATTCACTTGGGCATTAAACGGCCCTACCCCACTTCCAGCCTGGGTNTGAATCGATTCCCAGTCTCCATAAATCGGCTCCGGTANCGTCGACACCAAAAATCCACGCTGCCCGACTCCCGCCAAACCACCGGAATCCAGAACCTCTCCACTCAAAGATACAAAACTATCTCCCACTTCTACAATCGCACCGGTATCAACAATGGCATGAAAAGCGTCCAATATCTCGATGGTAAAATTTTGATCCAGGCTGCCCCCGAATTCATCCATAGTCCGAATGGTTAAGGCATAGGAAGGTTTTGACTCATAATTAAAGACCTCAGCAGATTGGATGGCACCCCTACTAGAAAGTTCAAAGGATGCCATCCCTTCCCCACCCACCAGAGAGTATTGATAGGATCGGTTATGATCCGGATCATCTGGGTCCGAAGTTGAAAAAGTACCCACTTCANTCCCTGCGGGAAGATTTTCCTCAATGGATAAATTGGATAAATAAATTTGGGTCGGTGCTTGATTGACTACCTGTACTTCTCTGGTTACCGAAACCGCATCATTTCCTGCAGCATCTTGCACATGATAGNTNANCAAATAACTTCCGGGCAGGTTCACATCCATACCATTGGTAAGGANAAGCTTAGCAGTCAGATTTCCNTCTAAAGTGTCGCTTGCCTCNGCACCAGCATCGCTGTAGGCAGTCCATACCGAATGAGTCACATTTCGATCTCCAAGTAGAGAAATTACTGGTTTTGTGGTATCCACTACATTCACCGTCCGGGTTACTTGCACCCCCGCATTTCCCGCTGCATCCGTAAAATCGTAGGTCAGGGTGTATNCTCCCACGGTGTTGACATCCACGGTTCCAGTCGCAGTTAAAGTCCCACTCCCATCTAATGTATCTGTCCAGCCCNCTCCTAAATCGGTGTACGCAGTGGCTGCTTCATGGGTGATGGTGGCATCACCCATCAAAGTGATGATTGGGTTGGTGGTGTCCACCACATTCACCGTTCGGATTACTTGCACCCCCTCATTTCCNGCTGCATCCGTNTAGTCGTAAGTCAAGGTGTATGCTCCCACGGTGTTGACATCTACGGTTCCANTGGCGGTCAATGTTCCACTGCCATCCAATGTATCCGTCCANCCNGCNCCNNNATNGGTGTAAGCNGTGGCTGCTTCATGCGTTATCGATGAATTACCTGTCAAAGTGATGATTGGG